>RECL01000076.1 GCA_007694025.1 Spirochaetaceae bacterium
GGGCCTTGAACCGCGCAGCGGTACAGAGTAGAATCGCGATCAAAAGCGCCGAGGGTTCCTATGAAGAAGTATGTCTGCGACGTGTGTGGGTACATCTACGATCCGGCCGAGGGAGATCCCGACGCGGACATCGCTGCGGGCACCTCGTTCGACGACCTGCCCAACGACTGGGTCTGTCCGGTCTGCGGCGCGCCGAAGGAAGAGTTTTCGGTCGAAGATTGACCTGGACCACGGACAGGGTCGTATGCTCCTGCCTGTGCGCTGCGACCGACAACGCACGCGATGATTGACCGGTTCATGCGCGGCGTCAAGAATGCGCTGCTCCGCGGACCCGCAACACTACTCAGTCGTCATGTATCTGCTCTACCGATCACCGTCGCCGCGTTCGCTGTCGGGGCGGCCGCAGTGATTGCGGCGGCCACGGGCGCGATGGTCATCGCGTGCGCACTGTGGCTGGCGAACCGGATACTGGACGGCATCGATGGAGAGGTCGCGCGGATCCGCGGCGAATCGTCTGATCTGGGTGGCTACGTGGACATGTTGGGCGACGCGATCGTGTACGCGGCGCTTCCTGCGGCGATCGCGCTCGATCGCGGCGACCCGGCGTTCACGATGAGTACGCTCGTGATGATCGCCGCGTTCTACGGCAACCTCGCGTCGTGGATGTACCTGTCGGCGATCCTGGAGAAGCGACAACAGACCGACCCTGCTCGCACGACGTCGATCGATATGCCCTCGGGTCTGATGGAGGGCACCGAAACGATCGTCCTCTACACGGCACTGCTGCTGATCCCGCAGTGGGGCGTCGCGATCGCGCTGATCGGCGCTGCGGGCGGTGGAGTCGGCATCATCCAACGACTGGTCTGGGCGGTTCGAACGCTTGGGAGCGAGCCCGGGAGATAGCCCGTCCGGTTGCGTTCACCTCCCGGCGAGGTCGGGATCGAACGGCAGGAGCCTCACCCGATCGCACGGCAGTCGAACCTGTACGGTAGAACCGCGAGCCCGCTCGGCGTCCGACACTTCGACCGCCGTGATCCTGGTGCCGCGTACATCGACAGCGTAGGTGATGCGCCCGGCGCCAACCACCACGTCGTCTATCAAACCGGTAAAGATGTTGCGCGCGCCGTCGCGTGTCGACACTCCCGAAGCCGTGGGGCCGTCGATATGCCGATCGACGATCGCTACGTGTTCGCACCGGATGCTCGCGACGACTCGCGGCGAACCGGTTGTCGGCGCCGAGTTGCCCGGACACACGTCAAGCGAACCAAAGGGCGTGTCTATGCGCATCAGGTCGACCGCCGTCGTATCCACGACCTGCGCGGGTATCAGGTTCGTCGCACCAAGAAAACGAGCGATCCGGGCGCTGTCCGGCCGCGCGTAGAGTTCGGCGGGTCGTCCGACCTGCGCGATCGCACCGTCGAACATCACCGCCATCTGGTCGGATAGCTCCATCGCCTCGCCCTGGTCGTGCGTCACGACGATCGTCGTGATTCCTAGCCGCCGTTGGACCGAGCGGATCAGCGCGCGCATCTCTTCGCGCAGCCGGGTATCCAGGTTGGACAGCGGTTCGTCCAGGAGCAACACAGCCGGGTTGGTGACGACCGCGCGCGCGAGCGCGACACGCTGTTGCTGCCCCCCGGAAAGCTGCGCCGGGTACCTTCGCTGCGTTCCACCAAGGCGGACAAGGTCGAGTGCCTCATCGACGCGCGATCGCGATGCTGCCGGGCGCACCCCCTGCATCCGAAGCCCGAACGACACGTTCTGCTCGACGTTCATGTGCGGAAACAGAAGGTGCTGCTGGAACACCATGCCGATCGCGCGCCGCTCCGGGGGTACTGCAAGGACAGATACACCGTCGAAGCGGATATCGCCCGAGTCGGGTTGCAGGAGGCCCGCGATCATCCGCAGCGTCGTCGTCTTGCCGCATCCGCTCGGGCCAAGAAGCCCGAACACGGTCCCGCTCGGCACGCACAGGCTCAGGGAGTCGACAACAAGCGGTCCGTCGTACGCCTTCGACACACGGTCGATCTCGATCGAGCTCACCGGCGGCCTCCAACGGCCGGCTGAACGGGAGCACCAAGCGACGCGAGCGACAGACGCTGTCCGGTCAGCCGATCGGTCAGCAGCAGAAAGGCGATGCCGGGCAGCGACACGATCACGACGAGCCCCGCGGTCGTCGCGTCGAGCGGAGCTCCCGACTCGATGTGAGAGAAGAGCATTGTCGGGAGGGTCGGGATGCGGCCGCCGGAGACCAGGAAGGTGAGCAGAAACACGTTGGAGCTGATCAGAAATGCGAACAGACCCGCCGTCGCGACGCCCGGCAGCACGAGCGGCAGCACGACGCGCACGAACCGCTGCATCCGGCCCGCCCCCAACGTTTGAGCCACTTCTTCGTATCCGTGGTCCAGGTTCTGAAACACCGCGGTCATGATCCGCAGCGCGTACGGCAGCGTCGGCACCAGATGCGCCAGGATCACGCCGACATGCGTCCGGACAAGGCCAAGGCGAAGGAAGAGCAGCAACGTTCCGATGCCAATCGAGATCTGCGGTACGATGACCGGCATCAGAAACACGAACTCGAAGAAGGACTTGCCGCGGAAGTCGTACCGGGCGATCACACGGGCGGCGGGGAGCGCGAGCGCAACCGCCAGAGACGCGACGGCAACGCCGATAAGCGTCGTGTTCGCGAACGCCGGTCCGAGCCGCGAAACACGAGAGAACAGATATGCCCACCCGACGGGAACTGTCGACGCATCGCGAGCGGTCCATAGCCACTCGGTCGGAACGACCGCGGGCCAATGCCAGCGAAACGCAAACGACGCGACAACGAGCGGCACGAACGGAAAGGAGAACAGCGCGAAGACGATCCACAGCGCGACACGTACGCCGCGCGAGGTCGAGTAGAGACCGCGCCCGCGCGATCGGGCCCCGATCACGATCGTCCCCTCCCCCGCTCCCATCGACGGTAGACCTGCAGGTAGGCCGCCAGCACGACACCGGAGATCGCCGTGATGACCATCAGGTACGCCATCGCTTCGGGTCGGCGCGACAGATCGGCCGCGTTGAACCGGCGCATCGCCTCTACCGGCAGCGTGTTCGGAAAGGTCGCGCCGAGCAGATACGGGATCTCATACGTCTGGAAGTTGAACGCGAACACAAGCAGCGACGCGGTGACGATCGCGGGCACAACCCGCGGCAGCACGACGTGCCAGAGTGCCCGAACCGGAGTCGCGCCGAGCGAACGAGCGACCTCCTCGTACTGGGCGCCGTCACCTGCGAGCGCGGCCGACACCACGATGAACGTGAACGGGATCTGTTTGAACAGGTAGACAAGCATCACGCCCCAGCCACCGGCGCTGAACAGCACGCGCGGGAAGTCGCCAGTCGAACCGATCGCGCCAAGCGCAAACAGCACGCGCGCGATGAGGCCCCCGTTCGCGAAGAGCGCGACGACGACGGACGCTCCAACCAGATACGGCACCACGACGGGCAAGCGCAGTACCGCGACCAGCACGCGGGAACCCCGGATCGGGTGACGGAGCGCAAGCGCGAGCGCCACACCGGCAACCGTCGACACGATCGTCGGAACGACGGCGTAGTAGAGCGTGTACAGCAGCGCGATCCTGAACCGCGACGACCCGAGCACGTGCGCGTAGTAGCGAAGCGTCGGAAACTCCTCGACGCCATAGATCGGGGCGTGTCCAAGACTCTGCGCGAGCGCCACCAGAAGCGGCCCGATGAAAAGCAGCGAAAGGACCGCGGTCACCGGCGCGAGACCGAGCACGATCGCCACGCGGTGGCCGCCGGCTTTCACCGGCGTCGCTCGATCAGAGACCGAGGTTGCGCCACGCGTCAAGGACGATCTCATCGAATGAACGGGCCGACTGCTCGGCGATGTACTCCAGCCAGACCGCGTCGATCGCATCAACCAAGCCTGCGTTCACGCTCGGCACCGCGCGCATCGCAAGCGCCTCTTCGGTCACACCGCGGAGATCCGGCGCGGCCGCCAGGAATCGCGCGCGCTCTTCGGGATCAAGCCGCGCCAGATCGATCGCTGGCGCAAACCCGATCTCCACCAACTTTGACAGATGGCTCTCCGGCGTCGACAGCGCGTCTATCGCTACAAGCGCCGCTGCAGGAGCGGGTGCATTCCTCGGAATCGCCAGGTAGCTCATGTCCTTGATCATGCCTGACTCGGGGAAGATGATGTTGCGGACCGTCGGCGGGTAGCGACCCGATCGGATGTCACGGTCGACATCGTAGACGCCAAACTCCATATCGAAATCGACCTCGCCAGCGACAAACCGTGCCTGCAGCGCGGCCGCCGACGCGGGGTAGATCGGCGCGCCACGAGCACTCCGCCCACCGCCGCCGAGCAGGTACGGCTCAATGCGGCGCAGATACTCGAAGCCGGGACCGATCAGGCGGGCGAACTCGGTCACTCCCAAGTCTTGTGGGTCGCCAAGAAACGGTACGTAACCGGTTGAGTCCGGGTTCGTCTCGTAAAGGAGCGCGTGTATGAAAGTTGAACCGATATAGTGCGGCGGTGCGACGTAGGTGAAGCGGCCGGGGTTAGCGCGTACCCACGACTCGAGCGCGGCAAACGTCGCAGGCGCTTCGGCGGGATCAACCCGATCGGCATCGACGCGGAGCGTGAACTGGAATCCGGCCCAGGGCATCTCCATCAGATCGGTCGGGGTACCAAAGTCGAACCGGTTGATGCTCGACGCCGGATCATCAGGGTCGAACGCGAAGTAGGCCGACGACGGCAATCGATCGGCGAACGCCCCAAACAACGCGTCGTTCATCCTGAGCGTCCTGAAGTTCTCGCCGTTGATCCAGACGACGTCGACCGACCCGCTTCCGGGGCCGCGCCCCGACGCGATCTCCGACAGGATCAGGTCCACCACGTCGCGCGTATCAGAGCGCCTGAAGTCGACGCCGATTCCGATCGCCTCGATAGCCGGACGCGCGATGAGTTCGAGCCACGAGTTGAGCGCTTCGCTGCCTCCCCAGTGATAGAACTCGACGCGTCCCTCTGAACGGGCTTGTTCGACCACGGCGTCCCACTCGACCTCTCCGGCAAGAAAGCGGTCGCGAAACGCCGATGCGGCATCGGGATCGGCGGCGCGGTCACAACCAACGATTGCGATCGCAACCAGCGCTCCGAACGCGATCGCTCTACCGGTCACCCGTCTGCGCACGCACACCTCCCATCGCCCGATGCCGAACCGAGCCAAACATAGCGATAATAGCTTGTAGATACAACGACTATCGGTCCGCTGCGCGACCGAGCCGACGGTGGGCGATTTGACCGCCGGGCGGACACGCCGTAGGTTTTTGGCATGACTTCTACGATCGTGATCCCGGCGTACAACGAGGAGAAGACGCTTCCTGCACTGCTGCGCGACATCGCCGCGCAGCGCGGCGCCGATCCGCAGGTAGTCGTCGCAGACGCCGAATCGACCGACCGGACCCGTGAGATCGCGCGATCACGCGGTGCGACGGTAGTTGAAGGTGGTCTGCCGGCCGCGGGACGGAACTCCGGCGCACGCGACGCGGATACAGATATCCTGATCTTTCTGGACGCCGACGTACGGATCCCGAAACGGTTCGTCCGCACGGTGTGCGACGCGATGGAAGGTCGCGACCTGGTCGCGGCGACCTGTCCTATGAAGCCGCTGTCGCGGCTGAGCACCGACCGGGTCATCCACAACTTCGCGAACCTCTTTGTGCGACTGACCCAGTACAGCGATCCGAACGCCCCCGGTTACTGCATCGCGATCCGACGCGACGTGTTCGAACGGATCGGTGGTTTCGACGAAAGCCTGAAGGTTGCCGAAGACCACGATCTGGTCAAACGCGCCGCGAAGCACGGTGCGTTCCGGGTAGTACCCGACACGCACGTCCGAGTCGATGTACGACGCTTCGAGAAGGAGGGTCGGGTCGGGTATTCGCTGAAGGCGATCAAGGTGAGCCTCCACCGCGCGCTCGTCGGGGAGATCCGCGAGGATGACGACGTTGTCGACTACGAGTTTGGCGACTATAGCGAGGACAGCCCGAAGGGCGCGATGCGCGCGCTGCGCCGACTGGAGAAGGCGATGCTGAAACTCGACAGCAAGACCACCGACGTCGACGAAGCGATCGTCGACCAGGGTACGCGCGCGGTCGATGCCGCGGTGGAAAACACGATCGCGGCGCTTCGAAACGCCTGGGATATACTCATGAATCAGTCCGACCTGAGTCGGCGCGACTCCGATCGGTCGGAGTCCGATCGGCCTGCGCGATGAACGATCGATGCGGGTCGCGCGTGCGGCACACGTCCGCGTAGAACCGGAAGCTCTCCTTCGGTAGACGCTTGAGGGTGTCGTAGTCGACATGCACGAGCCCGAACCGCTGCGAAAAGCCGTACGCCCACTCGAAGTTGTCCAGAAAGCTCCACACGAAGTAGCCGCGGATGTCCGATCCGTCTTCGATCGCCGCCTGCATCTGCGTCAGATAGCCGTGCAGATACGATATCCTCCGGATGTCGTCGACCCGGCCGTCGCGCACCGGTTCGTCAAACGACGCTCCGTTTTCGGTTATGTACACGGGTGGATTACCGTACCTGTCGCGGATCCACCCCAGGATGCTGCGAAAGCCCGGCGGATGGATCTCCCATTCGATATCGGTCAGATTGATCCGATCGGCCGGCCGAAGAAAGCGCACGCCGACAAAGGGTATAATCGTCCGCTTCGCCAGATACCGGGAGTAGTGATTCACGCCGACGAAGTCGGGAGGTCGGTTGATCAGATCCCAGTCGCCCGACCGAACACCGCGGTTCAGAAGCCCGAGCAGTGGCCCGACCGCGCCCGGGTAAGAGCCGAAGTAGAGCGGATCCATGAACAGCTCGTTGAGCACGGCGCTCACGCGCGCGGCAACCCGGCTGTCGCGCGGACGCAGCGGGTAGACCGGCGCAAAGGAGTTCGCTATCCCGATCCGCGCCGACGGTGTGACCGCCCGAATCGCGTCGGTCGCATGCGCGTGTGCCAGTAGCTGGAAGTGTGCGGCACGCGCCGCCGCGATGGGGCTGCGCCGACCCGGCGCGTGGACCCCGGCCAGGTACCCCGCGCCGGCGACCGAGATCGGCTCATTGAGCGTGATCCAATGGGTGACCCGATCGCTGAGCAGTCGCGCGATCCGATCGGCGTACTCGGCAAACCACCCAGCGATCGCTCGGTTGGTCCAGCCGCCACGCTCCTCGAGCGCCTGGGGCGTATCCCAGTGAAACAGCGTCACGAACGGCTCGATGCCGCGCGCGCACAGTCGGTCAACAAGCCGGTCGTAGAACGAGAGTCCTGCCGCGCTTACCGCACCGGTTCCGTCGGGAATCACGCGGGGCCACGACACCGAAAACCGGTACGCGTCGACACCGAGCGAGTCCAGAAGCCGCACGTCTTCGTCGACGCGGCGGTAATGGTCGCATGCGCGGTCGCCGTCGGTCCCATCCTTGATGACCCCCGGGCGATGCGTGAACCGGTCCCAGACGCTTTCGCCCTTGCCGTCCTGATCCCAGGCTCCTTCGATCTGGTAGGCAGATGTGCTCGTTCCAAGCAGAAATGATTCGGGGAGTGGATTATCGCTCAAGGGTTCAAGGTACGGGTATCGATGATCGGCGTCAAAACGTCACGCCAGATCGCGGAGCTGATAGACCTGAACCGACTCAAAGGAGCCGCGGTGGTTCATCAACGGACGGATCCGGGCGGGGAGCAATCCGTGGACCGGCTGAGTTACCGAAAGAGTCCCTGGTTCCAGGTACCGACTTCCCAGATGAAACAGAAAGTTCACGTCGGCGGCAACGATCGACCCGGTATCCCCGTTCGCGCGGTAGACGGTCCGCCCAAGGTGCAGCGCGAGTCGCCAGCCGATCTCACCGTACGGGGAGAGCTGTTCGGTATTGATCAGGACGCGGTTGATCATCAGTCGAATCGCCGGAAGGCACGCGTCAACCGACTCGCCGTCGAAGGGGAGCAGCATGAGCCCGTAATCCTCCTTCCACGTCCACATGCGCGAACCGTACGGACCGAAGTACTCCTCCAGGATCGAGACAAATCGCCGTCGCAGATCGGCAAGGAGTCCGGCGCTCGACTTCCTGCTGAGGTCACCGATCCGGTCTATACCCGCGTAGAGCATCAGGAAGGTGTACTCCGCGCCTGGGCGCACACGACTCCAGTCGGGTCCGGATGCATCGGGATACGGCTCGGCGTCGGGTTCGGTGTCGACGATTGTGGGTTCCAGTCGATCCAGATCCGAATCCTCTCCCTGACCGATACCGTACTCGACCACGCGGCGCATACGCGCGGTCGATACCCCGTGCGCCGCGATCGCCGGACCGATGTAGTCGGCCGCGCGGCGATGGAACAACTCGGCGACGTCGTCAACGCTGCCCGCCAGGTCGATTACGCCGAACCGGCAGGGACGGACATCCTCCAGAACATTGACGCACCGCCGCACCGCCGAGGCATCCATACCGGATGCGTCGAAGTAGAGAAAGCTCTCGTGCGCGTTGAACCGCTTGAGTTCGACTGGTCGATCTGAGGCGGGGTGCCACTCGACCGAATACGTCCTGCTGCGTTCCACAGTCGCAAAGATGGGGCGGACTCGCTCGTCGTCGGTCAGCACGTACACGGTCATCAGTCGACAAACCTCAACGAGTACGTGTAGTACTCCTGGTCGGCCGCAACATTCAGCCGCCGCAGGTGCGACGCGATCGGACGTTCCAGGCTCGGGAACACCGAATCGGTGACGATCATCGTGTCGGGCCGACCAAAGGCATCGTCGATCTGCCACAACCGCTTGATCGTGTCTGACTTCAGTTCAGACCCGCTCTCCGAGTACTCGCACGCGCCGTTGTGCAGCGTAACCCGCAGATGAAGCCCCTGTTTCAGCGGACACTCGGTCAGGTTGTACAACAGGAGTTCGTGCAGCAACTCGATCCCGCTCAGCGCGGCGCGCTGGTTCTGCTCTTCGAAGGTGAAGGCAACGACGCCACCGTCGCCCTCCCAGCCCCAGAGCCTGCCGTTACGTTTCTCACAGCACTCGACGATGAGCGCTCTGACCGCGGCGTAGAGCTCGCCCATGACCGTGTTTCCGTGCTGTTTCACGAGCTTGGTATTACCGACGACGTCCACTCCCAGAAAGGCCATCACGTACGACTCGCCTTCCTTCAGGACGCCCCAGTTGCGGGTCGTCCGGATCGACGTGTCCTCGACGAAGACGCGCGCGCCGTCGTCGTACCGGTATCCGAGCGCAAGTATCTCGTTGACCAGGAGCGTCATCCGCGGGAACCGATACATCCGTCCGGACATACCGAGCCGCTCGATGTCGAGCAGCAGCGCGACAAAGTCCAGAAAGAGCCCGGCGGATACAACGTCGTCGATGATCTGTTGGGCCGCGGTGCGGTTCGGGATCGGCACCGACAGCGGAAAGCCGGTTCGTTCGTTGAGATCGTAGGTGCCGAACAGTCGCCTGATCAGATGGACCATCGTCTTGACATCCATCGTCTCGCCGAGCGCCCGGGTTGCGAGCGTCCGCAGGCGTGCCTTAACGCGCATCAGGCAGGAGTATAGCGCAGATCAGCGCCGCGCCACAAACCGTGCGCTCGTCGCCTCACGGGTTGCTAGCCGGACCCCGAGCGCCTTTACGCCCTTGACCAGGTAGTCGTCGACCTCGAAGTCCTCTTCGAGTACGCGCACGTTCTTCTTCTTGCGGTACTTCACGTGCGCGACGACGCCTTCGCGGGTTGTGAGTGCGAGCACTGTCGAGCCGTCGGGCGCGATGTCGTAGCCCTTATCGATGATGTACTGCTCGATCCTGGTGCGCTTCAGATAGGGATGCTTCGTCGTGTCGTCCTGGTAGACGACCGAAAAGACCGTCTTGGCGAGCACGTCCTTGTCGGCGAGCCCGCAACTGAGCATCCCCTTCCCGACGAAGAGCTTCTCCGGCACATCGATGACCGAATACGTGCCCTTCGATCGGATCACCAGGATCCGGTCGTACGCCGACACCTTGAACAGCTCCTTGCCGGAGCTGACCGCGTGCCCAAGGTAACCGGTGTTCGCGTCGTAGCGCAGGCTCATCGTGCGCACCGCTGCGTCGCGCGCGTCAACCTTGTCGAAGCTCCCGATCTCCGTGCGGCGCGGGTACGCGCTTCGGTAGTCGTCGACGACCGCACCAAGGTAGTCGTACGCGTAGTCGACGATGTTCGCCAGGTGATGCTTGATCTGTGCAAGCCGCGCGTTGATCTCTGCGATCTCCTTCTTCGCGCGCTCGATGTCGTAGCGCGATATCCGGCGGATCGGAATCTTGAGCAGCCGTTCGATGTCTTCATCGGTGATCTGGCGACGGATCTCCTTCCTGAACGGCTCGAACCCGATCAGGATCTCACTCGTGACCGCGTCGGCCGTGGTCTGCTCCTCTATCCGCTTGTAGATGCGCTCCTCGACGAAGATCCTCTCGAGCGTCCGCGCGTGGAGGCGGTCGAGCAGCTGCGCGCGCTCGAGCTCGAGCTCCTGCGTCAGGATCGCGACCAGACGCTTTGCGTGGTACTGGATCACCTCGGTGATCGTCATCGTCGTCGGCTTGCCGTCCTTGATCACGAGCAGATTCACGGTGATCGAGTTCTCGCACTCGGTGAACGCGTAGAGCGCGTCGACGACTTCCTTGGTATAGACCCCGCGCGGCAGCCTGATCTCGATCTCTACGTCCTCGGCGGTGTAGTCGTTGATGCTCGCGATCTTGACCTTGTTCTTCTTGGCAGCCGCTTCGATGCTGTTGGTAAGGCTTTCCGTCGTCGATCCGAACGGCAGCTCGCGGATCACGATCCGTTTTTCGTCCTTCGTGTCGAACCGGCACCGGGTGAGAATCTTGCCACGCCCGTCGTCGTAGCCCGATACGTCGACAAGCCCTCCGCCCGGAAAGTCGGGGAAGATCTGAAACGGTTCGCCGCGCAGCGCGCTTTGCACCGCTTCGCACACCTCGATGAAGTTGTGCGGCAGGATCTTCGTCGACATGCCGACCGCGATTCCTTCGGCGCCCAGGACCAGCACGACCGGGAACTTCGCCGGGAACGTGACGGGCTCCTTTCTGCGGCCGTCGTAGCTCGGCTCGTAGTCGGTGATGTCGGGCTTGTGGAGCATCCGCTTCGCAAGCGGCGTTGCCCGACACTCTATGTAGCGCGCGGCGCTCGCCTCATCTCCGGTCAGGATGTTGCCGAAGTTGCCCTGCTTGTCGATGAACAGTTCCTTGTTCGCAAGCACGACGAGCGCGGAGTAGATCGAGGCGTCACCGTGCGGATGGTACTGCATGGTATGCCCGACGATATTCGCGACCTTGTGGAACTTCCCGTCGTCCATTTCGAGCAGCGAGTGCAGGATCCGACGCTGGACGGGTTTCAAGCCGTCGTCAAGGTGCGGGATCGCGCGGTCCTTGATCACATAGCTCGCGTACTCAAGGAAGTTTTCGTTGAAGAGCGTGTTGACGTACGCCATCTATATCAGATTCTCCATGATGAACTCACGCCGTTCGGGAGTGTTCTTGCCCATGTAGAACTCGAGCGTCTCCTGGATGCCCTTGATGCTCTTGACGTTGACCGCCACCAGCCGGATATCGTCTCCGATGAACTGGCCAAACTCTTTCGGGCTGATCTCGCCGAGTCCCTTGAACCGAGTGACCTCCGGCGAGCTGATCTCGGTCAGCGCGTGGTCGCGCTCCTTTGCGGTGTAGCAGTAGCGCGTGACGTTCTTGTTCCGCACCCGAAAGAGCGGCGTCTCAAGAATGTAGACGCGCTGCGCCACTACGAGCTCTTCGAAGTAGTTCA
>RECL01000087.1 GCA_007694025.1 Spirochaetaceae bacterium
TGAGGCCCGAGGAGAGACGGAGGGTCGTGGGCGAGGAGTGGGGCTCGTGGATCGACCCGAACGACACCCGCGACGCGATCCGCCTCGACACAGGGAATCCTTCACGTGCGGCGCACGAACAGCCGAAGACAACCAACGCGAAGCATGGCTCCTCCGACGACCAGCTTGCAGCAACCAACGATCGACTGCGTGGTCTGGTCGCGGATCTCTGCACCGAGAACGGTGAGATCAGCGACATGCTCGACGGCACCGGGATCGCCTCTGTGTTCCTTGACAGCCACCTACGGGTCGTGCGGTCCACACCGGCGGCGAAGGAGATTGGCTACGACCGGATGGTAGAGATCGTAGAGGACGCCCGGTCAGTCCTTGACACACGTCGTCCGAAGAAGGTGGACATTCAGGCGCGGAACGGACGATGGTACCGAGCAGACGTTCGCGCGTATCGCACCGTCGATGACGCGATCGGCGGCGTCGCGATCAGTTTCGTCGACATCTCCGAGCACCGGATCGCCGAGCACGAAGCCGCCAGACGGCTTGCCGACAAGGAGACCCTGCTCAAGGAGGTGCATCATCGGGTTCGAAACAACACCTCATCGATCGTTGGTCTTCTGTCGATTCAGGCTCAGTCGATCGCCAGCTCGGAAGCGCGAACCGTTTTGCAGGGCGCCATCGGCCGATTGGAGAGCATGACCGTCCTCTACGACAAGCTGCTTGCCAGCGAGCAGTACGGAGAGAGTTCGGTGAAGGGCTATCTGGAGGACCTGGCCGACAGAGTCGTGACGCTCTTCCCGGCAGGGTCGAACACGACTCTGGATATGCGTGTCGCGGACTTCGATCTGAAGTCGGACACACTCTTTCTTCTTGGACTCATCACCAATGAGCTGCTCACGAATGTCATGAAGTACGCCTTCGACTGCGATACCGGCGGAGTGATCATCCTGTCGCTTGAGAAGTCCGCGAACCAGTTGACGCTTACCGTTCAGGACAACGGTGTGGGACTCCCCCCCGGGTTCGATCTCGAATCGACCCAGGGATTTGGACTCACTCTGGTCAACATGCTCGCGCGGCAGCTCGGCGGGAGCTTCTCGATATCGACCCAGAACGGCACCAGAAGCGTTCTGGAGCTGGCTCTGTGACGCGCGTTCGGTAGCGGGCTGCCGCGAGTCTCACACCGCGGCGGCACCCGCCACCGCCTTTGCCCGCTACTGATCGACGGTGCTATCTTCCGCGCGTGGGCTACCCCGACGCGCTCTTCGATCTATGCATGTACCCGCTCGAAGCGGTCGCGCTCAGAGCCAGGCGACGCGAGCGCATCCGTCGCGCGACGGGCGACGTGCTTGAGATCGGCGCGGGTACGGGTTCGAACATGATCTACTACGATCCACGTCGCGTCCGGTCGCTGACGCTGACCGACCTGTCGATTGGAGAGCGGCTCTACGAGCGCGCCGATCTGTGCCGGCGGTCCGGGCTCTTCGACGCCGGGCTTCGGCTGACAGAGGCCGACGCGCTCGACCTCCCGTTCGCCTCTGCAAGCTTTGATACCGTCGCATTCACGCTCGTCTTCTGCTCGGTCGCCGATCAGTCCGCGGCGTTCGCCGAGCTGCGGCGCGTGCTGCGTCCCGGTGGCCGGCTGGTGTTCATCGAGCACGTTCGACCGCCCGGAGGGGCGGGGAGGCTCTCCGACGCGCTCAACCCCGTCTGGCACGCCGCGACCCGCGAGTGCAACATCAACCGTGATACCGTCGACGCGATCGGCCGCGCCGGGTTTGCGGTCGACAGCCTCCGCGTGGGCGGCGGGGGATTCCTGGTCGACGGTGATGCGCGGCGGGAACACTCGATCTACGTGTAGTGCAGCTGCGCCGTCGCGGTGCAGTTGGCTTCCGGTACGATCCGCAGCCAGTGTGCGCCAAGGCCTTCGGGGAAGACGTGGACCGCGTAACGATCGGTTTCGATCGTCGTGTAGCGTTCGAAGGCGCCGTGGCCCATGAAGTCGAGTTCGATGTGGAAGCGCGCGGCGCCGCCGGCGTCGTGGCGGAGGTGAACGCACTTCTTGTCGAATCCGGTCATCAGGTAGGGATCGCTCGGCGTGCCGGCGGTGACCGGGGTCTCCCACCACGGACCGCCCCATCCGGCGGGCTTGCCGAACTGCCACAGGTCGTCGGTCTTGCCCATCCAGATCCCGCTCTGCGGCTCGGCGGTTGTCGGTGAGGCGCCGCTCGACGGGGACGCGTTGTCCGCGCCCATCACCAGCATCCCGCGGTAGCTGCAGAAGTCGCCCAGTACCCACAGGTGCGTGCTGATCGGGCGAACTCCCCAGACGCGGTTGCCGTACGCCCACGGAGAGAGTTCGTAGAACAGGCCGTGGTGGTCCATCAGGAAGCGCTCGTGCTCGGTCTCCCTGATCCGGGGCCACTCGGTCTGCCACTTGTGGTCAAAGCAGTGGCTCGCCTTCGGCAGGCGGTAGGTGGTCCACTTCCCGTCGGCCGCGGTGAAGACCTTCATGATTGCCGACGCCTGGTCCCATCCAGTCGCGAAGATCGTGCCGCCGAAGTCGTGCCGACCGCTGATGCAGGTGAACGGCTTCTCCTCAAGCACCGTCCACTTCTTCCCGTCCCATTCGGCCAGGCGGCCCTGGCTGCGGGTGCCCGCCCAGTCGGTCTCGTGATACTCGTTGCTGCAGACGACCAGCCGGCCGAAGCTGCAGTAGCACTCCTTGAAGTGCGTCATGCTCTCGCCTTCGGTTCCGAGTTCCTTCTGCAGGTCGGCTATCTGCGTGCACTTCAGCGTCGTGACATCGAGCTCGAAGAGCTCGCCCTCCATGCACAGTACGTAGACCAGGTTGTCCGGGTTGGTCATGTGGCGCGTCGTGCCGCAGACGCGAAGCGGCGCGAGCTCGCTCACCGTGCGGATGCGGTGCTGCGCGTCGATCACGTGCGGCCCGATGATCATCTGGTTCGACGCGAAGTGCACGAAGCGGTTCGTGTACGTACCGTCGACGCCGCGTGCTTCGGGCACGACTTCCATCGACAGGTCTTCGTGAATTACGCGCAGGCTCACGCCCGAGCCGCTACGCGCCTTGTGCGAGTTGTAGTTCTGCACGTAGAGCTTCCCGGCCCACGGCATCAGCGCCCCAACGCCGATCTCCGTGCGCGGAGGCCCCAGATCACCGATCTGCGCCAGTGACGGAACCACGCCGCTGAATGACTGTGTACTCATCTTCTTTCTCCTTGGTTTGTCGACCCGTCCGGGCCGTAGCATCGCATTTCGTAGATTGCTGCCGACGGGTCGCCGTTGGTCGCGCGGACGACCACACGAAGCGCGGTGGTGACGACCGTGTCGGGTATTGGATGCACGCGGTGACGCTGGTAATTGTCGCGGATGCTCACGACCTCCCGCCAGTCGCCGTCGATGTGGACCTGGATCGAGTAGTCCCGCACGGTCTGCGGATCGCGGTAGAACGGCGCATACGCGTGGTACTCGCGAAGCAGATTTCCCGCGAACGTGAGCTCGACGCTTCCGATCCGGGTCGGCCGATCCCACGTCAGCCGCAGCCACTGGTCGAACGGCAGCGCCGGGTTTGAGCGCCACAGGTTCGTACCGCGGTACGGACGGCTCCAGCCGTTGGTCGCGTTCGCTGCGGGGTACGGATGCTGCTCCGGATCGATCCGGAAACTCATCGTCACGCCCTGCTTGTACGTCCGCATCCTGCCCGACGCGACTTCGAACATCGACACCAGTCCCGGCTCGATGCGTCCGGCGACGTGCCAGAGGAGAGCAGGGTTGCGGTAAAGGTCGACCCGCAGGTAACTTCCGCGCGCGATCGCCGATGTGTCGATTCGAGGTTCGACGCGGTGCCACCGATGTTCGCACGGGTCGACGACGATCTCCGTCTCAAAGAGCGGCGCCGCCGCATCCAGACGGTAGTCCCATATGTGTTCGACCTGCCGGATCACAACCCGGACGCGCTCCCTCTGTGCGGAGTCGTTCGTCAGCAGGAGTTCGATCGCGTCTATAGAATCCGCGCCGACCGCGATGAGCTGACCGCGGGTCGCGTCGAGTCGTTCGGTGATGATCGGGTTGTGCTGGTCCCACCAGATCGACAGTCCCTCGTGCGCGCCGCGCGACTCGGGTCCCGCCCCGTGTACCGGTGCGTTCGAGCTCGCGTCGACCGACGCCGATCGCGCGAGGTCGGCCGGATCCTCATTGCGCGTGTGGAGCAGGAAGCAGCCGTCGCGAAGGAGCCGCTGCTTCACCTCCGCGGTTGCCCGCGCCGGGACGTCACGAATCGCGATTCCATGCTCGAGCGCGACGGCCGCAGCGGTGCCGACTCCCTGGCCGACGAGCGCGAGCGTCTCCATCACGCGCACCGAGCCGAACGCCGCGTGCGACAGGCTCATGTCACGGCCTGCGAGCATCAGGTTGTCGACGTCGCGCGCGATGCACGACCGAAGCGGAATCGCGTACGGGCCGACGTAGTTCGCGACCGCCCGCTCGGTGTACGGAGAGTAGTTCTCCTTGGTGTTCGCCTCGCTGTGCTCGGCGAGCAGTCCTCCGGGAGTATGGAGGTCAAGGAACCACCCGCCGAAGGCGATCTCGTCGTCGAATGCGACCTTCTGCTGGATGTCGTTCTCCGTCATCAGGTAGAGCCCTTCGACGCGTCGGCTCTCGCGCTTGCCGGGCACCTGACCGATCCAGTCGAGCGCGCGCGTACGGGTCTTCTCCATCATGACCGGGTCGCGGTTCTTCATCCAGTCCCAGATTCCCAGTACATGCGCGGTCAGCTCGTGGCGGATTGCCTCCGCGTCGTCGATCGGGTCGTACGGCTTCGCCATCTCGATCCACCAGAATCCGCCGCGCTCGTCCTTGGGCTTGCGACCCTGCTTGTAGAAGAAGTCCGCGTCCTGGTGGTGGATCGCCCAGTCGGGCGCAGTGAACGGCGCGTCGACGCCAGTGTCCTTCGTCTTGAAGTGGACGCTGTTGCCCATCACGTCGTCACGCGATCCGACCTCCGGCGCGTGTAGCTCGCCGAACTCGGAGCGGCCCTCCGACCCGTAGCGGAAGGAGCAGCCGGCAGCGGCCGCGATCACCCCGTCGCCGGTCGCGTCGATGACGATCTGAGCCTCCGCCGTGAGCTCGATCTCCGCGTTGTTCACGTACGCGATCACGGCTTCCACCGAGCGGCCGTCGTCGGACATCCTGACCGACCGGCATGACGTGTTGAGCCACAGGTCGAGGTTCGGGCACCGCCTGGCCATATCGTAGAGCGTCAGGTCCCAGACCGAGTTCGTCCACCCGTTTTCGAAGATCTCTTCGTGGTTGCGATAGCGCTCCTCGATGAGCGCTTCCGAGACGATGCCGGTCTCGCGCGCGTAGTAGTGGAAGGCGGCTGATCCGTGCGGCGTCACGCGTACCTCCGAAGAGCTGTTGCCGCCGAGCACCGGTCGGTCGTGGAGAAGCACGGTGCTCCGGCCCGCGCGCGCTGCGGCGATCGCCGCGCAGAACCCCGCCAGACCCCCACCGCACACGACAATGTCCGCGGAAATGGTACGCGTTGTCACTGCAAATCCTCCACCCAGAACTCCCACGACCGGTCGGGGAGCGTCGACGTCCAGCGTGGGCCGCTCGACGTGCCGATAGCGACGCCCATCGCGGCGTGCCCGGCGTCGTCCGGCGTGTAGCGGTACCCGCGAAAGACCCCGGTGCGCCGGCCGGAATCGATCGCGACCGACAGATCGGCACCGGTATGGTTGCTCGCCACGATCGTGAGCCGGCCGTCGGGTCGTCGGAACGCGAGTACGCGTGCGTCGCTGTCGGGGGTCTCCTCGTGCACTTCTACGACGACGCTGTCCCACGGCAGGTGCCGAATGAAGCCGGCAACTGCGTTCCAGTTGTGCGGATTCCACGTCCAGGTGCCGGGCTGCAGGTCGGCGAGCGCCGCCGGGAGCGTGTCACGCAGGTCGTCCGGGATTCCGACCGCCGGCATCCAGTACCCGAGCGAGTAGCCACTCGCTTCGGAGTTGGTCACCGGTTTGAGCGCGTGGATCCAGAACCAGCTTGGCGCGTCGGCCAGCTGGAACCAGTTCATGATGTTGTTCACGATGTTCAGGCACCGGTCCGCCGACGCGGGGTCGGTGAGGTACTCGTATTCGTTCTGGAAGATCGGCCGGTTTTTCGCCAGCTTTGCTCGAACCTCGCGGACCATCGGCACGACGGTGTCGGAGCGGTACCCGATCGTGTGGAGAACCGTGAAGTCGACCAGGTGGACGAGCTGCGGGTAGAGCGTTTCGAAGCGGTGGAGGTAACGGGCGGTGTGATCGGCGCAGTCGCCGATGATCGACACGTCGGGGTATGCCGCTCGGACCTCAGGGGCTACCGCAGCGAAGGTCCGCGCCCATTCGTCGGGCTCATAGTGGCACGACGAGTACGGCGTGTTTACGTTTGGCTCGTTGTTCAGCGCCCACATCGAAACCGGAATTCCTGCTGCCTCAAGCGTTGCGATGTCCGCGACGTTCGCGCGAGCGAAGTCGGAGAGGAAACGCTCCGTGTCTCCGCGGTACTCGGTATCGTCTTTCCAGTGCGACCCGAAGCAGCGCAGCCGGTTCTCCGGATCCTTCGGGCCACCGTGGGGAAACCCGTGGAGCCGACGATTCGCCTTCCAGTACGCCGGCGGCGACCAGTTCTCCAGCGACACCCCGTCTACGCGCGCACGCGTCAGTAGTTCGCGGATCTCCAAAAGCTGCTCGGGCCAGCGCGGCGCCAATGTGCGGCCGTCGGAGCCGACTCCGCGCCAGTAGAGACCTCCCGCGATCCGGCAGTAGCGAAAACCTCGCAGCATCTGCTCGGCGAGCCGATCGCGCTCGGAGCGCGTCAGGTCGTGCGGGACCGACGTCGTGTCGTCGGGTAGCCCGTTGTTTCCCGACGCGATCGAGTCGCTCTGGATCTCGAAGCCCATGCCCAGGATCGTCTGCCGGGTCACGCGGGGCCTGACCTCAACGCGTGCGGTTCCCGCGTGAGGCACTGTTCGCTCGGGACGATCGACCGGGTAGGTGTACTCTTCCATCGACCGAATACTACGGTGAGTTCGATTGCTCTGCCACCGAATATGTGCTTTTTTTCTGGCATGGATGTGACATCCATGGTACGATCAGGTCTGATCACGCACCACGACCTCTCCAGTTTCGAGCGCCTGCTCCGCGACGCGTGCCGACCCGCACGGATCGGGATCGTGGCGGTGGATCTGCGCGGCGTCTTCCGAATGGTACCCGACCTGCGCCTGTCGGCGGAGATACAGGAGCACCGGTGCCCTCTGTGCGTGCTCGCGAAGTCGACACCCGACGGATGGCGGCGGTGTTCGCGCAACAAACTCGTCGCGAGTACCCGGGCGGTCCGGTCCGATCGGGCCGTCGTCGGGATGTGCCGCCTGGGTATCACCGAACACATCGAGCGGCTCGTCGTGAACGATGTTCCGGTGGGGCTCTTCTACCTTGGCCAGGTGGTCCGGACCGACCTGCGCGCAGAGTCCGCCGCGCGACTCGGCCGCGGTGCTCCACCGGCATCGCGCGCGGAGTACGAGTCGATCAGGTCGCGGCTGCCGCGCGTGAGCCGCCGCGCGTTCGATCAGACGGTGCAGCGCGTACGGGCCGTGCTCGATTTCGCAGCCGCGCTGATCCGCGCCGAAGGAATCCCCCTTGCAGATCTGGGAGCTGAGATCATCGGCAAGGAGTGGTCGCGCATTCGCGAGCAGCCGCCGATCGTCCGTCGGGCGCTCGTGCTTGTCAGTCGTTCTGCGGGCCAACGGCTTTCGGTCACCGATCTTGCCGCGAGGCTGCGCTGCAGCCGCGAGTATCTGACGCGCGCGTTCGGTGACGCGATGGGCGTATCTCCCGGCCGGTACATCGAGCTCCACCGTCTGGAAGTGGCACGCCACCTGTTGTCGCAGACCGATCTGACGATCGGCGAGATCGCATTCAGGAGTGGATTCTCCGACCCGAGCCATCTCAGCGCGCGCTTCAGGGCGCGGTTCGGGAGTACTCCAACCGACTTTCGACGCAGCGCATCGGTTACTCGCGGGTCGACAGGATCGAGATCCGTGGTAGACTTGAACGAACGCCGATGAAGACCGTAGCCTTTGTAGACGACGACACGCTCGTTCGCGCGGGGTTGCGAACCGCTCTCGACTGGCGCGCGATCGGGTTCGCGGTGTCGGGCGACTACGCGTCCGCGGAGGACGCGCTGGTCGGTCTTCGCGCGCACCCGGTCGACGTCGTCGTGACCGATATCGTGATGGGCGCGATGAGCGGTCTTGACCTGATCGAGCAGCTGGCCGTCGACCTGCCGCACACCCGCTTTGTAGTGCTCACTTCATACGAGGAGTTCGAGTACGCGCGAAAGGCACTCCGGCTTGGCGCCGTCGACTACATTCTGAAGTCCAATCTGGACCCCGATCGTGTCAGAGAGGTGTTCGAGCGGATCTCCCGCGACGAGTCGACGCACGGCGATTCGTCCGCCGGTGTGCAACGCAACGACACGTCTGGCGCCGTGTACGCCGAACGGCCTCTGGAACGGTATCTTGCCGATCCATGCGCGTCCGACACGCTGGTTGCCGGCCCGGCCGGGTACCGGCCGATCGCGCTGGTGTTGATCGTGGAGTCGGGCGGCACCGACCGTGACGATCACGCCGGTTCGGTTGCGATCATTGACGCGATCACGCAGGCGCTGTCGACCGCGACACCGCAGGCCGCGCCACGGTTGGCCAATCTTGGCGACGGCGCGATCGGGCTTCTGCTGCACGTCCCGACCGCCGACGCGGATACGATGCGCCACTACGCTCTCCTGGTCCAGAACACGATTGAGCTCTACTCGAACATCGCCGTGTCAGTCTTTGCGGCGGGATCAACGCCAGGTGTGGCCGGGTGCGAGCCGGCGACTGTGCGCGAGCTGGTTCTCCGCGCGCGCTCAGCCGCTGATGCACGCTTCTACGGCCGACCGGCGGCGCCGGTTGTCGACGACTCCACTGTACGAACGGGCGGTCTGTCGACCGCGGAGCGCGACTGGTTCTTTGAAGCCGAGGAGCGGATCGCGCACGGGTTCGTTCGTGGTCGCGCCGATGACCTCCACGAAGCGATCGCCCGGCTCTGCGACCGCGTCCGCGAGCTTCGCGTCCGTCCAGGCGACGCACGGGAACTGCTGCACGCGGTTGCGCAGCGCATTGAACGGTGCGCGCACGATATGGGCGTCGCCGACCGATCGACCGACGCGTCGGTGCTTGCGAAGCAACTAGGCGAGTGCCGCGAATGGGACGCCGCGCGCGCGCTGATCGACCGCTTTGCCGACGCGATGATCGGCGACACGCAGCGTTATCTCAAGGATCACGTGAACACCACCGTGGAGCGCGCGAAGGAGTACGTGCACGACCATTTCACGCGGCGCATTTCGCTCGGGGAAGTCGCGAAGGCGTGCTGCGTGAACCGGACCTACCTGTCGCGTCTGTTCCACAAGGCAACGGGGCGCACCTTCAGCGACTACCTCACGCACATCCGGATCGAGGAGGCGAAGCGGTTGCTTTACGCGCGGCCTGGAACCTACGTGTACGAGATAGCGCTCGAGGTCGGCTACGAGGAGAGCGGGCACTTCAGCCGACAGTTCCGCGAATGGACCGGCCTGAGTCCGACCGAGTATCGCGCGCGACAGCTTGCGCAGGGTAGCGATGAAGCGCCGTCGTAGATTCGAGGATCTGAGATTCTCCACCAAGCTGATAGTCCTGTTCGCGGTGGGCGTGGTGCTCCCGCTCGCGGTCGGAACCGCGTGGACCTTTCGCTTCCTCGACCGTGAGACGCCGCGCCAGATTCAGACGGTGCAGCAGCACACGCTGAACCAGGTCGGCAGGAACCTGGATCGCATCTTCGAGCAGCTCCTCAACTACACGAATCTGCTGGCGCTCAGTACCGATGTCCGCAACCTTGTGCTCACCGACATGGCGGCGGTACCGGACTTTGAGAAGTACCGGCTTGTCTCCGCCGTGATCGAGGTCTTCTCCAGTGTGGCGAGCTCGTTCGTCACCGAACCAACGTACGTGGTGGTCGCCGGCCTTGACGGCACCGCGTTCGCGTCGTGGCAGTTTCAGGGACAGCGCCTCCAGTCGCTTCAGGATCAGCCGTGGTTCCCCGACCCCGATGAGGCGATACTGGAGCGCATCTACCGTCTTGGCGTGATCGACAGCTTCGTCGAGAGCGAGCGCGTCGGTGATCTCTTCGCGGTGTTGCGCCTGATCGGAGTGCCGGGGCAGCGCAGTCCGGTCGGCTACGTCGTCGTTGCGACCCCCGTCAGCGTGATCCAGTCCGCGCTGTCGTTCGACGCCGGAGCGGTTGCGTCCCGACGCTGGATAGAGACGCCCGACGAGAATATCGTTGCGACAGTGACCACGACCGGACCGATCGCCGGCGATGAACCGGTGATCTCCAACAGCTTCGCGCTTCGGTTCGGCGGCTACACCCTCCGCGAGGTGACCCGGAGTCGGGATGTCCTTGCCGATGTCCGATCGGCGCAGCGGCGGCTGCTCCTGGTGATGGGAGGCGTTATCGTCGGCTTCGTCGCGATAGCGGCGCTCCTCAGTCTGTCGATGTCACGGCGGCTCCGCGAGCTCGGCCTGGCGGCCGAATCAGTGCAGCGCAACAGGCTTGACGTCGTGATCGACAGCGACGCGCACGATGAGATAGGGTTGCTCGCACGGGCATTCCACGACATGATCGAGCGAATACGCGCCCTTGTGAGCGAGGTGTATCACGAGCAGGATGAGCGACGGCGGCTCGAGCTGAAGGTGCTGCAGAACCAGATCAACCCCCATTTCCTGTTCAACGCGCTCCATTCGATCCAGACGATGGCGTCGCTGAGCCGAGCGCCGAACGTCGCGCAGATGATTGGCGCGCTGTCAAACATCCTGATGCAGGCGGTCCGTAACCCGCAGGAGCTCGTCACGCTGCGCACCGAGCTCGAGATCGTGTCGAGTTTCGCGATGATCCAGAAGATGCGTCAGGGGGATCTGTTCGAGCTGTCGGTTGACGTGGCCGACGCGCTGCTCGACACGCTCGTGCCCAAGTTCATCCTCCAGCCGATCGTCGAGAACAGCATCCAGCACGGTCTGAAGGATCTGAACCGACGCGGCACGATCGACATTGCCGCCGAGCAGACTGCAGACCGGGTCCACGTATCGGTCCGCGACAACGGCCGGGGATTCCCGGTCGACGCACCAGCCGATCCCGAGCACTTCGCTGCGACCGGAGAGGCGATCGGTCTGTCGAACGTGCATCGACGGCTCGCATTGACCTTCGGTGACGGATACGGAATCCGCGTGGTATCCAACGGGTCTGGCGCATCGGTCGTGCTGATCGTGCCGACGACGGCCGACACGGGGGACGGGGCAGTCGGCGTGCAGTGATCAGGGCGGTCGTCGTCGTTCGTCTTCGACTGGGTAAACAGGGTGCAGACAGGTAAATCTGGTTCCATACGGATCGAACGTCGGTAAAGCGCGTGCAATCCTTAGGCAATGCGGTACATCGACAGATTTTGGAAACACCCCGTACAGTGGAACCACTAAGGAGGCCCTATGGCTATCAGCAAGTACGGTATGCGTGCGATCGCGGTTGCGATCACACTGATGCTGACCGTTTCGTTCGTCTGGGCGGCCGGCCAGCAGCAG
>RECL01000081.1 GCA_007694025.1 Spirochaetaceae bacterium
ACCGACGTGACACCACCGGCATCGCCGTCGTATGGTTGGGCGTGGACGGCGCGGCTCACGACACAACAGGCAGGAACCCCGGCGCGATCCGGGTCCTCATCGCGGGCTCAGCGGTGAACCTGAGCCTGGGGATCTTCTACGCGTGGTCGGTGTTCGCGGACGCCCTGGTCAAGGAGCTCGGCTTCACGACCGCGCAGGCGGTGTTCCCGTACACGGTCGAAATGCTCGTGTTTTCGGTCGCGATGATCGCTGGCGGCCGGTTTCAGGACCGGTTCGGTCCGCGACGCGGCATCGTGATCGCGGGGTGGGTAACAGGTTTGAGTCTGGCCGCGTGCGGGCTCTTTCCGACACCGGTCGGGATCAGTTTCTGGTTCGGCGCGGTCTACGCGTGCGCCGCGGCGTTCGGATACGCGGCGGTGACGCCAACGGTGATCCGGTGGTTCCCGCCGTCGCGACGGGGCTTGGTCACGGGGATCGTCGTGATGAGCATGGGCGCAGGGGCGCTCATCTGGGCGCCAATCGTGAACGCGCTCGCCGCCGGGATCGGGGTGATCGCGGCCTTCCTGATCTGTGGAGCGATCCTGGTTATTGCGATCAACGTCGCCGCGCGAGGCATTTCGCTACCCGACCCGCGGCCGGATGAGTCGCCCTCGCGCGCGGCGACCGCCGACCAGCTCGGCGAAAGCGGCTGGCGCACCACGATCCGTTCGCCGGCGTTCAGGATCCTGTGGCTCATGCTGGGACTGTCCACGGCGATCGGTTCGATGTTCATCGCGAATCTGGTCCAGATCGCGGAGGCGCAGTACGCGATCGGATGGGGATACCTGCTGGTGTCGCTATTCGCCGCGTGCAGCGCCGCGGGACGGATCGTCGGCGGTGCGGTCTGTGACCGCCTCGGGTACGTCTCCGGCCTGCGGATAACGTACGCGCTGATGGTAACGGCGATGCTCTGCTTCCTGGCCGGCCTGGGCTGGCCGCTTCTGATCGTCGCTACGATCCTCCTTGGCCTGAGCTACGGGAGCGTCCTGTCGGCTTCGCCGATCGCCGTCGCGGGGCTCTTTGGGCTGGTTCACTTCGGAACGAACTTCGGAATCCTGTTCACAGCGCTGGGCTTTGTCGGAAGCCTGGGGCCGAGCGTTTCCGCGCTCCTGGCTGACGCAACCGGTAGCTACCGCGCGACCTTCGTGCTCGGGCTCGCCGCCGCCCTCCTCTGCCTGGTGCTGGTCGGTCAGCTTCGCAGACGAACCCCGCCGCGGTAGTTCGTCAGCCCGGCGGCTTCACGACGCGGCCCGTGCGCTCGAACGCTGTGAAAACCGGCAGGTGGGCATCGATCGACTGACTCAGCCACTCGGGCTCCTCGTTCGCGATCCAGTTCAGCTTCCAGAGCAGGCGACCGATCTGAAACGGTTCGATCGGATCGTCGGGCCACGACAGAGAGGCCTGGTACCCGGATCGAAACGCAGCAAGGAGCCGTGGGTACCGCTGCTCATCGGTCGATTCGAGCAGGTCGAGCATCGCCATCGCGATGTCGTGTGCGCGATAGCCAAGCACCGTATCTTCGAAGTCGAACGGGCAAAGCGCGCCGTTGTGGATCTTGATGTTATCGTGCCAGAGGTCGCAGTGGATGACCCGCAGATCGCCGGGATCGATCGATGCGTACGCCGCCTTCACCAGGCGGTGCATCCGGTCGATCGTATCGCGCGCGCCTCCGGGCGGTAGCGCACACGCGTCGTCGCCGGTGATCAGATCGGGCTCACCCCGCGACAGCCAGTGGTCGAATCTCCGGTTCGTGAAGCCCGGCGGCCGATGCCACATCGCCCCGTGGTCGTGGAGTTCCGCGAACAGAGCGCCCATCCGTTCAAGATTGGCTTCGGTGAGGTAGTGCCCCAGAAGGCGTCCAGGAAGGTAGGTCATCACCGTCACGTTCCACGGGTCGGGCACACCGGGATGCGTCGCGGGGATCACGTGCCGGCCGTCGCGCGCGGGGATCACGCGGGGAGCGCCGACGGTCGTATCGCGCGCGAGCGCCTCCAGCCACAGCGCCTCCGACTGCAGGTCGACGAGCGTCCGCCAGCCCGGGGATGCCAGACGCATCATGTACCAACTGCCGCCTGCGCGAACTCGATACATCAGGTTGGTCTCGAATCCGTAGTAGTCGATTGCCGGATCGGGCAGGTCGTACTGGTCAAGGGTGCGCTCGGCCAGAACCCGCAACCGCCGCAGCATCCCGCGGGGAGAGAGTCGATCGAAGGGCGTCATGTCTGGGTAGCAGCACCGGGGTCGGCGTCCATTCCGCCCGCCATGATGTTGTAGCCTGCGTCGACGAAGAGCACGTCGCCGGTGACGTTGCGCGCCATGTCGGAAGAGAGCCAGACCGCGGCGTTCGCGACGTCGTCGGCATCGACGCTCCGGCGTAGCGGTGAGACCGATTCGGCCTTCGCCGCCGCGGTCCGAAATCCCGTCACCGCCTGCGCGGAGAGCGTCCGGATCGGCCCGGCGGAGATCGCATTGACCCGAACGCCCTGCGGCCCTAGGTCCGCGGCCAGGTAGCGCGTCGCCGACTCCAGCGCGGCCTTGGCTACTCCCATCACATTGTAGTTCGGAGCCACCTTCTGGCCGCCGTAGTAAGTCAGCGTCACGATCGATGCGCCCGGGTTCATGAGCGGCAGCGCCGCCCGAGCAATCGCGACGAGCGAGTAGACGCTGACATCCATCGCGAGCGCGAAGCCGGCGCGGCTGGTGTCGGAGAACCTGCCCTGAAGCTCCGCGCGGTCGGCGTACGCGACGGCGTGGACCAGGATGTCGATGGTCCCGATCTCCCGCTCGGCATCGGCGAACAGGTTGGCGATCGCGGCGTCGTCGGTCAGATCGCACTCCATGACGAAGCGCGAGCCGATCTGCGCGGCGAGCGGCTCGATCCGCCTTCTGAGCGGCTCTGACGCGTACGACAACTCGACTTTCGCGCCGTGCGCGTGCATCTGTCGGGCGATGCTCCACGCGATCGAACGGTCGTTCGCGACGCCGAACACAAGCGCGGTCTTTCCTTCAAGCAGTGCCGGCATTATCCCTCCGGGGCAGCGGTCGCAGCGGCCCGAACGAACTGTATCATATGCGCCGGATGTGGAGTATTATAGAGACGATGCGGTATGGCGGCGCGTAGCGAAAGAGTAGCCTTGGTGACCGGTGGAGGGCGCGGTATCGGACGATCGGTCGTGCTGGCCCTGGTACGCCGAGGGTTCCGCGTCGCGTTCTGTTACCGCAGCGATACGGCCGCCGCAGAGGCGTGCGTCCAGACCGCGACAGAGACCGACGGTGACGTCTTCGCGGTGCAGGCCGATGTAACGCTCGAGGCCGACCGAACGCGGCTGGTCGACACGGTCCGCGACCGTATGGGCGCGATCGACGTCCTGGTGAACAACGCGGGAACGACCGAAGACGGAGTCGCGTTCCGAATGAAAGAGGCGTGGGACCGGGTGGTCGACCTGGACCTTACCGCGCCATTCCGGCTCGCGCAGCTCGTGATCCGCGGGATGATGAGTAACGGGTGGGGCCGGATCGTCACGATCGGGAGCATCGCATCGCGACTGGGGTTTCCGGGTCAGGCCAACTACACTGCGGCGAAGGCGGGCGTGGAAGGCATGACGCGGTCGCTCGCGCAGGAGTACGGACGGCGCGGCGTCACCGTGAACACCGTGAGCCCGGGGTTCATAGAGACCGACCTTACGCGCGACGCGAGTGACCTGGCGCGAACCTACGTCGAAAACTACTCCGCGCTCGGCCGCTTTGTAACCGCAGACGCTGTGGCAGAGGTAGTCGCGTTCATAGTCTCCGATCAGGCGTGGGCCGTGACCGGACAGACGATCAACGTCGACGGTGGTCTGGTGAAACTGTGACAGATTCCAATGATGAGCCGGTCGTACCGGCGGGAGCATATATGAGTGAAATCAACGAAGCTGCTGGTCAGCAAGAGTACGTGTACGAGCCGTTCGCCGAGACACCCGAGTACCTCCAGGTGAACCGGGAGATCATCCGCGGCTGGATCGACACGATCGTTCGCGAAAGCGATCGACAGGTCCGCATGCTCGTGGACGTAGCGTGCGGAGTCGGGACGATGGTACAGCTCTTCCTGGAGAATCTGCCGACCGGCTGGATGAAGCCGGAGGTTATGCTCGTCGATATGTCAGCGACCGCGATCACGCAGGCGTCCGAGCGTGTACGCCCGCACGTCGCGGGGCTCGACTCGATCTGCGGGAAGATCCAGGAGGTCGAGCTGCCCAAGGATCGCTACGATGTCGTGCTGTGGGGGAACGGTATCCACTACCTGAGCGAGGAGGAGCAGCTTGCGGCGCTCAACCGGCTACGGCCGACGCTTCGCGACGGCGGATGGCTCCTGTTCAACTCGGCGTTCACCGCGGAGTCGCGCCCGGACGACACGATCCCCTTCTACCGCGCGCAGATCGCGCGCGCGGTGCGCTACCTCCAGTCGATCGGCGTCAAGCGCGAGCGCGTCGAGGCGCCGCCCAACTCCAGCCGGTTTCTGCCGGCCGAGCACTACGCCGAACTCCTGAAGCAAGTCGGCTTCACGGTTCAGGAGGTTCGTAGCGTAGCCGCGCGGCTCTACCAGACCGCGTGGGAACACATCAGTGGATTCGCGCAGTACGCGGCAGGAGCACTCCACGGCTACCGAGAAGACCTTGCCTCGACCGCGATGCGACTGGCGGTCGCACCCGCGATCGAACAATACGGCGAGCGCGACCCGGAGAACCGTCCCTACGTGACGCGAAACTGGCTCGCAACGATGGCACGCGTCGGACGGTAGCGCCGGCGTCATCGACGCGAACACGAAGCTTGAGGATCACACCGACGCCATCATGTCGTGGAGCCCACCGCCGTTCCTGACGTTCTTGTAGCCGTGCTGCTCCAGGACCCGCTGCGCGTACGACGAGCGCGCTCCGGAGGCGCAGTAGACGATGATCTCGCGGTCGGGCCTCCCGAACTCGCCCGCTCGCACGCCAAGCTCGTCGAGTCCGACGTTGATCGCACCGGGGTAGGCGCCGGTGGCGAACTCGGTCGGAGTCCGGACGTCGACGATGAGCGGCGCGTCGGTGGCCTTCGCGGCGGCAGCCGTCGCCTCGGCGGCGGCGCCCGCGGTGCCGCCGGCGGTGCCGGCCCCTTCCCCGTCGGGTGCGCCCCCCTCTAGATCCTCCACGCGCTTGCTCTCAACCGGGAGCAGACCCACCTTCAGGTGCTCGAAGCCGATCGCACGGGCGTGGCGCTCGAGCGAGATGTAGCCGCCGCTCACGTTCACGACCTTCCGATATCCGGCTCCCGCGAGCATTCGTAGCGCGACGTGGCCTTTCTGCCCGTCGTCGCTGATGAGCGCGATCGGCTCCTCCTTCGGAACGCGGTCGATGTTTTCGCGCAGCAGGTTGTGGCTCAGATTCGTGCTGCCCGCCAGATGTCCTTTGCCGAAGGTGATGGGGTCCCGCAGATCGAGCACGATCGGCTCGTGTTCGGTGACCCAGCCCTCGAACTCCTGCGCGAGCACCGACGGGCTGAAGCCGCTGCGATGGTTCTCCGCGGTGAACGCTGCCATGTTGACCGGACCGTTCGGACTGTTGAACGGCGGCGCGTACGCCAGGTCGAGCTCTTCGAGATCGGAGAGCGTGAGCTCGCCGGCGATCGCGGTGGCCGCGACGTCGATGCGCTTGTCCACACCGACTCGGCCCGCGGCCTGCGCCCCGAGCACGCGACCGCTCTGCCGGTCGAAGATCAGCATGAGGCTCACCTTCTCAGCCCCCGGGTAGTAGGCGGTGTGGCTCGTCTTGTGGACGACCACCGCGTCGGCGTCCAGCCCAAGATCGCACGCGGCCCGCAGGCTCATGCCTACCGATCCTGCCACGGCGCCGAAGAGCTTCACGACCGAGGTGCCCATGGCGCCCTTGTACTCGCGCGAGCCGCCGAGCGCGTTCTCCGCGGCAATCCGGCCCTGCCGGTTCGCCGGCCCGGCGAGCGGGATGCGAACCTTCCTGCCCATCACCGAGTGGTCTATCTCGACCATGTCGCCGGCCGCGTAGATCGCCGGGTCGCTCGTGCAGAGGGCCGCGCTCACCGCGAGCCCACCCGCCGCTCCGATTTCGAGCCCCGCCTCCTTCGCGAGCGCGAGCGTCGGCCTGACCCCGACCGACAGGAGGACGAAGTCCGCCGGCAGCGATGTTCCGTCGCTCAAAGTAACGTCGGCGTCACCAATCGCGGTGAGCGAGGTACCCAGGTGAAGCTTCACGCCGTAGTCGAGGAGCTCCTTCTGGAGGAAACCGGCGAACTCGCCTTCGAGGTTCGGCATGACCTGCTTTGCCATCTCGACAAGGTGTACGTCCAGGCCGCGCTTGCGGAGCGCCTCCACCATCTCCAGGCCAATGAAGCCGCCGCCGACGACGACCGCCGTGCGCGGCTCCCGCTCCTTGAGAAAGGCGTCGATCCGGTCCATGTCGTCGAGCGTCCAGAGCTGGAAGACGTGCGCCTTGTCGGCACCGAGGACGGGCGGGATGAGCGGCTTGCCACCCTGCGCAAGGATGAGCGCGTCGTACGTGAAGGTCCGCTTCTTGCCGGTCTGCGTGTTGCGCGCGACAACCCGCTTCGCGGCGCGATCGATCCGGATCGCCTCGGTGTTCGTATGGACGTCGACCCGGTACTGGTCGTTGAAGGTCTCCGGGCTCGACAGAATGAGCGACGAACGGTACTCGATGTCGCCACCGATGTAGTACGGCAGTCCGCAGTTCGCGAACGAGACGTCTGCCCCCGCCTCGAGGAGTGTGATCGAGATATCGTTGTTCAGTCGCCGAGCCCGGGCGGCGGCAGTGGCGCCCGCAGCGACGCCACCAATGATGAGCAATTCTTTCATATATAACCCTTCATATGTAGAATAAGTTATATATACGGCGATATCGGTTTCTTGTCAAGCGTCGTCAGGGTTCGGCGCCGGCTGTCGCCGCCGCGCTACGCGAACTGCGGCAGGTGCTCGGCGTGGACCGCGAGGAGCTCGTCGACCATCGCGGAGACGCGGGAGCGGTCACGCTCGTAGCCGCCGGCGAGGATCGCCTCGACCATGAGTCTGCGGTCGCCGGTCAGCGCCGCCTCCACGGTGAGGTCGATGATGTCGAGATGTCGGCGGATCACCGGAGCGATCGTATCGGGGAAGTTGTCGAAGGGCAACGCCATGATTCCGTTCGCGCCGGCGAGCGCGGGAAGCTCGAGGACCGCGCCTGCGGGGAGGTTCGAGTAGGCCGAGCCGTTGGGCACGTTGACGCTGTAGATCCGGCGCGCGTCGGTACGGATCGAGTCGATGATCGACAGGAGTTGCTCGTGCTCGCCGGTGAAGCGGCCGAAGAACGAGTCGTCGAGCGGCGCGCCCGACCGGGCGAGTTCGGTCATCTGCGCGTACTTCCGGTCGCCGCTTTCGATCACGGGCTCGAAGGGGAACGCGTCGACGCCGAGGCGCTTGCCGTAGTAGTCGCCACCGGGGAAGACGTCGGCGAAGAACTCGGTGACGTGCCGGTCGCCGGGGACCGGGTACGCGCCGAGCGTTTCGAAGAGCGACCACGAGAACGGGTTGATCTCTTCGCCCCCGTCGGTCCACGCGAGCGCGCCGATACGGTCGCGGTCGATGCCGCGCACGCGACGGCGCGCGATCGACGAGCGGAGCTCGGGCATGAGGTCGCGGCCGGCGGCGCGCAGCTGGTAGACGAAGGTGAGGTGGTTGATGCCGACGGCGCCCGCGGTGAGGTCGTCGAAGGGGACGCCGAGCTCGCCGGCGAGCGAGCGCAGCGAGTCGTGCACCCCGTGGCAGAGCCCGACCACCGGTACCGGCGTCGCGCGGCGGATCGCGGTGCAGTTCGACGCCATCGGATTCGCATAGTTGAAGAAGTACGCGCTCGGGCAGAGGTCGTGGATGTCGTTCGCGATGTCGACGAGCGCGGGGATCATGCGCATCGCGCGCGAGATACCGCCGGGCATGACGGTGTCCCCGACGGGCTGGTAGATGCCGTACGCCCTCGGCACAAAAACGTCTGCCTCCCACGCGCGCCTTCCGCCCACGCCGATCGTCGACACGACGAAGTCCGCGCCCGGGAGGATCTCCTTGCGGTCGGTGGACGCGGCGATCGTGATCGGTGCGCGCTTGCCCGCGACCATCTTCTGCGCGAGCACGGCGATCGTGTCGAGCGCCTCGCCGTTGATGTCGACCAGGCCGAGCTCCCACGGCTCTCCGCCCTGCGTGGCGATGAGATCCATGATGAGCCCCTGCGTGAAGACGGCGCTTCCGGCACCGATGATGACGAGTTTGGGCATCAGTACTCCTTAGCCACAGTTAGCTGAATCAATGATCCGCCGTTCGGTCTCTGACCCGGACGTCTGAACCGGCAAATGCCGACTGGTACTGTACCGCATCCCCGTAGATCACGCTGCGCCGGGCGATCACGTAGCCGATCACGCTGCCGATCGTTGCCGGAACAGCGAGGCGCAACCCCACCATTTCCACTAGAAGCACGGCAGCCGCGACAGGAACATTAGCTACGCTCGCAAGCGCCGCCGCCATACCGGTTACAACCAGCGACGCCAGCAGTCCCGCCTGCCCTCCGGCAAACAAGCCGGCCATGAGATTGCCGGTCACGGCTCCCACAAAAAGGGCGGGAATCACCAGTCCTGCGCTCCCTCCGAACCCGACTGAAAGCGACGTTGCCAGGACCTTGGCTACGAGCAGAGCCGCCAGAATCGGCCACGGCTCGACATTCAGCAGCAGGTGCTGAATGACGTCCAGACCGATGCCGGCCGATCGCGGAACGAGTGAGATGACGACACCGGTGAGAAGGGCTCCGTAGACGGGTCGAAGCCGTCGGCCGGGGAGAATCTCTGCGACTTTCCGCGACGCAGCAAAGGTCTTTACAAAGCCGATCGCCACCACAGCGGTTACCACCGCGGTGACGACGAAGTAGATCGTGTTGCGGACATCGGGGACGTACTCAGGAACTCTGAGCAGCGGATCTGCGTTGTCGATCAGGCTGTAGACTACGTAGCCCATTGTTGACGAAAGCATCGCCGGGAACAGGTCAACGTAGTGCAGTGACGCTTTGTACAACACCTCCACCGCGAAGATGCCGCCGGCCAAAGGCGAGTGGAACGCGGCGCCGAGCGCTCCAGCTGCACCGCACATCGTGAGAATACGCCGATCGTGCACGGTGAAGAACCGACGCACGACCGGAAAACGGTCAATGGTGTTCGCAATCGATCCGCCGATGATCAGCATCGGCCCTTCGACACCACCACTCGACCGAAACCCGAGCGTGGAGATAGTGGCAAGAAGCTTGGTAAGCGCGGTCTTGCGCTCCATGAAGCCGTACCGCAGATTCACCGCTTCAATATACCGGTCGGTTCCGAAGCCGGACGCCGCGGGGTCGATCAGATAGATCACGATCGCGATCGTCGCTCCCACGGCCGGCGCGATCCACAGTGGGATCGCACCTGACGCGCGAGTCAGGAGGCTGATCCCAGTACGTAATGCGTACGCGCCCAATCCACCGCCGAAGCCGACGAGGGTCGCGATCACGGACCACTTGACCGCGTATCCGGCAACCTGAGATACGTTTCTGCCGAACCTGCGCACGTTTCCTCCGCTTCGGGCCGAGGATAGCGGAGCACGGCCCCGTTGACAACTACTCCGGTGGATCATACGGTATCGGGCATGCGGGTGTGGATACTCGGGGGCGGAACCCTTGGCGTACTGATCGCGGCGCAGCTGCGGCGCGAACTGCACGACGTCGTCGTACTAGAACAGGACAGCGATGCCGCGAATGCGGTTTCGCGCCGAGTGGACTGCCACGTTGAGGTGTGCGACGGAACGAACCTCTCGGCGCTCGAGCGCCTCGGGACCAGTACCGCGGATTGTTTCATCGCGGTGACCGGGTCCGACGAAACCAACATGGTCGCCTGCAGACTCGTGGCTCAGGCGTTCCGCATCCCGAAGAAGATCGCCCGGGTCAGGTCGCTGAAGTACGCGAACGACGTCATCACCGATCCCCAGGTGTTCGGGATTGACCATGTGATCAACCCCGAGTACACGACGGCGGAATCGATCATCCGCTCGCTCGAGCATGGAGCGGTCGGCGATGTCATCGGGTTTCGCGCCTCGTCTTTTTCGTTGAGGGACATTCACGTCTCCCCGAACGGAGGACTTGCCGGCCGCAGAATCGCGGACCTCAGGCACGGAAGCCCTGAGCCGTTCATCTGCCCGATCGTGGCTCGAGCTCGAGACTTCCTGGTTGCCGACGGAGCCACGACCTTGAAGGCCGGCGATACCTGCTACGTCTTCTCCGGGCCAAGCGGGTACCGGAACCTGCTGGACATGAACGGCGAGTTCGAGCCAGTGCGACACTCGAGGGTTCTCATATTGGGAAGCTCGATGATCGCGGTCACGGTGGCACAGGCGTTATCACAACCTGCATCCACCGGAGGTTCGAAGCGGCCGGCGCTGCTCGATCGACTGTTGCGCTACCTGAGTTCCCGAATCGACTCTCGCGTAACGGTTGTGGATCCGTCTACCGAACGGTGTGAGGACATCGCACGGTTACTCCCCCGCGCCGACATCATCGCGTCAGACATCCGCGACGAACGAAGTCTGAAGCAATCGGAAATCGCGTCGCACGACGTGGTCATCGGGGCAACCGAAAACGAGGAGCTGAACATCCTCGGGCCGCTGTACGCGAAGTCGCTTGGTGTCAAACGCGCCGCCGCCGTGATTCACCACGACGGATACACGCGTATCGCGCGAAGTCTGGGAATCGACGTGCCGGTCAACCAGAAGGCGTGCGTTGCCGGAGCGATCTCGAGTCTGCTACGAAGCGGCTCCGTTCACTCGGTTCACACGATTCCGGGCAGTCTGATTTCCGCCGTGGAACTGAGCGTGACACCGGGCAGCGCTCTGATCGGAGTCCCCCTGCGCGAAGCCAATCTGCCACCCAACTCGCTTATCATGGCCATCACGCGAAACGGGTCGGACATAATCCCCACCGGAAACGACTCCGTGATCGCGGGCGATACGGTGGTCCTCATGACGTCGGTCAACCACGAGTCGGCGCTGATCAGGCGATTGTGTCCGACCGAGAGGTAATGGTTCGGTCGCGTGCCGATGCCGTGGCGCCCGATCGACGGAAAGGGGCGCAGCCGCCGTCCTGTTCCGCCAGTGTGGCCGCCCGACTATCGGGCGTAGTAGACGATCGGTGGCGTATGCTTGTGGAACGCCTTCCGCGACGCGGGTGAGAGCCTCCGAAACGCCTCGGGTGCGATTACGAAATCGGAGACACGGTTGTTGCTCGCCGTGATCGAGGCCACGTTGACGGTGTGCCCGAGCACATCGAGTCTGCCGTCCGGGCCGAAGGGACCCGCTGTCGCCACGAGTGGTACCATATGATGCTCCTTGCGATTCTTCAGCCGGTCCGAATGTCCGGCGGTGAGAGCATTGTCGTCGGCCCTTGCGTCCGACAGTTGATGGTGGCTGCACCCGATCCGAGTATAGCATATGATGGAGCGGTGAAAACCAAC
>RECL01000165.1 GCA_007694025.1 Spirochaetaceae bacterium
CATACGATATCCTCGACTGCTGGTTGCAGTGCAGAAGCACATTACCGTGGTCGACCGAAACCGTCAATCTATCTGGCTGCTCGTGACGTGGTCGGCTCCGGCGGGTATACTCGGCTCGATCAGGGGGGACAATGAGCGATGCACGACAACGGCTCGTTCGATCGATTGAACGGTCGGATCGAAGACGCGACGAGCTGCTCGATATAGTCGGGGCCGAACTCGATTTTGCGGGCTTTCTCTGTGGCCGGCATCCGGACCGGGCGGCTGAATGGCGCCCGCTCGTGGAGCAGGCCTCCGCGGCCGTCGCCGAAGCGCTCGACGGGGCCGGCGCATCGATCGACGCGGCGGTCGCCGAAGCCGAACGGATACTGATGCCGCTATCCGCAGCGGCAAAACAGATCACCGTGACGTGCGTCGGGCACGCGCACATCGACATGAACTGGATGTGGTCGTGGCCCGAAACGGTCGCAGCGACCATCGACAGCTTTCACACCGTGCTGCAGCTGATGGAGGAGTTCCCTCGCTTCATCTTCAGCCAGAGCCAGGCGAGCGTCTACCGGATCGTCGAAGAGCACGACCCGGAGCTGCTCGCCCGGATCATCAAGGCTGTCGCCGACGGGCGCTGGGAGGTCACCGCGAGCCACTGGGTCGAGTGCGACAAGAACCTGTCGGGCGCCGATTCGCTCGTGCGCCATCTGCTCTACACCCGCCGATACATGAACGAGCTGTTCGGACTCTCCGCCGACGACGTGCCGGTCGACTGGTCGCCTGACACCTTCGGACACGCCGCAACCGTTCCGACCTATCTGGCGCGGGGCGGCGTGCGCTACCTCTACCTCCATCGGCCCGGAACGCACGGCGCGGCGCGCCCGCTGGTGTTCCGGTGGGTCGGGCCCGACGGGGCGGAGGTTCTCGCGATCAACGACATGCACTGGGGCTACAACGGAGTGGTGACCGCCGGCGCGATCGTCGGCAAGAGTATCCGCTTCGTGCGCGAGTCGGACGTCGACGACGTACTGTTCGTGTACGGTGTCGGCGACCACGGAGGTGGTCCGACGCGACGCGACCTGCGCGCGATCGAGTCGCTCGGTTCGCGTCCGCTGCTGCCGGCGATCGACTACGGCACCGGGGCCGGCTACTTCGCGCGTCTCGACTCCCGACGCGACGTCCTGCCGACTATCACCGGAGAGCTGAACTTCGAGTTCACCGGCTGCTACACGTCGCAGAGCCTGATCAAACGAGCGAACCGGATCGGCGAAGCACGAACCGCACTCGCCGAGCACACGTGCGCGATCGACGCTTTGCTGTCGAATGCCAGGTATCCGCATCGCGTTATCGAAGAGGCGTGGCGCGACGTGCTCCTCAATCAGTTTCACGACATTCTGCCCGGATCGGGCGTCCACGACACGCGCACCTTCGCGCACGGGATCTTCCAGCGGGCGATGGCTACCGTCGGTACGGCATCGACGCGCGCGCTCAGGGCGATCGCGTCGCTCGTCGATACGAGCGGCTTCGGCGACCCGCTCGCGGACCCGCTCGGGTCGGGTGACGACGGCTACGGCGCGGGCGTCGGGTTCGCGTCTCACGAAGGCGGGGTTCCGGCCAATGACCTGCGATTCGGCGCGGCCGGCCGGCCGTTCGTCGTGTTCAACACGACCGCGTTCGACCGCGAAGAGGTCATCGAATGCGCGGTCTGGGACGATGGAACCGACTCAGCGGCGTTTGAGGGGCGCGAGTTGGTCGTGGACCGCGACGACGGGACGACCGTCGCCGCGCAGTGCACCGAACGTGGCCGCTACTGGGGACACCGCTACGCGCGCATCCGCTTTCCGGTCCGGGTGCCGTCGATGGGTTACGCCGTCGTCGGTGTTCGAGAGGTCGTTCCCGGCGCATCGCCGGCAGGAGATGCGCCCGCGGGCGAGCCCTCAGCCGCACAAGCGAGCACGTCCGGTCCCGACGCTGTTGGCGCGCGGCAGGTTGCGCCGCCGCACCCGTGCGGCTACTCGTGGAATGAGCGCGGCGCAGAGGGGGTGGAGAACGGACTGATTCGACTGGTCGTTGATCCGGAAACCGGGGGGATCGCGAGTCTTCGTGATCTGGTGACGGGCCGCGATCTGATCGCGCACACCGACGGCCCGACGGGGATCATCGAGTTTGTCACCGAGCACGCGCACCCGATGTCGTCGTGGCATGTGGACCACGAATCACCCGCCGGACCGGTCCGTTGCGTGGGCGTGCACCGCGACTGGAGCGGCCCGTTCGCCGCGCGCGTTGTCGCTGATCTGCGGTTCGGCGCGAGCGACTTTCGTGTCGAGTACGAGCTGCGCGCCGGAGATCCGTCGCTGTCGATCCGGATAGCGGGCACCTGGTTCGAGCGCGGTGGCGCAGGCGTCGGGGTTCCGGCGATGAAGCTCCGGCTTGCCTTCGCGCTTGCCGGCGCGAGCGCGCACTTCGAGGTTCCGTTCGGATCGGTCGATCGTGGAACCGACATCAGGAGCGACCTCCCGACGCAACGCTGGGTCGCGCTTCGCGGCAACGCGGCCGACGGATCGGCTGCCGCGGTTGTGGTCGCGAACGACTCGAAGTACGGATGCGCGTGGGACGGCACACTCCTTCGGGTGCCGCTCATTCGCGGCAGCTACGATCCCGACCCCACTCCTGAGGTTGGCGCGCACGAAATGCGGTTTACGGTCCGTCCGATCGATCCCGCCGACACTGTCGCCGCGGCGTACCGCGAGGGGCTTGCGCTGAACGCGCCGCTTATCCCGGTATCCACCGGGGTTCACGACGGAACGCTTCCGACGAGCGATTCGTTCGTGCGCGTCGGCGGTGGTGCCGTTGGCGTGTCGTCGCTCAAGCAGTCTGAGTCGGGAGAGCTCATGGTGGTGACGCTTCACACGCTCGCGCCGTCGCCGGTCACCGTCACGGTGCGCGTCTCTCACCGGCTTGCCGGGCGTGTCGTCGCGGCGCACGAGCTCGACCTCATGGAGCAGCCGCTTCGCTCGCTCGCCGTCGCGGCGGGGGATGAGGCCGACACGATCGACGTCGCGATACCCTCCGGCGGCATTGTCCAGGTGGGGTTCCGGCTGGAGCGTTCGGTCTCGCCTTGAGTGCGGCCTCCGGCTCTGGTAGGATGAAGCGATGGCATGGTTAGCGTCGGTTGTGCCCGGCAGCGAACTCGCGCTCGAGCATCTTGTCCAGCTCCTGATGAGTCTCCTGATCGGTGGCGCGATCGGACTGGAGCGCGAGCGCAGCAATCAGCCTGCGGGGCTGCGCACGCACGTGCTGATTACGCTCGGCGCGACGCTCCTGATGCAGCTGTCGCGCTACACCGCGATGCCACCGGTCGGTGGCGACCCGGGACGGATCGCCGCGCAGGTGGTGTCGGGAATCGGTTTTCTGGGCGCTGGGGCGATCATGCGCTACGGAGGCAACGTCAAGGGATTGACGACCGCCGCATCGATCTGGATCGTCGCGGCGCTCGGGCTCGTCATCGGCGGTGGGCTCTACCTCCTTGCGCTCATAGCCGCGCTCCTTGTGCTGTTTACGCTGATCACGCTCAACCGGTTCGAAAAGCGACTCTTTCCCGATCGCAACCCCAAGATTCTGGAAGTCGACCTGAAGGACGTCCAGATCAGGACCGAGGCGGTCATGACGGTTCTCAGAGCGCACGGGATACACGTCAGCAACGTCGATGTGACGCAGGCGATCGCGAAGGGAATCGTCAAGATGAAGTTTCTGATCAGGATACAACGAAACGCCGATCTCACGACGCTCTACGACGACCTGAATGCGATCGAGGCGGTCACGCAGGTGAAGCTGACGCAGATGTAAGCGCCTGCGACGCGTGGTAGACTGCACTCCATGTACCGACTCCTTGCGACCGACATTGATGATACGCTCCTGGCTCCCGACGGGGCGCTTCCGGAGGCGAACCGAGGAGCGCTCGCCGCGCTCCACCGCGCCGGTGTTGCGATCGTCTTCTGTTCGGGGCGCGCCGACGTGAGCATCCGCGCGGTCGCACAGACGATCATACGCCCCGATGACGACGAGTATCTGATCGCGTACAACGGCGCGCGCATCGTGACCGCCGACTCGCGTCGTGTCGTGGTCGAGCACAACGTCGACTCCCGCGCGATTGCGTCGGTCATGGCGTACGCGCGTGATCACGGGCTCTACGTGCAGGGCTACGATGCCGACCGCTTCGTCGTAGAACACGAGTCCGACCGGACCGCGGCGTACGCGCGGTCGACCGGCATGGACTTCCGCGTCGCCGACGATCTGGTCGCCGAGCTACGGTCGGGATCACCGAAGCTGATCGTGATCGACGACCACGATCGGCTGTTGTCTCACAAGCCCGCGCTCGACAGGCTGGGAACCGAGTTCGGGTTTGCGACGATGTTCTCCAAGCCGACCTATCTTGAGATCGTTCGTGCCGGCGTACACAAGGGCGCGGCGCTTCGCGAGCTCGCGAGCGTGCTCGGCATCGGCATCGAACAGACGATCGCAATCGGCGACAGCGGCAACGATGTGGAGATGATCCGCGCCGCGGGACTGGGACTGGCGGTCGCGCGCGCGCGCGACGACGCAAAGGCGGCCGCCACGGTCGTCCTCAATACCCGGGCCGAAGACGGCGCGCTCGCCGAAGTGGTCGCGAGATTCTTTCCGGGAATCGAAGCGCGTCCCTGATTCGGCGCTGATTTCCTTCGCGCACCGGGGTATACTGCCGGCTATGGGGGAGTATTCACACCAGGTGCCGGAACCGGTACGCAGCCATCTGCGTGCACTGGTCGCTCCGGCGGGGCTGGCGGACAATCCGGAGGCACAGGCGCTGCTCGAACGTGGCTGGGTCGAGAAGCACGACGCGTTTCTCCGGCACACCGCCGAGCATGACATGGTCGCCGCCGAGTGGTTCCACGCGCAGAATCCGGGCGGTGCGCTCGCGATGACGTATTCGGGTTCGGTCGTCAGCATCGGACCGATCATCGAACGTAAGCGCGGCGTCGCGTACGCGTCGATCGGGATCCGCAAAGACGTGCCGCAGCTTTCGGTGAGTCAGGGGTGCGCGCTCGAAGCCGACCTGAAGCTCGGTGAGCCGGCGCGGTTTTCGTCGGGTTCGATCGAGCGCACATCACCGCTGTTCGCGATCGCGATCTTCCAGACCGTGCTCGAAGCGCACGCGGAGAACGCTGCGCTGGTCGCGGTCACGGAGATGCTGACCGAACGGTTCATCCAGATCAACCGCGAGACGATCCCCGGCTGACCCCGCGTCGGGTTCGTGCGCGTGTCGTAGAGGCTGTCAAGCGCGTCTAAATGCCGTACACTATTCAGCATGCAGCGTGCCCGCTCACTTTCCGTCGGGATCGGCGTCGTCGCGATCCTTGCGGCCGGGGTAATCCACTTCGACTCGCCTCGCGCGCACGGGCTCGCCCGTCCGATCTCCGACGCCAACGTCGCGACCGATCTTGCGGCAGAGCTGCCGACCAGCGCGCGCCCGGACCGTTCCGCGCCTGAACTGGCGCCGTCCGACACGCCCGAAACGACCGATCCGACGCTGCTACCCGGCGCGATCGAAGTCGATGCGATGCTCCGATCCTACCCCGGCCGGTTTACGCGTTCCGAGGTCCGTGACGGCGAGTGGGCGATCGAGATGGACGGCCAGTGGTACTACTGGGCGCAGGGGAGGCTCCTGCCATCCGACCTTCGCGCCCAGGCCGAACACTTCATACCGATCCGGTTCTACCGCTACGATCTTGGACCTATCTCTCCGCGCGTGATAGACGACGAACTGGCCGAGCAGCTGCGGACGCGCGGTTCGGCTGCATCAGGCGACCAGGGTGACGGCCGGATGCGCTTCAACGGCTTCCTGGACGCGCTCTACGGGATCTCCTCCGAGCGCGACGCCGAGTTCACCGTAGTTCCGACCAGGTTCCTGGGATTTCGCACGCGTGTACACCCGATACTCGTCGAACCGCTCGAACGCGTTGAGCGTCGGATCCGGGTCGCGATGCTTTCCGACGACGCTCTGCGCGGGTTTGTCGAGGGGCTCGCGGTAGTATCGGGGTATAACTGGCGCAACATCGCAGGCACCCTTCGACGCAGCTATCACAGCTACGGGGTCGCCGTAGACCTGGTGCCGACGAGCTACCAGGGGCGATGGGCGTACTGGCTGTGGGCCGCGCAGGGCGGGATCGACGAGTGGTGGGACATCCCACTCGCGGCGCGCTGGACGGTGCCCGACGCGATCGTAGACGCGTTCGAGCAGGAGGGATTCATCTGGGGCGGGAAGTGGCTCTCGTTCGACAACCTCCACTTCGAGTACCGGCCTGAGGCGATCCTGATGGCGCAGGAGCGCGAACGCAGGGTAGTGGAGTGAGCGCCTTTGGCCCCGCGGTTTCTGGCCGATAGAGAGAAGAGATGACGCAGCCGATCACCGCCGACATCGCACGACGAGCGCTTCGCATCATCTACGGCGGCGCGTCTGTCGACGCGGTCGACCTGTCGCTGCTCGCGGCGCTCGACCAGCGCGAGCTATCCACGCGTTTTCGTGCGCGTGCACTCGAACTGCATCCCGATCGCGCGTCGCTTCTTGGGCGGGAGCCCGATGATCTGAACAGCGCATTTCGAAGGTTGCACAGCGCCTACCGCGTGCTCGGCGCGGTCGTCGACAACCCGACGCTGAAGGCGACCCTGGCCTCGCACGCGCAGCGGGCAAGCCGGACCGCTTCGAACGTAGGATTCTGGACGCCACCGACCGATATCCGAGGGGGCAGTGCGACTGGCTCGGGGTCCGCTGCGGCCGCCGATGAGCGGCGCTACTATTCGGGGAGGGTACCCGAGACGCCGCTTCGCTTCGCGCAGTTTCTCTACTACCACCGCGTGATCGACTGGAAGACGATGATCGATGCGGTTACGTGGCAGTATCGCGTCCGCCCGAAGGTCGGTGAGATCGGACGGTCGTACCGGTTCCTCGATTTTCCGTCGATCGGCGCGGTGCTCCGCGAGTCGCCCCGGGGCGAGCTCTTTGGGACGACCGCGTTGAAGATGGGGCTCCTTGACCGCAGGCAACTGTCGGTGATGCTCGGCAAGCAGTACCTGCTCAACTACCCGATCGGCCGCTACTTCGTCGAACACGGGATCCTGTCGAAGCCTGAGGTCGATCATCTGCTGAACGAAAGCCGCCGGCACAACCGGGCGTACCGGACCCAGGGCACCACCGTCCGTTGACGTACCCTTCTCTCGGGTTGCGGGACTCGACGTCAGAGTGTTTGGCTGAAGCGGCTACAGTTCAAGCAGGTGGTGCTCGTGGTACATCGAGTCACGGAGCGCGCGCACGTCTTCGTTACGCAGGTAGTCGTCGAAGCGCATCGACCGGTCGATCACCCCGCCGGGGGTGAGCTCGATGATCCGGTTCGCGATCGTGTGGACGAACTCGTGATCGTGACTCGTGAACAGCACGACCCCCTTGAAATCGATGAGCGCGTCGTTGAGCGCGGTGATCGCTTCCAGGTCCAGGTGGTTCGTCGGTTCGTCCATGATCAGCACGTTCGGCTCGGCGAGCATGAGTTTGCTCAGCATGCACCGCACCCGCTCACCGCCGCTCAGCACGCTCACCTTCTTCAGCGTTTCGTCGCCCGTGAAGAGCATCCGACCCAGGAAGCCACGAACGTACGACTCCTCTTCGACCTCGGTGTACTGGCGCAGCCACTCGATCAGGCTGAGGTCGCCTGAGAAGTAGTCGGTGCTGTCCTTCGGAAAGTAGCCCGGCGTGATCGTCTGACCCCAGTCGAACGATCCGGTATCGGGTTTGCTCTCGCCGGCCAGGATCTCGAACAGCGCGCTCTTTGCCTGGTGGAATGGTCCGACGAAGACGATCTTGTCAGCCGGGTTCACGGTCAGTGTGAAGTTGTTCAGAACCGGCTCGTCCTCGACGTCCTTGCCCAGACCCTCGATCTCCAGAACGCGCTTGCCAACGTCGCGGGCCGAGTTGAACGCGATGTAGGGCGCCTTGCGGCTCGACGGCTTGATGTCGTCGACCGATAGTTTCTCCACGAGCTTCTGGCGACTGGTGGCCTGTTTCGACCGCGCGGCATTCGATGAGAAGCGCGCGATGAACTCCTTCAACTCGGCGATCTTGTCCTCCCGGCGCTTCTTGTCGTCGCGGAGTTGCTTGCGCGCGAGCTGCGACGAGTGGAACCAGAAGTCGTAGTTGCCGACGTAGAGCTGCATCTTCGCGAAGTCGATGTCGACGATGTGCGTAGTGACCTTGTTCAGGAAGTGCCGGTCGTGCGACACGACGATCAGCGTGTTCTTGAAGTTCATCAGGAACTCTTCGAGCCAGCCGACCGAGTCCAGGTCCAGGTTGTTCGTCGGTTCGTCCAGCAGCAGGATGTCGGGGTTGCCGAAGAGCGCCTGCGCCAGGAGCACCCGCACCTTCTGCCCGCCGTCGAGCTCGCTCATCTTCCGCTCGAGCAGTTCGTCCGACAGTCCGAGCCCGGAGATCAGCCGTCCGGCCTCGCTTTCGGCTTCCCAGCCGCCGAGCTCGGCGAACTCGCCTTCGAGCTCGGCCGCCCGCATCCCGTCTGCCTCGGTGAAGTCGCTCTTCTCGTAGACCGCGTCCTTCTCCCTCATCACGTCGTAGAGTCGGCGGTGTCCCAGGATGATCGCGTGGAGCACCGACAGCTCCTCGTACGCAAACTGATCCTGTTTGAGCACCGCGAGCCGTTCGCCCTTCGGGATGATGACCTCACCCGAGTCGGGTTCGATGTCCCCGGAGAGGATCTTGAGAAAGGTCGACTTCCCTGCGCCGTTGGCGCCGATCACGCCGTAGCAGTTGCCCGGCGTGAACTTGAGCGAAACGTCCTTGAACAGAACGCGATCTCCGTACTGGAGCGCGATATTTGCAGCTGTAATCACTGCGTCAAGGTACTGAATCTCGCCCGGCACTGTAAGCCCGCCGTCGTTTCGGAGAGCCGGGTGGTACCGGCGACGAAGAAGTCATCGTGATGCTGGTGCAGTACACTGCACCGGCAGCACGGTGTACATGCATCGTGATGCGTTGACACGCGTCGAGCATCGTAGCATCATGAAGCGATGAGAACCACGCTCGACATCGACGACGACGTGCTCAGGATCGCACGGCGGGTTTCCGCCGCGACGCAACGGCCGATCGGAAAAGTCATCTCCGATCTCGCGGCTCGCGGTCTTGCCGCACGGGGAACGCTGGAGGAGAAGGACGGGATTCCTGTGTTTTCCGTCGCCGAGTCCGCACCGACCTTTGGTCCCGATCAGGTCCACGCGGCACTGGACGAGGCCGATGACCTACCTCGCTGACGTCAACGTCATGATCGCGCTTTCGTGGCCAAACCACGTTCACCACGCCGTGGCGAGCGCCTGGTTTCGGTCCCTCGCGGGAGACCGATTCGCAACCTGTCCGCTGACCGAAGTAGCATTCGTCCGGCTGTCGATGAACCCCGCGGTGGTCGGGTATGTCATGCCGTATGAGACCATAACTCAGGCACTGGAGATGTATCGAACGCACCCGAAGCACGACTTCTGGCCCGATCGAGCGGACTTTCTGTCGGCGACGCGCGGGTGCCGGCTGTCGGGACACCGCCAGGTGACCGACGCGTATCTGATCGGGCTTGCGACCTCAAGACGCGGCGCCCTCGTGACCTTCGACGCAGCGGTGCGGTCGCTGATCGCTGCGTTGCCGAACGGCGAGCCGTCGTCGGTGGTCGTCTTGGAGTAGGTTCACATCCGCGTCCCGATCAGGTTGCCGCTCTCGTACTTGCGCAGACCCCGTCGGAACAACAGTACTGAAACCAGCACGATCAGCGCGTCGGCGGCGATCACGATCGCGAGAAGGCGTGCATCGAAGGCGCGGAAGATCCGCGCGGGGATGTACGCGACGAACGCGGCCGGGATCAGCGTGTGGAGGACCCACGCGGTCGGACCGCGGAAAACGGAGCCGGGGTAGAGCGTGAACGTGAGCAGTAACTCGCCTGAGAGCCCCGCGAACCCTTCGGCGTTCCCGAAGGAGAAGCTCGCCGAGTGGTACGCGACGCGTACCGACACGAGCACGATCCCGAGCAACAGCGAGAAGAGCGCGAAGAGCCCCACGTTCGCGAGCGACAGCGGTTGCGTCGCGAAGAAGAGGATGATCCCGTACGCGAAGTCGCCCCAGCCCGCGACCATCGTGCGGCTCATCAGCACGTTCGGCAGGACCGGTTTCGGCTGCAGCAGGTAGACATCGAGCTCGCCCGAGTAGATGATTCGCGACAGGAACATCGCGTTACCGCAGAGAACGACGCCCAGCCCGAACCCGGTTGCCGCGAGCGACCAGAGGAACATCACGTCGGCGAGCGCGTACCCGGCGATGTCTCCGCCGATCCGCTCGAAGAGCACCATCCAGAAGATGATGAACGCGCTGTTGTTGAGCGCCATGCCCACAACCTGGATCACGAAGCTCGTCGAGTACGCCATGCTCGCGCTGAGGTTGAACCTGAAGTAGTGCGCTGCAAGCCGCAGCATCCCGCCGCGACGGCGGTTTGATCGATCCATGTCAGCCTCCCTGCACGTGCAGCTTTCGCACTGCGGAGCGGAATACTCCCGCGGCGAGCGCGAGGAGCGCCACCGCGTACACAAACTGCCCGACTATCGTCGTCATCGCGCGGTCGAAGGAGAAGTCGACCCACGTGCTCGCCGGCCAGTACGCGACGAACGCGAACGGCGACCATCGCGCCACGTTCGCCAGCCACTCCGGGTAGAAGTCGAGCGGGATGAACATCCCGCCGATCACGAAGACCAGTTTCTGGATGATCCACCAGAACGGCGATACTTCCTCGAACCAGAACGCGAGCAGCCCGATGATCGTCTGGACGGTGGTCCCGATCAGCACGCCCATCACGATCGCGACCAGCCCCACCGGCAGCGCGGTGAGGTAGCCGGGAAGCGGGCCGACGAAGAGCGTCGCGACGACGAAGCCGGTCAGAAGCATCGGCGCGATCTTCACGATGTTCTCACCCATCGATCGGCTGATCCAGTAGAGCACGTACGAGTAGGGGCGACAGAGCGAGTACGCGATCGTACCGTCTTTCACCTCGGCGGAGATTGGCATGAAGACCCGGGTCTGGCTGAGCTCGATCGTTTCTGTGAACGTCAGGTACCAGAGCACCTGCACCATCGTGAACCCCGCGATCGTCGTCGCACCGGACGCGGCGACTCCGTCGGGCGCGCCGCCATAGATCACCCGCCACAGGGAATAGAAGACGAAGAGGATGATCACGAAGAAGACGTTTCGCATCAGAAACGACGCGATGTAGACGACCTGGTCGCGCGCCGCGATCGCGAACACCGTCGCGTACTTGCGCGCGCTCATGACTCGACCTCCGCGGGTTCCGGCGGGGCGGGGCGGCCGGTACGCTCGTAGATGTGCGTGATCACCTCCTCCATCGGCGCCGATGAGATCGTGATGTCCTGGATGCTCGACTGGCGCAGAAGCTCCGAGATCACGCGCTCGGCCGACGATACGCCCAGGTCGACCTCGATCTTCATCGAGTAGTCGCGCTGCTTCAGGACCGTGACCCCGGGCAGCGATACAGTCGCCGGCCCGTCCATCTTGACCTCGACGATCCGCCGGTTCAGGAACGAGTACTTCATCTCCTTGACCGTGCCGTCCCAGACGATCGACCCGTGGTTGATCACGATCGCGCGGCGGCAGATCTTTTCGATGTCCCCAGCGTCGTGCGAGGTCAGGAAGACCGTGACGCGCTCTTCGGCGTTGATCCGCGCGATCAGGTCGCGGATGCGCTGCTTGACCACGACGTCCAGGCCGATGCTCGGCTCGTCGAGGAAGAGCACGCGTGGGCTGTGGATCAGCGACCCGGCGATCTCGCACCGGATCCGCTGGCCGAGCGACAGCTTGCGGACCGGCTGATCGATGAACTCGCCGATCTCGAACACCTCGGTCAGGAAGTCGATGCGCTTCACGGTCTCCGCGGTCGACAGGTCGTAGATCGTCCCAAGGAGCCGGAACGAGTCGGCCGGCGGCAGATGAAACCAGAGCTGGCTCTTCTGCCCGAACACGGTGCCGATCCGGTACGCGAGCGCCTTCCGCTGCCTATGCGGGTCCATCCCCATCACGCGTACGGTTCCGGCGTCGGGGTAGAGGATCCCGGTGATGAGCTTGATCGTGGTAGACTTTCCCGCGCCGTTCGGACCGATGAACGCGACGACCTCACCGGGCTCGATCGCGAAATCGATCCCGCGCACCGCGTCGATCGTCCGCCGCTCGGGCCGGACGAGTCCCGCGATGCTCGCGGCAAGCCCGTGCTGCTTGACCCGCATCGTGAAGCTCTTGGTCAGGTGTTCGACGTGAACGATCGGTTCCATCTGCTCCTCCTCGCGACGTTCTTCGCGTCTGAGCGGCGGGCGGTTACGATCGCCGGCGGAGCAAAAAAAAGCCCGCGGGCGATCTCCCGCGGGCGTCACTGCAGACAGTGGACCTACCCCCGGGACACACCACAAATGACAGTAACGACGAGTAGCTGCCACTTGGAGGTCATCCGCGGAGCGGTCATGTGGTTTTCTACCACTGCGATGAGTTCCCGTCAAGTGACACGACTGGTCTTTTCCGCGATAATTCGTACAAGGAGACCTGCACGATGAAGCTAAACGACGTATACCGGGATTCCGGAGTGGTGGTACGGACCAGGGCGCCCCAGGTAATGAGCGTCCTTGTGCTAATTCTGGCGATCATGCCGGTGATTATTGTCTCAGAGATCCTCCAGGGCGACTACCTGGATGCAGCGATCCAGAGTGCGGTTATAGTCGTGATGGCGGTATCGATCGTACTGCTACGTAGGGGTCGATTCAGGTTCGCAAGCCTTGCGCCGCTGGTCGTATCCACTCTCGTCGTCGTCGCGCTTGCGTTCATCGTTGACCCGAATCAGCCGCAGGCGGTCTACACCGTCGGATTCTACATGACGGCTCCGCTCTTCCTGTCGATCGTCGTCGCGGACAGCGAGTGGTATCCGATTGCGAGCGCCGCCGTTGGGATCGTGACGGTTGTCGCGGTCAGTCTCGCGATTATCGGGCCGGCTGTAGCGAGTACGAGCGGCGAAGGAATTGTCCAGCCGCTTGCGGTGACCGTCGCGATAACGGTGCTCAATGGTGCGTTCGCATTTCTGCTCGCCCGTTCCGGGCGTACATCGCTTGAGCGCATCGATGCAACGACCAAAGAAGCGATCGCGACGCTCGACCGGATCGGCAGGGTGAACCGCGATGCCCGCGGCAGCGCGAGCGCGGCCGCAGCCATCGGAGACGACTACCAGCAGGTCGAGATTAACCTCTCGCAGATCGAGCAGCAGATGACCGAGCTGCGGGAAACCGCTCGGCAACTGATGGAGAATGTGGGGCGCGCGCTCGATTCGGTCCGGTCCACCGCAGATCGAGTCGTCGGCTTCCACGCGCAGGTCGACGAGCAGAACACTGTTGTGCAGGAGTCGACCGCCTCCGTGAATGAGATGTCTGCGTCTCTCGACTCGGTTGCTCAGATCACCGCGGCCAAGCGTGAGGCGAGCGATGCGCTGCTTGGCGTCGTCGATGCAGGGCTGAAGGCTCTTGAGCAGACAAATGCGTCCTTCACCGAAGTCAGCAAGGAGATGACGTCGCTCCTCGAGATAAACGCGATCATCGGCGACATCGCCGCGCAGACGAACTTGCTGTCGATGAACGCCGCGATCGAGGCGGCACACGCCGGTGACAGCGGCAGAGGGTTCGCTGTAGTCGCCGATGAGATCAGAAAGCTCGCGAGTTCTACAGCCGAAAACTCGCGGGTGATATCTGAGAACCTGAAGAAGATCAAGACATCGATCGATGCAACCGGTACGCACGCGTCGCAGACGACCGACGCGATGGGGAAGATCTCGAACGAGGTGCGGGAAGTGTCCGCCGCGTTCGAGGAGATCACCGGATCGACCGCGGAGCTTTCGCAGGGCGGTCGGGAGATCATGAACGCGATGCAGGTCTTGCAGAACTCGTCGGTCGCGGTGCGCGACGGATCGGATCAGATCGCTCGCGACCAGGAGACTGCGCGCTCGGAGATGGACCGAGTCGGTGCGATCGTCACCGATATCGAGCGCTCGACCAGCCAGGTTGGCACCGCCCTGTCGTCGATAGCCGCGTCGATGAAGCACCTGCGCGCGACGATAGACCGGTCGACCGAGCAGTCGGAGCAACTTCGACGGTCGATGGACGAATTGCTCGCCGCAGACACTGCCCCGGCGACGCGTGCAACCGTTGACCCGACCCCTGCGGCAGCGGCCGCTGCAGCCATCTCACCGTGACACTGACGGCGCATCGGCGCCGTCGACGCACTCCGGAATCCTGATCGTGAAGCGGGTCCCGCCACCGTTGATGTCGGATCGGACGACGACTGTGCCGGAGAGCTTTTCCTCCACCAGGGTCTTGACGATCGACAGTCCAAGTCCCGAACCGCCACGCTCTTCAGCGCTTGTGTAGAAGCGGTCGAACACTCTCGGCAGCACGTCCGGTGGTATCCCGGCCCCGTCGTCGGAGACTACGATGCACAGCGAGCGGTTCGAGGACCCGGCTGTGACTCCGCCGGGGGCCTCTATACCGGCAGTGACGCACACCCGTCCTGATCGATCTCGAAGCCCGTGCTCGACCGCGTTGCGGACCAGGTTCGTGATGATCTGCGTAAGGAAGCCCGGGACTGTCCGGAAGCCCAGACCGGCCGGCACCTCCCACGTCAGTTCGTGTTCCGATCGCTTGTACCGCAGAACGAGCGGCCTCAGCACACGCGCGATGTACGCGTCGACGTCCAGGATCTCTGCTGCCAACGTCGCCTGTTCCTTTGCAGTTTGCCGGACCGCGTGAACAAGCGTTCGGGCGTGGATCGCGCTCTCTTCCAGCAGCGTGCCCGCGTCTGCGATCGCGTCGGAGTCGGCCTTCCGGACAGCAGCGTCGTCCGCCATCCGTGTGCGCGCCCTCAGGTCGGAGCCGATCAGTAGCGCTGTCCCAAGCGGTGTCTCAAGCTCGTGCGCGATATCGGCAACAAGGTTGGCGAGGTCTGCGGCTCGCGCCGCGTCGACTATCTGTCCGCGAACCGCCTCGATCTCGAGCTCCGCAACCCGTCTGCGGTCACGGTCGCCCATCCGCGCCGCTTCCGTCCGACGCAGGATCGTCGCAGCGATCATGCTACTCTGTACGATGAACGCGATCGTCAGGACGAGCGAGGTGTCGGCGAAACCGTCGGGTGCGGCGATTCGACCCAGGTTTACAAGCGTCTGGACACCACCTGCAAGGAGCAGCGTGCCCCACGCGATGAGTACCGGCATTGACGCCGGGAACCGCAGTACCGCGCACGCGACCAGCAGTACGAGCGTGACAGGATAGATCACGATCAATCCGATTGACGCGATCTGAAAACCGGTCACCACGGGAAACACGAGAACCGCGGCTACGGCGCCGCCGATCGCGCAGGTCATCGTGTTCGTTGCCGCAAGGATGATCCGGTGTCGCCGGTCAAGCTCCATGAGAAACCTGAAGAGCTGCAGGCTGAGTCCGAACGTGAGGAGCGACCCGATCCGGCCAACCACGGACGTGACGCCGGGGGCAGCTCGCCAGAGGACGAGCGGCCCAAGGCCCGTGCCGTACGTGATGAGGATCGACAGAACGATCGCGAGTGCGAAATAGATGATGAACTCGGGTCGCTTCCCGGATGAGAGCGCGACGAACGCGTACACGACAACCATGACCGCGAATCCGACGCCGATGCCCTGAAGCAGACCCACCGATCGTGAGCGCTCCAGGAGGCGAGCGCCACCGAGCAGGGAGAAGCGCGGGTTTAGTGATGATGTCGACTCCATCCTGATGTAGACGATCGTCTCTCTGTCCCTGGCCAAGTTCAGCGGTACCGCGGAGAACGACACGCTGCGGGTGAACCAGCTCTCGTCGGGGCGGACCATCCATCCGCTCGATCCGACACGCAACACTCCGCGTCCGACCGCGCCCCCGAGGTCGGTCCCGTCTGCCGACCCGATGAAGACATCGAACCTGTCGATTCCGTGGAACTCGCCGAGCGTGACGATCGGGTTCGTCGACTCGTTGCGGACCCTCATGCGTAGCCAGATTGCGTCGCGAGTGTAGCCGAACGCAAGAGGAGCGGGGGCCGGCTGCCACTCCTCTTCATGGAGCTTCACGACCGTCGCGATGTCCAGCCCCCCGTCCGGATCCCGCACAAACTCCAGTGAATCCGGTGCGACGCGAACTTCATCATGGTCCGACCGAACGATGAGAGCGCCACCGGTTGACGCGAGCCAGGACAGGCCGGCCAACACCAGCCCCACGCGCAGCCAGCGCATCAGTCGGGTAGCCTTGCAAGGATCTCTGTGACTTCGCCGCGCAGCCGGGCAAACTGTTCGGTAAGCCCGGGGTCGAAATCTGACCCTCCGCGCTCTATGATGTGCAGAAACGCGTCGCTGACGTCCCAGGCCCGCTCGTAGACACGCGCATGGGTCAGCGAGTCGAAGACGTCGGCTATCGCGGTCATTCGCGCCTCGATCGGTATCGATTCCCCGATCAGCCGATCCGGATAGCCGCTTCCGTTCCATCGCTCGTGGTGAGACCTCGCGATCACGGCGGCCAGCCGCATCACGTCGTCGTTGATACTGCTCAGCAAATCGTGTCCGAACACCGTGTGATCCCGCATCACGGTCAACTCTTCGGGAGAGAGAGAGCCAGGTTTGGTCAGGATACGATCGGGCACGCCGACCTTTCCGACGTCATGAAGCGATGACGCAAGTCGTCTGCTCTCCACAACCTCGGGAGGTTCACCGTTGCACTCACTGAGCAAACCGACGATCCGCCCGACCCGCCGGACGTGGTTTCCGGTGTCGCCCGATCTGCGTTCCACCAGTTCACCGAGCAGGTAGGCGGTCTCGCGCTGCGACTGACTGCGAATCAGCGTCATCGACAGGCTGTCGTACGCGATCGAAATGCTGCTCGCGAGTGTGGCGAGTAGCGGTCGGCTGGTTTCATCCACCTGGCTGGGCAGCGCTGCGTACAGGACGACGCGTTGACCGGTGCGATCCAGCGTCATCACGAATCGTTCGTCTCGGATCACCGGGCATTGGGCGGACCGGCTCTCTTCGGCAATCTCTGCTATGCGACGGGTCATATCATCAGGACGTTCTTCGGCCAGTGATCGGAACGCGCCCGTGTACGCGATAGCCGAACCGATCCCATCGCGTTCCTGAATGGCGATCCCATCGACTTGGCCTCCGGTGCCGAGTAGACGCCCGATCTGGCGGATCGCCACGGCTGCGAAGTCGGCAAGCGAACGAGTCTTCCAGAACTCTGCTGTAGCCGTTGCAATAGTCTCAAAGCCGTGGATGCCCTGCTCGATCCTGACAATGTCCTGGTAGCCACGGAGCGCGACGATCACCGCGGTTATCAGACGTGTGCCGGTGAGCTCGGTTTTCTCCTTGTAGTCGTTGATCTCGTACTGCTGAATGATCTCATCTTCGGGAGCTCGTCCAGGCTGGCCGGTACGAAGGATGATCCGCATCGCACGATTGCCAAGGTCGTTTCGGATCCACCGAACCAGCTGAAGCCCCGCGTCATCGCTTTCCATGACAACATCGACGATCGCAACGGCTATGTCTGCGTGCCGGACGCACGCGTGCCTGGCGTCTTGCGCGCTTCGCGCCGAGATCATCTCGACGGCGCGGCCGTCGTGCGTGAAGCCGTTCAGGATCATCGCGGTCACCCGATGAACTATCTCTTCATCATCGACGACGAGTACGCGCCACGCGTCGACCGAACCGCTCGTTCCGGCCGGCGTGTTCTTTTTGACCGGAGGATGCTCCGTCATGCCGTCTCCTCGTGAAACTCGATTCTGAGCCCGTGCGGAGGCACCGAAAGCCTGGTCACTGACCGGACTCCTGCCTGGTCGCGCAGGCCGGTGCAGAGCGCGCCAAGGACGAGTGTTTCGGCGAAACGGGCGACTTCCGATCTCTGGAGTGGATTGCTGCAGTCAGCCCAGACGTCGGGGGGAATATCGACGCCAAGGATATCGATCGACGGAGTCGACGACGTGTTTTCGACGATCCGTTGTGGGTTCGATCCGACCGTCCAGCCGCTCAAACGTGAGAGCTCGATCAGATCAATGACGAGTCTGACGAACTGATTGGCTAGGATGGTCGTCCGCCGCGAATCGCCTGCTGGGTCCCTATGCGCAGACTCCACGGGAATACCGATCGAGCTTGCCGTGTCCACCAGGCGATCGATCAGCTCAGGTATCGGCATCGTCGAAGCCGGAGAGTCGTCCCTGCTGAGATACACCTGTTTGAGCGTCCGCAGTCGTTGCGCAGCGACCTCGAGCCCGGTGCGTGCCGCGACGATACGCTCGTCGGCACCGTCGCGCTCGGGAAGCGCCGAAATCGCGAGCAGGGCGGTGCCGACCGGCGTCGATAGCCAGTGCGACACGCCGGCGACGAAACGCGCCGCGCCTTTAGATACCGCAGCTTCCGCGAGCCCGGCACGCGTCGATTCGAGCTGTTGTGAGACGCGTAACTGAGCAAGGTTGAACAGCGACATCAGGAACAGGACTGACGTACCCGCGACCGCAAGGGTTGCCGGTACTGTGGCCGCATCTGCAGTTCCGATTGAGTCGGTCGCGACTATGATGGCGATGACACCACGTGCGCCCCACGCCGCCGAAACCAGCGACGCAGCTGCTATCGCGAACAGCCCCGTTGCATCGCGGCCGGCGCGGCGGTGTCGCACCAGTCGGATGGCGACCCTTGCGAACACCAAGGCTGACCACGCGTTGAAGACGGATATACGCGCCGGGAAGAGGCTCAGGTCTACCGACAGGAGCAGCAACGCCGCGAGCGCGACGACGTTCGTGATCAGGAATCCTCTTCTTCTTCCGGCGGTAAGCGAGAAGACGAACCGGAGCACGCCGACATCGAGGCTCGAGTAGGCGAGGAAGAACAGCCCGTACGCAATCGCGACCAGGAGCGGTCGTCCGGAAATCCCCGGGATAGCGTTCATCGCGATGGCGATTGTGAAGAACACTGCATACGCGAACCAGGCGAGAATGTAGCCCCGTCGACCGGTCTCAAAGTACGCGATGAGTAGTGACAGCGCGGACGCGGTCATCAGAACGGCGTAGAGAGTATACGAGAAGGTCACGCTGTCCACTCGTCCTCCTTCCGACCGCGGTCGATCTTTGCTCTAGTCCGGGAACTGCTCCAACAACTCTGCGACGTCCGCCTCGAGCCGTACGAACAGCTGTACGATGTCAGGGTGAAAGTCCCGCTCGCTGCGATCTACCACGTAGGAAAACGCGCGGTCGAACTCCCACGCTTCCTTGTAGACTCGCTCGTGCGTCAGCGCGTCGAATACATCGGCGATCGCGGTCATCTGCGCCACTTGCGGGATTGACTCACCCGCGAGCGCGTCCGGATACCCCGATCCGTCCCACCGCTCGTGATGCGAGCGGGCGATCGTCGATGCGATCGTCATGAAATCCCCGTGGTCGCGTTGGAGGAGTCTGCTGCCGATCACCGTGTGCTCCTGCATCTGCCGGAACTCGGCTGGGAGCAGCTTGCCCGGGTTCTCCAGGATCGCGTCCGGGATTCCCATCTTGCCGACATCGTGGAGCGTCGCGGCAAGGTGCCATCGATCGGCCGTCTCCGGTGACTGCCCCGACAGCTCGGCGATGCGCCTGACTATCTCACCTACGCGTTTGACGTGGTGTCCGGTCTCCTTTGACCGTTTCTCCACGAGCTCTCCTAGAAGGTAGATCATCTCCCTCTGCGACCGCTCGAGCTCAAGCGCCACGGTGAGCCCGTCGAGCCCGAGCGCCACCGTAGAAGAATACGCCGACAGGATGAAGCGGTCCACATCGTCTATCGGACGGGCGGTTCGCAGGACCATCGCGCTTGGGGATCCACGCCGGGCCTCCAGGAGGGTGCCGACGTAGGGCGGATGATACACCGTCCCTCCACCGTTGCAGGCCGATTCGATCACTGCGGCGCGCGCGCTTTGGGCTCGCGACTTCTGAGCACCCATGACCTGGCCACCTGACTCGGTCGTCGCCCGGATGATTCCAGGTTCCGCGCATCCCACGATAGTCGCGTCGCTCTCTCCACTGGTTGCGCCCAGCAGACCCGCGGCGCATTCGGTTGCGTGCGTCAGATAGTCGTCAATCGATCGGTGATCCCAGAACGACGTCGCGGTGGCGACTATCTGTTCCAGCCCGGCTCTGCCGCGGCTGATCGTGACCAAATCGCAGTATCCCCGGAGTGCGACGGTGAGGGTCGTGGCCAGGCGAGTGCTCGTGAGTTCGGTCTTTTCCTTATAGTCGTTGATCTGGTACTGCTCGATGACTTGTCGCTCCGGTGCGCAGCCTGGTTGGCCGGTGCGGATCACGATCCTCATCGTGTCGTTGCGAAGCTCTTCGCGAATCCAGCGGATAAGTTCCAGTCCGGAGGAGTCGGTCTCCATTACGACATCGATCAGCGCGACGGCGGTGTCCGGATGCGCGACCAGAACTCTCCGAGCCTCGAGGCCGCTGAGCGCACCCAGGAAGTCGATTTCCCGACCCCGGAACCTGAAGTCGCGGAGAACCAGGCGGGTAACGCGGTGCACCGACTCATCGTCGTCGACGATCAGGACCTTGAGCGGATCGTTCGGGCATTCCGTTTCGGCCACGTGCGCGGCGTCGGCGCGCGGGTGACTCTGGGTTGTAGAGCGCTCGTCGACCTCCCCCAAGGAACAGACTCCCCCTTCAGACCGAAATCATACTCGGTCGACTAACGCCCGTCAAACGGAGGTCTCTACCCTTCGTGCGGGTAGCGGTACTCGACTCCGTCGTCGTCGACCAGGATGTACCAGCCGGGTTCGCGGCGACGGATCGTCGCTTCGGTGAGGGGGACCTTGCCTCCGCCGTTTGGGAGGTCTACCGCGTAGGTCGGGATCGCCAGGCCGCTCAGGCGTCGGCGCATCTCCTTCATCAGCGTCAGGCCCGTGTCGATGCTCGTGCGGAAGTGCGCGGTCCCCGCGGCAAGGTCGCCCTGGAAGAGGTAGTAGGGCTTCACGCGCCGCTCGACCAGCCCGCGCAGGAGCGCTTCAAGCGTGTCGGGGTCGTCGTTGATCCCGCGCAGCAGCACCGCCTGGTTGAGCACCGGTACCCCGTTGTCGATCAGGTGGCCGACCGCACGGTCGAACTCCGGGGTGAGTTCGCGCGGGTGGTTCGCGTGGATCACCGTCCATAGCGGCGAGTAGCGACCCAGGCGGGCGCCGAGTTCGGCGGTGATCCTGCCCGGCTGGACGACCGGCACGCGCGTGGCCAGCCTGATGATGAGCGACTCTTTGGCGGCGCGTAGCGCGTCGAAGAGTTGAAACAGGTGATCGTCGCTCATCATCAGCGGGTCACCGCCGGAGACGAGCGCCTCCGAGACCTCTGCGTGCGACGCGATGTACGCGCGTGCCTCTTCGATCTCCGCGTCGGTGATCCGGCCGGTGCTGTGCCCGGTGAAGTGGCGGCGGAAGCAGTGCCTGCAGTAGGTTGCGCACCGATCGTTGGCCAGGATCAGAATCCGGTCGCGGTAGTGGTGGAGCACTCGCCGACCGACGCGGTAGAGCTCGTCCCCGATCGGGTCGGGCGTTTCGTAGGGCAGCGTGAGGTGCTCGGCTTCCTGCGGGACGAACTGCGCGGCGATAGGATCGACGCACGGGTCGAGCGATTCGGCGAGCGACGCGTAGTACGCGCTGACGCCGCGCGGCAGATCAGGGGGTGAGGACGATCTTTCCATGCGACGGTGAGTTCATCACGATCTCGTGCGCGTCGGCCGCGCGGGCGAGCGGGAGCGACTCCTGGATGACCGGCTCGATCGCGCCGGCGTCGGCAGCGGCGGCGATCGCCGCGTGGATCTCGGTAAGCTCGGTATCGCTCGCTCCGTAGAGCATCACGCCGCGTACGTCGGCCTCGCGCGCCATGAGCCGCCGCGGGGTGACCTCGATCGACCCTCTGCTGCCGACGACGACGACGCGTCCGCCGCGCGCGAGCACGTTCAGGTCGGCTTCCAGATTCACGTTCGCGAGCATCTCGACGACGACGTCGATCCCATGACCCGCGGTAGCCGCGTCGACCGAATCAAGGTGCCCGTCGTCGCCGTGCGCGATCGCGTGGTCGACGCCCAGACTCTCGAGCAACTCGCGCCCGCGCGGAGTGCCGTAGCTACCGATCACCCGCAATCCGCGCAGCTTCGCCCACTGGATCGCGGCGACGCCGACGCCTCCGGTCGCGCCGTGGATCAGGACCCACTCTCCGGCGATCGCGCCGCCCCGCTGAAAGAGCGCACGGTAGGCGGTACCGTAGTTGATCCAGAGGCACGCGCCCTGCTCAAAGGAGAGCGAGTCGGACAGCGGATGGACCTGGTCACGCGTACAGACGCACTTTTCGGCGTACGTGCCGGTGACCGATCCCGACACGTAGACGCGCTGCCCGACGGCAAGTCGGACGCCAGACCGAGACACCGGTCCCGGCGCGTCGAATCGGCCGATCGATTCGATAACACCCGCACCGTCGGCCCCCGGCGTGAACGGCCGCGGTCGGTCGTAGCCCTGCGAACCCGATCGCTGGTAGGTCTCCACCGGATTCACGCCGGTCGCGTGGAGCGCGACGACGATCTGCCCATTCTGTGCGACGGGATCCGGTACATCCTCGACCTTCAGTACGCTCGGCGGGCCGAACTCGCGAACGACAACTGCCTTCATATGAGCTTTGGTCATGAGACCTCCGGGAACACCATCTGCTCCATATAGTGGTTCTGGAACGAGATCGAGCCGCTGAGCTCGATATACGAGCACAAATCGACGATCCGACGCGCCTCGTCTGCCGAACCTCCGTTTATGAGCATCCGCACCGCACCGCTGCCGGCGGCGTTGCCGATCGCGCGGATCTGCCCTGTGGCGAAGCCCGGCAGCAGTCCCACCCGGATCGCCGCCTCCGGTCTCACGTAGGTGCCGAACCCGCCGGCCAGATACACCGATGCGACGTCGCCGGTCGTCTTTCCCGCGTGCTCAAGGAGCACCAGGATCCCGGCGGCGATCGCGGCCTTCGCGAGCTGGACCTGGCGGACGTCGGCCTGCGTGAGCTCGATCTGGACGCGCGCGTCGGGCGCCGACAGAACGACCGCGGGCTCTCCGTCCAGGTCGATGAAGCGCTGTTCGTAGGCGGCGCGCGCGTCGGGGGACGCGTCGTCCAACGACATTCGCCCGGTTTCGTCGACGATCCGGTCGTCGAGCAGCATCGCGAGCGCGTCCATCAGTCCGGTTCCGCAGATGCTCGCCGCGGCCTCGTCTTCGACGGTCTCAATCACCAGCGCGTTCCCGTCGCGTCGCACGTGGCTGACCGCACCGGCGACACCGCCCGATCCGTGGCGGATCGTCGCGCCCTCGAACGCGGGGCCGGCGGCGGTTGAGCACGCAAGGAGGCGGCCGTCGGCGTTCAGGACCAGCTCGCCGTTGGTTCCGATGTCGATCAGAAGCTCGGTGGCCAATTCGTCGTGCATGCCGCACGACAGCAGGTCGGCGATGATGTCGGCGCCGACGTAGGCTGACACGGCCGGAGGGATCACGATAGAGGCGTTCGGTCCGAGCTCGATCGCTTCGTTGGTCGCGCGGGTGACGGTAAGCTCGGTGGTGACGGGGATGAACGGGGTCCGGCTGATCGCAGTCGGATCGTGGCCAAGCAGGAAGTGGATCATCGTCGTGTTGCCGACGATCGATCCGACAGCGACCGATCCGATCGCGGCGTTTGCATGAGCGCAGATTCGTTCGGCCATCGCGGAGAGCTGCGCCCGGATCGTGCGTGTCAGCGGCGCGCCGTCTCCCGCGGCGGCGATACGGCTGATCACGTCGGCGCCGAACCGCGCCTGTTCGTTCGCCATCGACTCCGACGCGATCACCATGCCGCTCTCCAGGTCGACCAGATACGCGGCAACGGTGGTGGTGCCGATGTCGAACGCGACCCCGAGCAGCGCCGCTTCCGGGTCTTCGCGGTGAATCCCGACCAGGGTCGGTGGTTCGTCGGGAAGCGTCGCGACGATCGCGTCGCAGCGCGCTGCAAGGAGCCCGAGCGCCGCATTGAGTGCGGACGCGCTCGCGCGAAGCGTGGGCATGTCCAGTGCGTCACGAAGCCGTCGGATGACCGATCGCTGATCGCCGATGCTCGGTTCGTCCAGTCGGATCGTGTGGCGCCGGACGACCGCGGCGACCGGCGGACCGCTGTCTATCGCGCCGCCCTTCGCGGCCGAACCCGTCGCGCGCGGCGCGACCGAGCCCGACGGCAGCGTGACGCGAACGTCACCGGTCGGTCTGCACCGGCACGCCAGGCGTAGCGAGTCGTTGCCGCGGGTGAAGCGTTCCTCTTCTGCGGCGCGCGGACCGCCTGAGCCCGGCGGGTCAACGGTGACAACGCATTTGCCGCAGGTACCGGCGCCACCGCACGGGGCGGCAACGTGCCAGCCCGCCTGCTGCAACCCCGCGAGGATCGTCGTACCGTTGGCGATAGCGATAGATGTAACCCGATCCGGGGCTACGACCTTAATCTGACGCATCCTGTCATTGTACCGGCGCCGAGGGTATCTGCCTACCGATCGGCGAAGGGGAGGTGCGAGTTCAGCGATTCGATGTGCGCCTGCTCGTAGCGGTTGATCTTGTCGATGTTCATATCCATAACCATCTGCATCCGCCGATCTGCGAAGCGGTGAAGGCTGCTCGTCGACACGGCCGCGAACCCGCGACGGACCTTGTGGCTGCTTCCCATTCCGGGGTCGAAGCGCTTGACGCCGTGTTCGATCCCCCAGCGGATCGGCTCGTAGTAGCAGAGGTTGAAGTGGAGGTTGTTCACAAAGCGCTCGGCTCCCCAGTACCGGCCGATCAGCCGCTCGTGCTTGTGGAGGAGCATCGACATCCCCACCGGATCTGTCGCGCCGCCTTCGAACGCCGCGCAGAACACGACACGCTGACCGCACGTCTCCTTCAGCATCCCGAAGAAGTCGGCGGTCAGGAACCGAGCCGCCCACATACCGAACTGGTCGTTCGTGTTCGAGTAGTAGCGGTACATGATGTCGCAGAAGCGGTCGGGAGAATCGGCGGCGGTCCGGGTGTCGATCCGGATGCCCTGGTCGTCCATGCTCGCGCGCTCTCTCTTGATGTTGCGTCGCTGGTTCTTGTTGAACACCGCCAGGTAGTCGTCAAAGGCCGCAAACGACGCGTTCTCCCAGCGGAAGTGCTGGTGCTCCCACGGCGTGAAGCCGCCCGATTCCGTGGAGTCGGCCGCCGCGTTGACCGTCGCGATGAAGTCGGGCTCGGGCCACAGGATGCTGAAGCCGTGAAGTCGGTTTGCGCGGCAGAAGCCGTCGATCGCGTCGAGCATCACCGCGACTGTCTCCACGTCGTCGTATCGCTCGTCGACAAGGAAGCGGTATCCGATTGCCGGCGTGAGCGGGCTCATCGCGACCAATTTCGGGTAGTAGCGCGTCCCGAGCGACTCGGCGACCTCTGCCCACGCGTAGTCAAACACGAACTCGCCGACGCTGTGCGTCTTCACGTAGAGCGGTGCAGCAGCGATCAGTTCGCCATCGCGGTAGAGCAGGAGGTGTTGTGGCAGCCACCCTTCCGACGGCGTCACGCTTCCGGACTCTTCCAGAATTCGCAGCCACTCCCAGTCGAGCAGGGGAGTCTCGTATCGATCGGTGAGGCGGGTCCACTCGTCTCGGTCGACGTCACGAATCCGCTCGATCCACACCGCTTTCCAGTCGCTCATCGAGAGCGAAGATACTGCCGCGCGCGCGGCTCGTTCAAACGCGCCGTTGTCGACTGGTATCGCTTTCGGTATAATCCGCTACCTGTGAGAACCCGTCCAGAGGAAATGTTCAGTCCGGCGCTCCGAAACGATCTGTGCGAGATCCTCTCCTCGTCGTTCACGTCCGACGGTATGGATGAGCTCGGCCGTCTGCTGTTCAGGCACTACAGCGGGCACCAGCTCGCCGGGGCCGATCGGCATGTAACGCTGTCGCGACCGCGCGCCGCGCAAACGCTCGTCGACCACGCCGAGGATCACGGTAAGCTCGCCGATCTGGTCCAGCTGATCGCCGAGCTCGACGGTCGGCAGTTCCTGGGCAAGACACTGAACGTCGACGCGATCGAGGTCTTCTTCAACGCGCTCGCACGCGTCGGGATCGTCTACGATCCGTCGCGCCGGCGGCTCTACCACTCGCGCGAAGAGATCGAACGACTGCGCAACTGGGGGAGCCTGCGCGACGACCGCGTCTACACGATCGCAGCGATGAGCGTCGATATCGTCGGGAACTCGCAGCTTGTTCGCACCCACGGATCGAAGAAGGTGGAGACGCTTTCGTACGAGCTCCTCGGCTTTCTGCAGCGCAAGCTCGACGACTACGACGGGCGAGTCTGGAACTGGGCGGGTGACGGCGGTATGCTCGCGTTCACGTTCGCCGGATGCGCCGAGCGCGCGGTGATGTGCGGGATCGATATACAGCGATCGATGCCGCTCTTTTCGCTGTCACCCGGGTACCCACTCCCCGATCAGGTGGCGCTGCGCGTCGGGATCGACACGGGTCCGGTCAAGTTCAGCAGCGATACCGGGCGGATCGTCTCCGACGTGCTCAATTACGCCGCGCACCTGGAGAAGGCCGCGACCGAGCCCGGGTGCGTGTCCATTTCCGGGAGGACGATCGAGCTGTGCACTCCGAAACTCCTTGGGATCTTCGAACCGTCGGGCGACTATGAGGGGTACCCCTACAGGACGACGGCGCGGCTGGACTCGCTGTTTGGCGAAGCCGAAGGGTGTTCCGAACCCGAGCCGGTCGGCGCACGATAGGCACGCCGCGCGCTCACTTGTCCGGCTCGTCGTCGGAGTCGTCGGAGTCGTCGATCACGCGGAAGTCGCGCACAACGCCCTTCTCCTGAGGAGTCGCGTCCTTTATCTCCTCGATCAGCGTGACGGTCTGGAACGGGATCATCAGGTGGTCGGCGCGGCCGAAGGTGCGTCGGACCTCGTCCTCCGACGGATCGATGATGAGTTTCTTGCCGTCCGGGAACACGAGCCCCGTGATCGACACGAAGTAGGGGTGCGTCAGGTCGAGCCCGGTCGCGCGTAGCGTGAGATCCTTTTCCTTCCACTTGAAGTGGACTCTGTAGAGTGACACTGCTTCCTCGCCTCTGGTCAGGTGGCCAGTCTGAGGTCGACCACGTTCTCAATATGGAATGTCTGCGGAAACATATCAACCGGCTGGATCCGCGCGATGTAGAACGCCGATAGCAGTCGCTTCAGGTCTCGCGCCTGTGTCGCCGGTTTACAGCTCACGTAGATCACCTGTCGCGGGCGCATCCTGATGAGCGCCTCGACGACGTCGGGGTGCATGCCGGCGCGTGGCGGGTCGATCACGGCGATGTCCGGCCGTGGCAGTCCGGACAGCAGAGCGCGCACGTCCCCGGCGTGGAACTCGGTGTTCGTGAAGCCGTTACGATCAGCATTCTCGCGTGCGCCGGCAACAGCGTCGGCGACGCTTTCCACGCCGATTACCCGACCGACGCGGTCTGCCAGAAAGAGCCCGATGCTCCCGATCCCGCAGTAGAGGTCGAGCAGCGTCTGTGATCCGTCTGTAATAGCCCAGTCGCGGACGACGCCGTAGAGCCGCTCGGCCTGCGACGAGTTCGTCTGGAAGAAGCTCTTCGGATGGATGGTGAGCGACAGCGGACCGCACCGTTCGCTGATCGTTTCGGTGCCGAACGCGTGGTGCACAGGGTGCGGCGCGCTGTCGTCATTCTGCGTGGTATTGACAAGATAGAACGCCGATGAGATGCGCGGGACCGCGTCGCGGAGCTCGCGCAGGAACGACTCGGCGACGTCGGGTCGCTCTTCTGCGATCGCGAGGATCACCATGACTTCGCCGTCTCGGGTCGTTCGAACCGTCAGACCGCGAAGCAGCCCGCTATGCTCACGCGGATCGTGGAACGAGTAGTCGTGCCGCAGCGCGATCTCACGCGCGGCTGTGCGAATCGCGTTCGACGGGTCGGGCTGCAGATAGCAGGTCCCTATATCGATGACCCGGTCAAATCGGCCCTTCACGTGGAATCCGAGCGCGCGCCGGTCGTCGACCGCGTCACCGCTGTCGATCTCGCTCGCTGAGAGCCACCGGGTAGGCGAAAAGCTGAACTCGAGCTTGTTGCGGTAGAGCCGGTCCGAATCGCATCCGATGATCGGAAGCGGCACCGGTTCGGTGATCCCACCGATCCGGCGGAGCACGTCGGCGACGAAGCGCCCCTTGTAGTCGAGCTGCTTCGGGTAGGGGAGGTACTGCCACGTACACCCGCCGCACTCGGCGAAGTGCGCGCAGAACGGCTCGATTCGGTCTGCCGAATCGATATGCCGCTCGGTCACGACGCCAAACGCGTGGTCGCGCTTTCTGCGCGTGATCCGCACGTCGACGACCTCGCCGGGAAGGACTCCTTCGACGAAGACGACCCGTCCTTCGGGCTTGATGATGCCGTTGCCGCCGTCCTCGACGTCGATCACGGTCTGATTCGAGTACTCTCTGAGCTTTGCCATCATCCCTCGCTCTCTTGCGGCGCGATCGGCGGCGGCTCGGCCGATGCCACGTCGATTCTTCCTTCAGCGATGCCGCGCAGAAGCGCGATCTCTTGCGCCCAGATCTCCGGGTGATTGGTCTCGAGCACGAACGGTACGTCGGCCATCCGCTCATCGGTCACGAAGCGGGCAAGACCGGCAAGCCCGATCTGCCCCGCGCCGATCCGTTCGTGCCGGTCTTTGCGGCTCCCGCGTTCGACCATCGAGTCGTTGAGGTGTACGCCGACCAGCCGATCAAACCCGACGGTGCGCGCGAACGCGTCCATAGTCGCAGCGTACGCCTCGTCGCTACGAACGTCGTACCCGGCCGAATAGATGTGGCACGAGTCGATGCACACGCCGATTCGCTCGGGCGAGCCGGCTCGATCGATGATGTCGGCAAGGTGCTCGAAGCGGTACCCGACGTGATCGCCCTGTCCGGCCGTGGTCTCCAGAACCAGCACCGCACGCTCGGTCTGGTCGAGCACCTCACGCGCGACGGAGGCGATCAGGTCGATCGCGTCCGACTCTCCGATCTGCCCCAGTCCGCTTCCGGGGTGAAAGTTCACGAGCGTGAGCCCGAGCGTCTCTGCTCGACGACACTCGTCCAGAAGCGCTTCCGCCGACTTGGCGCGCTTTTCCGGATCGGGGTTCCCGGGGTTCAGCAGGTACGACGCGTGGATCACGACGTGGCGCTGGTCGATCCCCGATCGCGTCAGGTTCGACCCGAACGCGGCAATCTCCTCGTCGGTGAGCGGTTTCGACTGCCACTGCCGCTGGTTCTTAGTGAACATGCCAATAGCGGTCGCGCCGAGTTCGATCGCGCGCTCTGGCGCGGTCTGTGGCCCTCCCGATATGCTGACGTGCGCGCCGATCCGCGAGACGCGCTGCTTCGTGCTCATTCGTAGCTCCTTGCGTGGAATCTCGCCTCGATCTGTTCGACGCGTGCAATGGTCGAGCGCAGCCATCCGAGCAGCAGGTCGCGCCGGTCATCCGGCGACAGATGGTAATCGACCGTCGATGAGCGCAGCTGGTGCGTCAGATGATGGAGCGCTATCGCGACGCTGACCGAAATGTTGAAGCTCTCGACGAACCCGTACATCGGGATGATCAGGTGCTCGTCGGAGAGCGAGACGGCGGTGTCGGTGAGCCCGTCGAGCTCGGTGCCGAACAGCAGCGCGAACGGACCCGCGTCGATGTCGAATCGCTCGAGCGTCGTCTGATTCGCGTGCGGCGACGTCGCGACGATCCGGTACCCCTGGTCGCGCAGGCGCGCGATCGCGCGCGGCGTGTTGTCGGGCTCACCGCTGTAGCGGTGCAGCGTGAGCCACTGCGCGGTTCCAAGCTCCACCCCTGGGTTGAGCCGGTACGCGTTGCGGTTTTCGATGATGTGGACGTCCTGCACGCCAAAGCAGTCGCACGTTCGCAGCACCGCGCTCGCGTTGTGCGGCTGGTAGATATCCTCGACAACAACGGTCGCGTAGCGGGTGCGTTCGGCGAGGACCGCCTGCATCCGCTGCAGCCGCTGCTCGGTGACGAATCCCGCCAGGTAGTCGATCAGCGCGGTGACTCCGCTCATCGCGCGACCTCGCGCGTCGCGGTGACCTCGCGCATCGCGGTGACCTCGCGCGTCGCGGTGACCTCGCGCATCGCGGTGATCTCGTGGCCGTAGACACGGCACTCGCCCGGGCCGAGCGCCGGAACGACGATTCGCGCCGTACGCGCGGGGGCGTCGGTCGGCGCTGACAGTCGCGGCGAAAGAGCCGCGCGGTCGGGGCCGGACGTCGGCGCGTCGGTTCGCGGTCCGATCGCGAACAGCAGAGTATCCGGCGCGACCTGGTCTGCCGGCCACGGGACGACTTCGTGGATCGGCGCGCCGGCTCCGCCGGGGTATCCGGGTACCGACGCGGTGTTCGCCATGCACAGTAGCGGGTCCGGTCCGCCGCGCAGCATCCACGCGATCACGCGGTTTCCCGCGGTCGCGTCGGGCGGGAGGAGCCACTCGACTGCACCCGTGTCGTCAGCCGGAAGCAGTCGTGCCGCGGCATCGTGGATCGACGCCAGGCGGTCGTAGAGCGCGGTGTTGCGGCCGAACCGGTAGGGTCCCCTCGTTGCCTTCGGGCCGCGCTCCATGTGGAAGACGTAGAGCTTGGTGTAGCACTCGTTGGGCGCCGGAGTGTCGTGCCGGTCGCGTAGCTCGTAGCCGAGCGCGGTGTAGCTCGGCGAATCGACCAGGAACAGCGCGCAGAACGCGCGCAGCTCGTTCCCGAATCGGTAGAACGAGTCGAACCGTGGGTCGTCCTTGTCTCCGGTCATCACCGTGAAGCTCGGCCGGACCGCGCGCGTCGCGCCGATGTCGACCGCCCGGCGAAGGCGGGGAAGGAACGCGTCGTCGTCGACCGCCACCGACTGCAGATCCCCCAATGTGACGTCGGCGCGGCACGCCTCCAGGTGATCGATCTCATCGCCGTACGCCATCGTTCCGGGTGGCGCCAGAAATCCTTCGGCGAAGTACGCGAACGATGCGCGCTCCTTGCCGATCCGTTCCTTGACGTAGCGTAGCGGGTCGTAGTAGCGATCGGTGTCTGCCGGAACGCCATCGGGTCGCATCTGGACGTGCGACATGTCGCCGCGCATAAAGTCGAATCCGTACGATGCGACGGTGTCGGCGACCATGTCGGCCAGGTAGTCGAACACCTCTGCGCGCGGCTTGCCGAAGTCCGGACCGGCGGCGTCGGTGCGCTCGTAGAACGAGTAGCGCGTGAGCGGCCCGAACGCACGCGACATCGGCGTGGGGTCGGTGAACCGGTACTCGTGCCAGACGCGTCCGGCGGCGTCGACGGTCGTCTTCATCGGGTCGATCTCCAGCCCGCAGTACGGTGGGCCCATCGTCGCGGGCAGCGGCTCGAGTCCCTGTTCGTGCAGCCGCGATATCAGCGCGTCGCGTCGCTTGAGGCGCCCGACCGGGTTGTCCGGTTCGCCGAAGATGATCCGTCTTCGCTGCGTCTCTTGCATCGACCACAGATCGTCGCTTCCCGGAGCGGCTGCACATCCGTGCGCGCGAACGAGTTCTGCAATCTGCGCCTCAACGTCGCGCGCGACCGACGGTGACCGGTCGACGATACGCTTCCCGCGGATACGGACCCAGTCAAAGAACGACGGGTTAGACAGCACGATCTCGCTGAACCGGTCGGTATGAGGAATCACGTCGATGCCGACCGCGCGGTTCTGCAGATGAAGCAGCGCGACGGTGAGTCGAAGCTGACGCTCCGGTGTGTCGAACGCCGGGTACTCGCGTGCCAGCTCCGGATCGTGGAACTCGAACGCTACGTCACGGCTCGCGATGCCGTAGAGGCTTCCGACGACCCCGGGCTCCCAGATCGGCAGCAGGTGAACCGCGGTGTACGTCGACGGAAGCGTCAGCGAGTAGTGGACAACGCGCCAGAACGATCCGACGGTGCGAACATTGATGCCGATCAGATTCGCCCGAGTGATCCATCGGGTAGACTCGTGCGCCGCTATCGGGCGCGGTACCGACAGCGGATCGGCCGTGCCGTTGAGAAGGTCGGCAAGCGGACGGCCGAGCCGGCTTTCAAGTCGGTCTACGGCCTCACGCACCGGCAGCCGCAGCGCGTCGGGCGGCAGGAGGCGGGCACCGCTACGGCGCAACGAACCTGACCTCGTACTCTTCGGTGATGATGATGTCGGCCATCGATTTGTGGCTCGAGATGATTCCGTGCTCGATCTCCAGGACTCGCTCCAGGAACGGCTCGATCGGCTCGCGTGCGCGGCGCCTGCGGCTTTCGAGCGTCTGGAGGCGGTTGCGGTCGATGAACACGCGGCAATCGACGTCCGTGAGCAAGGTCGTGTACGTGCCTTCTGCGACGAACACGTCGTACCCGCGGAGGTCGACCACCTCCGAATCGATCGCGTCGCGCTCGTAATCTACAAGCGGTTTGGCCAGTCGCCGCTCGCGCCGGTGTGCCGCCGCGATGTGTTCGTCCAGGAGATTGAGGCGGACCTCATCGGTGCCGACCCATGAGATGTCGTCACGACGGCGGCTGTCGTTCGACTTTGGCGGCAGCACGAAGTAGTCGTCCTGCTGGAACACGAACGCGCGCTTGCCGTTGCGCTCGAGCTCCTCAGCGATCGCCTTACCGGTCTCCGACTTGCCGCTTCCGCTCTCACCGGCAACGGTGATCACGTACGCGCGTTCGGCGGCGATCTGCGGCAGCAGCCGGGCGACGATCTGCCGGGCGGCGTCGCGATGGTGCGGTTCAACGATGATGATGTCGCCCTTCATGACTCCATAATAGTGGCTGCCCACGCGCGTGTGAACCGGGCCTGATACACGGTCCGAGTTTTGGTATAGTGTCGACCAATGAACCACGGCGACGCCGGATCTGCGATCCACCCGCTAGCAGCGCTGCGAGATCTACTCGGCGGTCATCCGCTCTTCGCGATCGGGATCCTGCTCTTTGTCGGGTTTCTGCTCGCGAAGCTCGCGGCCCGGCTGCGTCTGCCCGAGATCACCGGATTCATCGTCGCTGGCATTCTGATGGGCGAAACCGTCTCCGGGATCATCCCGCGAACGATGAGCGGCGAGTTGTCGCTGGTAACCGAGATCGCGCTCGGGCTGATCGCGCTGACCGTCGGCGCCGAGTTCTACGGCGCCAAACTCAAGCGGCACGGTCGGGGTATCGTAGTGATCGCGATCGTTCAGTCGGTGTTCACGCTCGTGATCGTCACGGCGTCGCTTACGCTCGCGGGACTCGGGATCGTGTACGCGGTGCTGCTCGCTTCGATCGCGGGGGCAACCGCCCCCGCAGCGACGGTCGCGATCGTGCAGGCAGCGCGTGCGCGCGGTCCTTTTGTCGACCACCTCTACGGGCTGGTCGCGCTCGACGATGCGGTGTCGCTCGGTGTGTTCGCGGTCGCGTTCACGGTCGTTGTCGCGTGGTTTACAGCGAGTGCAGGGGCCTCCGGCGGAGGGTCTTCGCTGGCTGTCGCGGTTACGGTTGCGTACCAGCTTGCCGCGTCGGTCGCGACAGGCCTTGCCGGCGGATGGGTCATCCACCGCTTCGCCCGCGGCCGGTCCAACTCGCACGAGTCGCTGATCACCACCGTTGGCGTTGTGTTTCTGACCACTGCGATTGCGTTCGTGTTCGACCTGAACGTTCTGGTCACGAACCTGGTGGCCGGGGCGTTGCTGATCAACCTGTCGGCGCAGAACCATCGCGTGTTCCGCTACCTTGAGCCGTTCACCCCACCGATCTTTGCGTTGTTCTTCGTGCTCGCCGGTACCGAGTTTCAGCCCGGGCTACTGACGCCGCATCTGATCGTGATCGCCGCGGTGTACGTTGTAGCGCGCGCGGTCGCCAAGGTCACCGGCGTCTATGTCGGATGCAGGGCCGTGGGGCTGGCCTCACCGATCCGCCGCAATCTTGGTCTCTGCATGCTTCCGCACGCTGGGGTCGCGATCGGGATGGCGCTCCTGTTTGTCGCTGCTCCCGCAACGCAATCGCTCGCGGCAGCCGAGCGCGAGCTGTTCCTGGCGCTGACCAATGTGGTCCTGGTCAGCGTCTTCGTCTACGAACTGATCGGACCGTTTGTCGCGCGCCGAGGCCTGCTTCGCGGCGTCGGGGGGGAGGTGTAATGGAACTGTTCACGATCCTGGATAAGCAGAGCTGTTCGCTCGACATGAAGGCACGGACCAAGGACGAGGCGTTGCGCTCGCTGTCTGAGCTCGCCGCGCAGAGCGATCGGGCAAGCGCGGTCGACGCCGACACGATCTACTCGGTTCTTGCAGAGCGCGAGTCGCAGGGGTCGACCGGCTTCGGGAACGAGATCGCCATCCCGCACGCGCGCCTGCCCGGCATGACCGACTTCCTGCTCTATATCGCGGTCGTGCCCAAAGGGGTCGACTTTGACGCGATGGACCGCAAGCGCGTCAAAGTGTTCTTTGTGATCCTTGGTCCGCCCGAAGGCGTGACCGACCACCTGAAGATCCTTGCGGCGGTCTCGCGGGCGATCGGTCACACGAACGTCAAGAACGAGCTGTTACGAAGCGCGAGCGTCACCGCGCTCTACGAGGCGTTCCTGCGCAACGTCGATGCCGCGCCCGGAGAGAAGGGCGAGCAGCGCAAGATGCAGCTGATGCTCCTCAACCTCTACGAGGACGATCTGCTCTACTCGATCCTGGAGATTTTCATCGAGGAGGGTATCGAGGGCGCGACGATCATCGAGAGCGCGGGAATGGGTCAGTACATCTCCAACGTGCCGCTGTTCGCGAACTTCATCGGCTTCATGCGCGAGAACAAGAACCAGAGCAAGACGATCATGGCGATGGTACCCGAAGAGCACACGCGCGATCTGATCGCCCGGATCGAGGAGACGACCGGAGATCTGGACACCAAGCAGGGCGCGATGCTGATCGTGCTCGACGTTCCCTACTTCAAGGGCTCTATGCAGATGATGTAGAGCCGCGTTCGACCCTGCTATCGGTCTGCCACATGTCGGGGTTCGGACCCATGTCGCGCTTGAGCGTCTCGCTCGCGGCGGTGAGCGCGTTGATCGCCGATTCCGGCAGTGTCTGCGTCAGGATCGACGCGTTGTCGATCGCCTGTTCGACCGTCCGACTCCCGGCGAGCACGGTCGCGACACCGGGCTGCGCGACTACCCACAGGAGCGCTGCGACCCTTGGTTCGACACCGTGTTCGGCGGCGATCACCCGCAGCCTGTCGACCAGAGCGAACAACTCGTCCTCGTGCCCCGATTCGTCGTGGCGGACCTGTTCGCGCGCGCCGCTGAAATGGCGCGTGCGTGCGCGGCCCGCCGGAACCTCGTCGGCATTTCGGAACCGACCGGTCAGCACGCCGTGCAGGAGCGAACTGTACGTGATCAGCCCCATTCCGCGGCGGAGAGACTCCGGGACGATGGAGTACTCGGTCGCGCGGAACGCCAGGCTGTACGCGATCTGATTGCTCACGAACAACCCGTCCGGGTAGCGCGAAAGATCCGTCGATCCGAAGTTCGATACGCCGAGGTGGCGGATCTTCCCTTCGCTGCGCAGCGCCGCCATCGTCTCCACGACGTCGTCGGGGTCACCAGGGAACGACGGCCAGTGAATCTGGTAGAGGTCGATCACGTCGGTCCGCAGACGCCGCAGCGACTGCTCGCAGCTGTGGCGCAAGCTTGCCGGCGCCAGGTTCGACGGCGACACCTTCGTCGCGATGACTACGTCCGCGCGTCGGCCCGCGAGCGCCTTTCCGACGACCTCTTCCGAATACCCGTCACCGTATCCTTCGGCCGTGTCAAAGAAGGTGATCCCGTTGTCGACCGCGGCCAGCAGGCTGTCGATGCTCTGTTGCTCGTCCTGATCGCCCCACATCGCGCCACCGGCGATGCCCCAGCATCCAAAGCCAACGACCGACACGCGCAGATCGCTCGATCCTAATCGCCTGGTTTCCATCGATCCTCCTGTCCCGTCTCTTTCCGGATTTCCCAGTGGAGCTCTTCGGCCGCCACGTACAGCGGAAGCGCGTAGCGAACCTGCTCCGACAGAGAACGTTTGAAGCGGCAATACGTGTCGAAGTCGACCGTACTGCGCAGCAGCATCAGTTCGAGCATCACGCGCACGGTGTAGCCGGCGATCCCGCGCTCGGCCGCACGCGCAAGCAGTCTCAGATCGTCGGATAGCACCGCGCAACCGGTCTTGTCGGCTGCGACAACCACCTGCGCGTCGACCTGGTAGCCTTCGTACACCCGGTCGGACTCCTCAAGATGGGCGATAGCGGCGATCGCGGGCGACACGTCGCCCCGCTCACCGAGTTCGTCGAAAACACCCGGCGGCGCGATGATCCGGATCGTCTGCGTCAGCGGGATCAGGAACCCGGCGCGCATCGCGTAGATGAGCGATGAAGTATCGGCGACTACCTTGTCCAGGCGGCGCACCGTGTCGAGCGTCAGATGCGCGAGCGCGTCGTTCATCGCAATCCTATTCTAGCAGGTCCGGTCGATTCTGTCTCAGTTCGCGTTGCGTTCGCCGTTGCGCGCGTCGCAGATGCGTTGGATCTCATCAAACGAGTACTCGTATACCGAGTTGCAGTTGTGGCACACAACGCGCAACGGAAAGGGCCCTTCTTCCAGGATGCTGTTGATCTCACCGTCCGGAAGCGACCCTATGTACCCTCCATAGTGTTCCTTGCTGCAGTGACAGCTGAACTCGATCGTCCGGCTTCCCACGACTTCGGGCGCGAACTCGCCAAAGAACTTGTTGATAATGTGCGCCGGGGTCTCGCCGGCGGCGAACAGCGAACCAAGCGACGGAATCTCCCGCACCCGCTGCTCAAGCTCGGCGCCGATCGTGCCGCTCGACCCGGGGAGCGCCTGGATGAACAGCCCTCCTGCGCCGCTTACCCGGCCTTCGCGGTCGAACTGAATGCTCAGGCTCACTGCCGTTGGTAGCTGTTCGGAGACAACGTAGTAGTGCGCCAGGTCCTTCGCCAGGTTGCCGTACTGGAGCGATACGTGGCCGACGAACGGTGTGCGGGCCATCTCCAGGTGGCGGCTGACGCTGAGCGTCCCCGAACCGATGAACGGCGCCAGGTTGAAGCTCTCCAGCGGCCCATCGACCGGAATAGCATCGACCCGCAGATAGCCCCTGATCTCTCCGTGCGCGTTCGAGTCGACCGAAAACCCCACCGCGGGTCCGTCGCACTCCATCGTCATCGACACGCGGTCGTTGCCCTTGACGAGCGACGTCAACAGGCCCGCCGCGATGTACGCGTGCCCCAACAGCAGCGTCTCAAGGATCCCGAGCTGGTGATTGCTTCGCATCTGGTTCACGAGCCGAGTGCCGTGAAGCACCGCTCCGCGGTAGCTATCGTCGAGCAGGAAGATGTCCATCCCGTCGGCGGCAATCTGATCGAAGAGTTCGTTCAGTATTTCGTCTTCGATTGGCGTCAGCTTCATGTCCATGCAATATCCTGGTCGCGCGCGCGGAAATCAAGGGCGCCACGCTCGGGAGCATTGGCGCGGCGCCGGCTACCGCGGAACGGAGAACATCACGACCGGACCATCAGGCTCGGTCGCGCGCGGGTTTCGCTCGATCGTGATCTGGATCGCGCCGTTACCTTCGGGTGCGCCTGTCGTCAACCGACCCGATCCGTCGTCGACATCGATCCTGCCCAGAGTCGTTGCCCGACCACCGGCTACCCACCACGCGACGTAGCTGACGCTTGCCGCAGGCTCTGGAAGCCCGGAGACCAGGATAATCAGGCGCCCCCGGTCGATGAACGCCGTCCCGTACGCTTCGGGCGCTGTCTCTGCCGCGACAAGCAGCTGCGGGGAGTGGGGCGCCGATGCGCCTGGGCGCAGAAGCGCGACGTTCAGCGCGAGCGACGCGACGACGATCATCAGCGCAAGGCTGCCGATCGCTATCGCCGGCGGGGTGATTGGCACGCGCAGGATTCGCGGTTCGCGCTGCGTTCCAGCCCGCGGTGCGGCCGCCCGGCTATCCGACGGCGTAGCTGGCGCCGAATCGGCGGCGGTGATCGACTGGTCGCTCCAGGAGGGCGACCCGGTGAGAGCTGCCGGGGGCTCTACCGCCGGCAGCAGGTAGACCAGTCCGTAGACCGCTTCGAGCGCCGATCGCTCTCCGTCCCCAGATGGTGCAGGCTCTGCGTTGGGAGCGAATCGACGCGCGGCCGCGCGCGGACCGTCTCCGACCGTTGGATCATGCATCGTAGACTCCGGGGATGTCGTCATCGGCGGGCAGCGTGCGCTCGGTGAGGCGGGCGGTGAGCGTGGCGATCGCGCGCGCAAGGTCTTCCTGGTCGTGGTTGTCGGACGCTCCGCCGAAGAGCGCAGCGGCTATCGCCTCCTGGTCGGCGCCGGGTAGCGATGCGAACGCGGCGGTGAGCGCGGCAGCGTCGACCGGGAGCGCATCGCCGGTTCCCGGCGCAGCCGAATGCCGCCCGAATAGCGACGCAACAAGCGGGGCGGCGCGATCGACGCGTGGACCGGTCGCGTCTTGCCGAAGGGAGAGCGCGGCTCGGCGGGTCGCGTCGAATAAATCTACCCAGTGATCGTGGGGCCTGGACGCGGAAGAACCGGTCTGGTCTATCGCGGTGCGCGTCGCCTGCGCCGCAAGGTCGGGATCGCCACAGATCGCGTGCGCGTACGAGTAGGCTGCCGCAACGGTTCGCGCTGTGAGGCGGTGGCTGCCGTTCGGGTCGATCACTGCGGCGCGATTGTAGCACGCCGGACAGAGTGGTGTCGATTTTGTTGATTGCCGATCCTGCGGTATCTTGGACCGGGAAGGTATCAGTGGCGAACGAAACGATCACGCTCGGCGGCGGGTGTTTCTGGTGTGTAGAGGCGGTATTCAAGCGGATGGCAGGCGTCGTCTCGTGCACGTCCGGCTACGCCGGCGGCGCGACCGCGAATCCGACGTACGAGCAGGTGTGTAGCGGAACGACTGGTCATGCGGAGGTCGTGCGCGTCGAGTTCGATCCGGCGGTCGTGACGCTCGACGCGATTCTCCGGCGCTTCTTTCAGGCGCACGATCCGACGACGCTCAATCGGCAGGGAGCCGACGTCGGCACGCAGTACCGGTCTGCGATCTATCTGGAGTCGCAGGAGCAGCGGCCCGCGGTCGACGCAGTGGTCGCCGATATGCGCTCGGTCTACCGGGATCCCATTGTCACGGAGGTCGAACTCCTGGACCGGTTCTACCCGGCAGAGGCGTACCACCAGGACTACTATGAGCGCAACCCGAACGCCGGCTACTGCCGCGTCGTGATCGCGCCGAAGCTCAAGAAGCTCGGCCTATAGCCGGGCCGACTCGCGCGCAGACGCGAAGACTCACGCGTCGCTCTTCGGCTCGTGGCGGAACTCGTTCCAGACGGTGATGGTCACACCGCCTCCAGATCGATCGCGATCGTGCGACCCGTTTCCGCGCTCTCTACCGCGGCCAGGCACATCGCCAGGCTCGCTATGTTGTCGTGGCTTGCGGTCTCGGGCGCTTTCCCGGTGCCAAGCGAATCGAGGAATCCCCTGATGCAGCCGGCGTGACCGGTCAGTTCGAGCTCAACCGAAGCCGGCGGTTCGATCGGGATACCGGCGCGGATCAACGTGTCCCCCGATCCGGCGGCTTCGCCGGCGATCTGTGCGCCACCGTCCCACGTTGCCGAACCACCGTCGCCGACGATCCGCCATGCAGACTCCCAGCTGGTGTTCATCCCTTCGGCGCACCAGCTGCCGCGATACGAGAAGCGCGCGCCGTTGTCCATCTTGAACAGCGCTACGGCCGCCGCGCCGTGCGTGTACCACGACCCGTGCGGATTCCACTCGGTACAGGAAGCGGAGACGGGCCGCGCATCCAGAATCATCCGCGCGGCATCGAAGGTGTGGATCGCCATGTCCAGGAGCAGCACGTGGTCCATCTCGGCACGGAATCCGCCGAAGTGCGCCCCGATGAAGAAGTCCGCCGTGAGCATCGTGGGGCGTCCGATCGATCCATCGGCGATCAGTCGTCTGAAGCGGCGGATATCGGGCAGGTATCGCCGGTTCTGCATCACCGCGTGTGTACGACCGGTCGACCGCGCAGCGGCGACAACGCACCGTGCGGCCTCCATCGTGTCGGCGAGCGGTTTTTCGCACATCACGTGGCACCCGGCTTCGAGCGCCTGCACGTCGATCTTTGCGTGAGCCGACGGAACGGTGCAGTCAAAGACGACATCGGGGGAGAGCTCGGCGAGCGCGGCCGACAGATCGGTGTAGATCGCCGCACCGGGTGCGTATTCGGCCGCCCGGCCTTCGGCTACGGTCCGATCCAGATCGACCATCCCGATCAGCTCGACGTCGTCCATCGCCGAAAGCGGCTTCAGCCACGCGGGACTTATCCCGCCACATCCAACGATCATGCATCTGTGCGCCATGCGCGGCAGGATAGCGCGTTCTCCTTCCCAACGCAAGCAGCCGTCGGTATCATGACCGAATGGGATATCTTTTGTACGGCGGAAGCGAAGAGCGGCTCGGAACCGATCGGTTGGCGGAATTGCGTCGCGTTGCGGCTCCGCTTCAGGTGCTGGTCACCGAAGACGAAGCGCTGATGCGCGAGCGCGCTGTCGATATCGACATCGCGGCTGCGCGGATACCGGTGGGTTTTCTTGAGAGCACGCCCGGGATCAAGTGGTACCATCACTGGTTTGCCGGGGTCGAGCACCTGGCGCACATCCCGCACTTCCACGACGGATCGACGGTTGTCACCAACGCGTCCGGCGTCCACGCCGAGCCGATGGCCGAACAGTTCTTCGGCATGCTGCTGAGCTTCGCGCGACGGCTGCACGTGCACTTCCAGAACCAGCCGCGTCACGAGTGGTCCAAGAACAGAATGGACGACGTATTCGAGCTCGACGGCATGTCGATGCTTGTAGTCGGAATGGGCGCGGTCGGACGTCGGATCGCCGAGCTTGGCCTGGCGTTTCGGATGCAGGTCGAGGCGATCCGTCGGACGGCGGTCGACGACATCGTGCCCGTCCACGCGATCGACGCGCTCGGCGATCTGCTGCCGCGCTTCGACGTCGTCGTCTGCATTCTGCCGCTCACTGCCCAGACGCACCGGATCTTCGGGCGTCGCGAGTTCGATCTCATGAAGCCGACCGCTATCTTCTCCAACTTCGGCCGCGGCAAGCAGGTCGACCAGGCGGCGCTCGTCGACGCGCTGTCGGCCGCCGATCCCGCGCGGCGCATCGGCGGCGCGCTGCTCGACGTGACCGACCCCGAACCGCTCCCGAAGGACAGTCCGCTGTGGACCGCGCCGAACGCGCTGATCGCTCCGCACGTCGGCGGGTTCACGCCAAGGTACACCGAGCGCGCGTGGCCGACCTTCATCGAAAACCTCGGTCGCTACCACCGCGGGGAGCCGATGCTGAATCTGATCGATTTTGAGCTGGGTTACTGACCTCCGCTCGCTGACACGGTTCGGTTCTTGAGCAGGGCAAACGCACATAAGCATGCAGGGTTGAGGGAGCAAGAGCGGGAAAACGGAATTTCTATGCACCTTTCGATGAATTCTTATTCTGACTAGACGTATAAGGAGT
>RECL01000225.1 GCA_007694025.1 Spirochaetaceae bacterium
CGGAACGCCCCCTTCGCAACGCCGATCCTCCGACTAACGTCGGGGCTGGTCGTCACCGCCAGTAGCCGGGCCACCGGGCGTCCGTTCCTGGCGATGACGACCTCGGGCTCTTCGCCGCTCTCGACCAGCTGGACAAGCTCGGAAAGCCGGCTCTTCGCGTCGTGCATGTTGACCTGTTGCATCGATCCTCCTTAGCTAAGTATAGCTAAGTCGACTGCGCACCGTCCACGCTACTCATGGACGTACAGGTCCCACTCAAGGTAGGTGTCGATTGCCTCGCGGATGACGTCGCTCCACCGGCCGCGGACCATCGCGATGTGGTGCTCGAAGCCGTTCGTGATGATGTGCTTCAGAAGCCCCTTCAGGTTCGGTATATGGCAGACCGCGATGCCGCCGTCCATCGGGAACGGATCGTCGGTGAACTCGCCTTCGCCCAGGTAGCTCTGGATCCAGCCTTCGGTGTCGTTCGTGGCCATCCGGAAGTAGGTCATCTCTCCCGGAGCGACCCGCCCCTTGATCGCGCCGAAGCAGTTCTCACGGCCGAGTGTCTCGCCCAGGATGTCGAGCTCGGAGATCTCGATCTCGCTACCCATGAAGCTCTTCGGATAGTTCGAGCAGTGCGTGTTCACGCACTTGTCGACCTCTTTGCCGTAGTTGTTGTTCCAGTCCAGGAAGCCCGGTGCCTTGCCCGACGCGAGCGCGAGCGTGTACATGCTGACCGTCCCGTCCAGGTCGACCTCGCACGCCGACGGCATCAGCTTTTCGCCCATCATGCTCATCGTCAGGCAGGTCGCGCAGCCGTAGTTCTCCTGGATCGAGTCCCAGCACTGGATGCAGCTGCCGTCGAGCATGTTCTCTTCCATCCACTCTTCGACGACGACGCTGAAGCGCGCCTGGCGGAGGATGTTCTCTTCGACGATCCGGCTGGGGATCTTCCCGTACTCGCGGATCTCCTTCATCTTCGCCTGGACCGACGCCGCGTCGTTGGAGAGCTTCTCCGCCTTCCCCAGGATCACCGACAGGTCGACCGGTACGACCGTGATGCCCTGCCGCTGGAGGATCTTTTCGCTGAAACGCACCGTCTGAAACGGTGCCGGCCGCGCGCCGATAGCGCCAATCCGTGCGCTCGTCAACCCCTTCACAACGCGGCAGATTCGCGCGAACCGGTCCAGGTCGGCGGTGAACTCGTCGCTGGTGATATCGACGGTGTGGTTCTCGGTACCGGTGAACGGAATCCCGTACTGCACCAGGTTGTTGCAGACGCTGATCTTCCCGCAGAAGCTGTCGCGCCTTCCCTTCACGTCGACCTTGTCGACCTCATCGTTGCTCGCCTGGACCAGAACCGGCACACCGAGCTTCGCGCGAGAAATCGATTCGACGATGCCGATCTCGTCACCGAAGTTCGGCAGGATCACGACGATCCCGTCGATCTCCTCCGAGTGCTGCCGGAAGAGCGTGGCGCACTTCGTTGCGTCGGCTATGGTCTCGACCGCGCCGTGCTCGGTCGCGTCGGCCGGCAGAATCACGCACCCGTATCCGAGTTTGTCCAGCTTCGCGACGATCTCCGTGCGGGCGTTTTTCGCGTGGTCGGGGTTGAAGAACCCCCTGGTTCCGACGATCACGCCGAACGTGATCCGCTTCTGTGCTACTCTCATGATCCCTCCTGATGAGTGGGCCGAATGAACGCTTGATCAATACTGTGCACATGATCATAGGCCGTAGCGTCGACTCCGTCAACGACGAATACTACAGGAAAACGTAGAGTAACGCAAATAATCGCAAGTCCCGACGCTGCGCGACGCGGGAATCGTGGGAAGCGGAGCCGGAACGGCAAATCGCACTTGCGGATCAGGCCCGCGCCCCCAATACTACAGATGGAGGGTGTCACAACGTCGGGTACGCGTCCGTCGGGCACAGTTACCTTTCTCTTCACCGACATCGAGGGGAGTACGAACCTCTGGGACACGGCTCCCGATCTCATGCGCCCGGCGCTCGAGCGGCACGACGCGATCGTCGCGGCAGCGGTAGCCGCCCACGACGGACACGTGTTCAAGACGGTCGGCGATGCGTTCTGCGTCGTCTTCCACCGCGCGAACGACGCGGTTCGCGCGTCGGTGGCGATCGAACGCGCGATTGCGGCCGAACCGTGGGATCTTCCGCGTCCGATGCGAGTCCGTATCGGGATCCACTCGGGTGAAGCGTACGAGCGCGCCGGCGACTACTTCGGGCCCGTCGTCAACCGCGTCGCGCGGATCGAGGCGGCCGCGCACGGGGGACAGATTCTTGCGTCATTGGTGACGCAGGAACTCGTCCGTGATCTGCAGCCGGAGGGCATCGGGTTTCACGAGCTCGGCGCGCATCGGCTCAAGGATCTAGTACGCCCCGAATCGCTCTTTCAGATCGTTGCCGACGGACTCGACACCGAGTTTCCGCCGCTACGAACGCTCGACCGCTACCACCACAACCTTCCAGTTGAAACGACACCATTCCTGGGCCGGGAGACTGAGCTTCATCGGCTGCGCGAGCTCGTTCTGGACGGGCAGTATCCGATCGTCAGCATCGTCGGTCCGGGCGGGATGGGCAAGACACGGATCGCACGGCAGATCGCGGCCGATGTGATCGACCGCTTCGCCGACGGCTCGTTCTTCGTCGATCTGGCGGCGGTCCGCGACCGTGACTTGGTCTATCCCGCGATAGCCGCGGTGTTCGGGTTCGAACCGTCGGCTCCCGCGACGATTCGCGACGCGGTCATCGACGGGCTGCGCCCGAAGCAGCTCCTGCTGGTGTTGGACAACTGCGAGCAGGTCGCGGGAGCCGCCGATGTTGCGACCGAGATTGCGACCACCTGCCCCGACGTACGCTGTCTGATCACGAGCCGGATTCCGCTCCACGTCCGCGGTGAGGTAATCGTCGACCTTCCAGCGCTCTCCCTGCCCGACCCGAACCGCACAGCCGACGACGCGCAATCGCTCTCGCAATACGAGTCGGTCTGGCTCTTCGTCGAACGCGCGACCGCGGTCCGCGGGGACTTCACAGTCACCAACCGCAACGCTCCGGCGGTCGCGCAGATCTGCCAACGACTCGACGGTATACCGCTCGCGATCGAGCTCGCAGCGACGCGCATCCGCTCGATGTCGCCGGAGTCGCTGCTGTCGCGACTGGACCAGCGGCTGCGCGTCCTGACCGGCGGCGCGGTCGATCTTCCTGAGCGGCAGCGGACGCTGCGCGCGACGATCGAGTGGAGTTACGAGCTACTCGACGGTGCGCAGCAGGCGTCGCTCGCGGCGCTTGCCGTGTTCAGCGGGTTTATCCGACTCCCTGCGGCGGAGGCAGTCCTCGGCTGCGCGCTGATGGGATCGGATTCGTCGGATGATCCGATCGACCTGGTCGAAGCGCTCGTCGAGCGAAGCCTCCTGTGCGTCACGCCGCTCGACGAGGCTGATCCCGCGTACTGCATGCTCGAAACGATCCACGAGTACGCGACCGAGCGGCTGGAGGCGCTCCCGCGGCGCGACGGCATTCGGACGGCCTTTGCGGCGTACTACGCCGACTTGGCACTCCGGATCGACGCCGCGCTCGGTGGCCCCGATCAGGCCGAGTGGCTCCGCCACGCGTGGTCTGAGCTTGAAAACATGGAGGCGGCGCTGCCGCTCGCGCTCGACCCGGTCACGCGCGCACGAATCGCGCTCGCGTGCGCTGAAGTCTACGAGATCAAGGGCGCGGCCAGCCGCGCGGTCGCAGCGGCGCGACTCGGACTCGACGCGGACCCGGTGGGGCTCATCGCGGCGCGCCTCCACCTGGTCATCGGTCGCGCGGGGCTCGCGAGCGCGGATGTCGCGACCGCGCAGCATCACCTTGGCCGCGCGGTCGATCTGGCAGCGGCAGCCGCATCGGAAGGCTGCGACGAGCGCGCGCGTGAAACGGAGCTCCTTGCGCGCTGCGAGCGCGCTCACCTCCAGCTTGTTGGTGGTCTGAACGAAGCGCTCGGATACCGACCCCAGGACGTCGCGGCCGACGCGCGCAGGCTCGGCGTTGCAACGGCGGAGGCACGCGCGGAATTCGTGTCGGGCAATCTGGCGCTGGCCGGATCGGATCTGGACGCGGCGCGGCTCCATTACGGCAGCGCGAGCGCGATCTATGAAGGGATTGGCGATGCGCGGCGCGCCGCGCAGTGTCGCGTGAACCTGGGAATCGTTGCGTACGCGTCGGGCCACCACAGCGAGGCGCGCGTCCACTTCACTGCGGCGATCATGGAGCTCGCGTCGATCGGTGACCAGTCGATCCTCGCGACCGCGTACTCGAACCTGGGGAACCTGCTGGTCGCCGAAGGCGACCTGTGCGACGCGCGCAACGTGTTCGAGTCGCTCATCGGCCTTGCCGACCGGCTCGACATGTACCCGATGGCCGCGGCAGGTCACGCGGGGCTCTCCGACGTCTATCGGCTCAGAGGCAAGACGAGCGAAGCGCTGTCGGAAGCACAGACCGCGCTGTCGCTGATCCGCCGCGCCGGCGGCGGCTGCGACGAGTCGCTCCATGCGGGGCTGGCTCACCGGGTCCACGGAGACATCCTGGTCGAAATGCTCCGCGAACGCCCGGACGACGATGACCTTCGTATGCGCGCGTCCGCGGCGTACGAAGCGGCGGGCAGGATCTTCCGCGAGTATGGAGAACACGAGGAATACGAACGGACCCGTAGCGGTCTGGAACGTCTACATCACGTCATAGGAGAAGTGGGATGAGTTTCGAGCAGATGAAGCCTCAGAAAGGCCCGTTCACCGCGTGCCACGCGCAGCCGTTCATCGCGGATGCGATCGGCGCACCGAAGAACAGGCGGCGCGAGCCGTTGTCGGCATGGGTACCTGCCGAAGCAGGGATCGAGTACGTCGTCCGTGAGATCGAACCAAAGGAAGGGTACACGTTCCGTCGCGGCGGTCCGGAAGGTCACCTGATTCTGAACCTGGACGTCTTCGTGAAGATCGCGGTCGGGCCGGCAAGCCAGATGCAGAAGGCGCTCAAGGCGATCGCCAAACACCCGGCACGCATCGTGCTGAGCGAAGAGTACCTGCGCGAACGGCGCGGCGGCACGGTCAGCGAGAGCGACCTGCGCCTGCTCATCGACGGCAAGCCACACTCGCTCGCGGAGGCCGAGAAGGTCGGCATGATCGCGCTGGTGCCCCAGCCAAAAACCAGGCAATCGTCGCGCTCGGTCGCATTTGACATCCTGAAGTGGCCGATCGACGACCTGATGATCATTTCGATCACGTAGCGTCGAGGACGTGGCGGTGGCAATCGCCGCCGCCCGACCGACATACTCCTCCAGGCACGAACCGGCGCCGCGCGCGCCGGTCGTGGCGGCTTTGCCAATCGCCGCCGCGCGAGCTATCTTTCGGCTCGATGTCCGACCTGTCGACCTTTGAGACCGAGGTTGCCCGCACGTATCAGCTCTATAACGGGCTCTTTCTGGGACTGCCGTTCCGGGAGGTCCGGAACGCGGGGATCACGCTGCCGCTGTTTGCCCGCTACTGCGCCGAACGCCTTGAGGCCGGGGCGCATCCTGCGCGCATCGTCGCCGACTTCATCAACGACCGTCTGCCCGAGCTTGACGATGCCGGACGAGTCGACCTGATGTTCCGGCTTCTCCAGTTCGTCGAGCGTCAGATCGTGCTCTTCGACGCGCTCGAGGATGCCGCGTTCCCGAAGATCCACGACATGACGGGCCCCGGATCGATCCGCGAGCTCGCCGAACGGCTCACGACGGGAGGACGGGTCGCCGCTGCGCGCTCGTTTCTTGACGACTACCGCGTGCGAATCGTTCTCACCGCGCACCCGACGCAGTTCTACCGCGACGACGTGCTCGCGATCGTGACCGACCTCACGGCTGCTGTCGAACGCGGCGACGCGAACTCGATCTACGACCTGCTGCTCCAGATGGGAAAGACCCGCTTTCGCAACTCCCAGAAGCCGACACCGGTCGAAGAGGCGGAGAGCCTCCTGTGGTACCTGGAGAACGTCTTCTACGATACGATCCCGCTGCTCCAGCGCGACCTGGCCCGGATCGGATCCCCCGATCCTGATGACGCCCCTCTGTCGGATTCGCCCACCGCGGGTATGGTCGCATCGGCGGCAGCAGCCGAACTGGACCGGCCGCCGGTCGTTGAGCTCGGGTTCTGGCCGGGCGGCGACCGCGACGGCAACCCGTACGTCACGTCGGAGGTGACGCTCCGGGTCGCGGAGACGCTTCGCCAGTCGATCCTTGCGCTCTACCGCGCCGACGTCGATGCGCTTGCGCGTCGGTTGACCTTCCCCGACGTCGGCGAGCGTATCGAGGCGATCGCGCGACGGCTGCGATCGACGCTCAGCGCATCCGCGTCGACGCCGACCGACGATGCGTATCCCGGCGAAGACGAACTGATGGCCGACCTGCGGGCGCTTCACGAGGTTCTGGTTCGCGACCACCTGGGGCTCTTCCGCGAGCGGCTGGAGATTCTCATCCACAAGGTTGCGTCGTTCGGCTTCAGGTTCGCGTCGATCGATCTGCGTCAGGACTCGCGCGTGCTCGAAGCGGCGGTCGGATCGATCGTCGACGCGCTGCGTACGCGCGGGGACACGCCATATGGAGAGATGACTCCGGCAGAACAGATCGACGCGATGGTCGATGCGTCGGGCCAGCTCCCCGGCGTCGACGCCGTGCTGGAACTGCTCGATGAAGAGGTCCCGCGCGATACCGTGCAGGCGCTGGTCGCCGCGCGACAGATCCAGCTCCGCAACGGAGCCGCGGCGGTTCACCGGCACGTAATCAGCAACACACGATCGGCGGCTGACGTTCTATCGGTCTGGTTCCTCGCGCGGTGCGCAGGCCACGACGATCGGATCGATCTGGACATCGTCCCGCTGTTCGAAACGATCGGCGACCTCCACGCGTCGACGCGCGTGATGGAGCAGCTCTACGACGATCCGCGCTACGCCGCGCATCTGAGCGACAGGGGCGGCGCGCAGACGATCATGCTCGGCTTCTCAGACGGAACCAAAGACGGCGGCTACGTAACCGCGAACTGGGAGATCTTCAAGGCGAAGCGACGGCTGACCGCGCAGGCGTCGCGCCGGCACGTGCGGCTGACCTTCTTCGACGGTCGCGGCGGGCCTCCAGCGCGCGGCGGCGGAAACACGCATCGCTTCTACCGATCGATGGGTCGAAGCGTCGCGAGCAGCCGGATCCATCTGACCATCCAGGGGCAGACGATCAGCTCCAAGTACGGCACCACGAGCGCTGCGCGCTTCAATCTGGAGCAGCTAGTCACCGCGGGACTGGATGCGAACACCTTCCACGATCGCCACCGCGATCTGACCGACGAAGAGAGCGCTCTGATGGACGAACTCTCCACTCACGCCGCCGACGCGTACACGCGGCTCAAGCATCATCAGAGCTTCCTGCCGTACCTCAAAGAGCGAACCCCGCTCGCGTACTACGGCAAGACGAACATCGCGAGCAGGCCGACGCAGCGGGGATCCGACGACGAGCTATCGCTCGATCGGCTGCGCGCGATTCCGTTCGTCGGCGCGTGGAGCCAGATGAAGCAGAACGTCCCGGGCTACTACGGCTTCGGGGCGGCGCTCGAAGCGGTGTCGCAATCGCGCGGCGCGGCGGTTGTGCGCCGGCTCTACGATGAGAGCCTCTTCTTCCGGACGCTCGTCGACAACGCGATGCAGAGCTTGTCAAAGACCTACTTCCCGCTCACGGCGTATCTGGCCGACGATCCGCGCTACGGCGAGTTCTGGACCCTCATCCGGGACGAGGCCGAGCGGACCCGACGGATGCTCCTGGAGGTCAGCGGGCAGACTCGCCTCCTGGGCGCGGAACCCGACATCAGACGGAGTATCCGCACGCGCGAGGAGATCGTACTGCCCGCGCTCGTGCTCCAGCAGTACGCGCTCGCGGCGATCGCCGACCCGGCGCTCCGGGTTGCCGACGAAGGCGCCGAAACGCTCGAACGGATCATCGTGAAGAGCATGGCCGCGGCGGTAAACGCGAGCCGCAACGCGGTGTGAGGCCGGGGGGCGCCTACTCGACCTGGAGCACGACGACCGACTTCGCGGGCATCCGGACGATCAGCGTCGCACCGTCGATCTCTGCGCCGTCAAAAGGCTGCGGGGTGACGCGGTCGGGGTCGTCGAAGGTGTTGTGCGCGTTCGTCTCAGGGGCGGTGAGCACCCGTCCGGTTACCGAAGTAGCCCGCACGCCGCGCAGCTCGCACGTCAGCGTCGTTGGCGCCGACGGATCAAGGTTGCAGAGCGTCACAAGCACCCGCCCGGCGTCGCTGACGCTTGCAGACGCGCTGACGCGCGGTATCTGAGCACCGTCGAACTCGATCTGCTCGATGTCCAGGACGAGCGGGATCAGACTCGCGTTCTGATGGCCCTTGTACATTTCGAACACGTGGTAGGTTGGCGTGAGTACCAGCCGTTCAGCGCTTGTCAGCGCCATCGCCTGGAGCACGTTGATCGTCTGCGCGATGTTCGCCATGTGAACGCGGTCGGCGTGCGTGTTGAAGCTGTTAAGGCTCAGGCCCGCGACGAGCGCGTCGCGCAGCGTGTTCTGCTGGTAGAGGAACCCGGGATTGGTGCCGGGCTCGACGTCGTGCCACGTTCCCCACTCGTCCACAATGAGACCGACGCGCTTGTCCGGATCGTAGCGGTCCATGATCGTCGCGTGCCGGGTGACAAGCTCCTCGATGCGGTACGCCTTGCGCATGCACGTCATCCACTCATCGGCTGAGAACTCGGTTGCCGACCCCTTCTTGCTCCATGAGCCTGTCACCGTGTAGTAGTGGAGCGACAGGCCGTCCATCATCGGGCCGGCGTCACGCATCATCACGTCGGTCCAGTGGTAGTCATCGCTGTTGGCGCCGACTGCGATCCGGTAGAGCCGGTTGTCGGGCTGGTTGCGCAGATACGTCGCGTACCGGCGATAGACGTCGGCGTAGTACTCGACGCGCATGTTGCCGCCGCAGCCCCAGGTCTCGTTACCGACACCCCAGTACCGGACCTTCCACGGATCGGGACGGCCGTTCGCGGCACGCAGATCGGACATCGGGCACGACGCCGACGCGGTCATGTACTGGACCCAGTCGGACATTTCGCGCACGGTGCCGCTTCCGACGTTGCCGCAGACGTACGGCTCGCACGCGAGCAATTCGCACAGGTCCATGAACTCGTGGGTCCCGAAGGAGTTGTCCTCGGTCACGCCGCCCCAGTGAGCGTTCACCATCGACGCTCGCTGCGCCTGCGGGCCAACGCCGTCGCGCCAGTGGTAGTCGTCGGCGAAGCAGCCGCCGGGCCACCTGAGATTGGGGATGTCGATCGCGCGCAACGCGTCGACCAGATCGTTGCGGATGCCACGGGTGTTCGGAATCGGTGAGTCGGTGCCGACCCAGAAGCCGTCGTAGATACATCTCCCCAGATGCTCGGCAAAGTGTCCATAGACGTGACGGCTGATCCGGGTCGATGCGGCATCAACGTTGAGAACGATTCGGTTCATACTGGCAGTCTCCCTTCTGTAGACCACGTCACCGTAGGGTGTCTCAGTCGGGTTGTCAATCGAAGAGCGTCGAGGTCGGATCCTGTGGTATGATCCCGAAACAGTCGGGTCACGCAACGGAGGAGCAGATGCCGCATAGATCACCATACCATGCGCGAGTACACGTCACATCGGGCTTCTGGCGCGCGTATCAGAGGCTGAACAACGAGCGTGTGATCCCCTACCAGTGGAAGGCGCTCAATGACGAAATCCCCGACGCGCCGAAGAGCCACAGCGTGGAGAACTTCCGGATCGCCGCGGGGATGAGCGAGGGCGAGTACGACGGAATGGTCTTCCAGGACAGCGATCTGGCCAAGTGGATCGAGGCGGCCGGGTACGCGATGGAGAACACGAGCGAGGATCCGGAGTACCCGGCGGAAGCCCGGCAGCAACTCGAAGGCCAGGTCCGCGACGCGGTGGACGCCGTCGCCGCCGCGCAGCAACCCGACGGCTACCTCAACACCTACTTCACGGTGAAGCGTCCCGACGCGCGGTGGGCCAACCTCCGTCAGGCGCACGAGCTCTACGTCGCGGGTCACATGATCGAGGCGGGAATCGCGGTCTTCCGCGGCACCGGCGACCGGAAGCTCCTGGACGTCGTGATCAGGCTCGCCGACTACATCGCAACGGTGTTCGGTCGCGAGCCGGGCAAGAGGCGCGGGTACCCCGGCCACCAGGAGATCGAGCTCGCGCTGATGAAGCTCTACCGCACCACCGGCGAGCACCGGTTCATGGAGCTTGCGCGCTACTTCATCGACGAGCGCGGACGCACCCCCTACTACTTCGACGTGGAGGCCGCGTCATCCGACTTCGTCCAGATCTGGAACTCGCCGCTCGTGCACGACTACCAGCAGTCGCACGTCCCGGTCCGCGATCAGCGCGACGCGGTCGGCCATTCGGTCCGCGCGATGTACCAGTACGTCGCGATGGCCGACATCGCGATCGAGACCGGCGACGCAGCGCTTGCCGACGCGTGCCGCGCGCTGTGGGAGAGCACGACCGAGCGTCGCATGTACGTCACCGGTGGGATCGGATCGAGCAGTCACGGCGAGCAGTTCACGACCGACTACGACCTCCCCAACGACACGGCGTACGCCGAAACGTGCGCGTCGATAGGGCTGTTCATCTTCGCGCACCGGATGGCGACTCTGGACAATGACGCGCGCTACGTCGACGTCGCCGAGCGCGCGCTCTACAACGGTGTGATCAGCGGGCTGAGCCTGGACGGTGAGCGCTACTTCTACGTGAACCCGCTCGCCGTCGATCCACGCGTGTGCGACACGAACGGAACGCACGCGCACGCGAAGTACCGGCGGCAGAAGTGGTACGGATGCGCGTGCTGCCCGCCAAACGTCGCGCGCATTATAGCGTCGCTCGGCGACTACGCCGCCCGCGCGGCCGGCGATACGCTCTACGTCGACCACTTCGTGGGCGGGACCGTGTCGGCCGAACTCGAGGTGGGGGGTGTTGAAATCGAGGTAGCCGGTGACTATCCGTGGGACGGGTCGATTACGCTCCGGGTGTCGCGAGCACCGGATGCGCCAGCGTCGATCGCGGTTCGCCTGCCGGGATGGTGCGACGGTCCGGCGCTCTCCGTCAATGGCGAGCGGGTGGACATCGCCGCGGTGCAGAAGCGCGGGTACGCGCTCCTCAGCCGGCAGTGGCGCTCGGGCGACCGGATCGCGCTCGATCTTCCGATGCCTGTCCGCACTGTCTGCGCCGATCCACGCGTGAAGGCCGACTTCGGCCGGATCGCTGTTCTGCGCGGACCGCTCTGCTACTGCCTGGAAGAGGCGGACAACGGAGCGAACCTTCACGCGGCTGCCGTGGCGACCGATCCCGACTACCGGATCGTCCGGCGCGACGATCTCCTTGGTGGTGTCAGCGTGATCACGTGCGCCGGTACAACGCTCGCGAAGGACGCGACCGAAGGGCCGCTCTATCGATCCCCGGCGACGCCGCCCGCACGAACGAAC
>RECL01000263.1 GCA_007694025.1 Spirochaetaceae bacterium
GCACCCACTGACGCGTCGGGGCGGATGAAGCTCTCCTGAAGCGCTGAAAGAACGAATGACGCGCCGTTGATCAGAAAGAGCAGCGGTGCGCCGAGCACCACGTACAGCAACCCGCCGACGGCATTGCCCGCGAGGTTGAACAGCTGCGTTCCACCGGCGCGGACCCCGTTCGCCCACCGAAGCTTGGACGCGGGAACGAGCGACGGGATGAGCGCCTGAACAGCGGGAACAAAGAACGCGTTTCCGATACCGATGCAGGTCGCGGCGATGAGCACAACGAACGCGCTCCGAGTCGCCGGAAAGAGCAGGAGCCCGCTTGCAGCAATCATCACCACTCCACGAAACAGGTCGGCGACGATGATCACGGTGCGCCGCGACATCCGGTCGACCAGCGCTCCGGTCACGGGGCTCAGGAAAAAGCCCGGAGCAATCGCGACAAACTGGAACAACCCCATCACGAAGGCCGACTCTGTCAGCTCCTTCAAAAGCAGCAGGACCGCGACCAGATAGACTGCATTGCCCAGGGTGGACACGGCGTTCCCGACCACGAGCATCCAGAAATCCCGGGGTCGGTCTTCCACGGGTCAGGAGTCGTAGCCGCGCGGACCGCGGGCCAACCGCAGCCGGACGTTCCCGGCCCGAAGCTGCAGCGCGAAGTCCCACCCGAACGCCACGAGCTGCAGGGCCAGCGCAACGGCCACGGCGATCGTTCGCGCCATCAGACCGAGCGGGGGAAAGAACACCGCAACCAGGACGGTGATCAGCGTGGCGGTCACGGTTCGTGAGAAGAGCTTGAACGCCGGCGGGTAGTCGGGCGGATCGCCGACCGCGCGGACGACGAAGAAGTAGAGGTAGCGCATCGCGCCGATCGCGAGCACGAAGGCGGGCACTCCTCGGGTCAGCCACGCGGCGACGCTCAGCGCGAGCGCGTAGTACGAGTCATTTTCCATGTCCCAGACCGAGCCGAAGCCCTTCGGACCCAGGTAGCGAGCGACCTTCCCGTCGATGAAATCGGTGATCGCCGCAACGACCAGAACCGCGAACAGCCACCACTGTTGCGCGTCGGAGAGCACCATGTGCGGTAGCTCGTCGAATCCGCCGTCCCACCGTCCGGTCTCGATCCCGATACGCCAGGTCAGGACCAGCAGGCCGGTGGCGGACACCAGACGCAGTCCGGTCAGAATGTGCGGAACCGGGTTGCCGATCGTCGCCGGCGCGGTCCTGACCGCAACGACGAACAGAACGGCCATCGCGGCGGGACCCCACAGCGCGAGCGCGAGCGCGGTCCACGAAGAGAGGACCGGCACGAACGGTAGCGCGGTCAGAAGCGCCACGGCGACGAAGCTGCACTGCGCGCGGACCCACAGCCGGTACGCCCGATCAAAGCTATCGGACGCGGCGCGAGCGTCGTCGACCGACGGAACGATCTTGCCCATTCCGCAATGATAACAAAACTCTACCGGAAGATGGTACATTTTGGTCGTCATGGATAAAAGTTCATACGATAACGGAGCCGCGCAGCAGGCGCGGTCTACGCGGACGCGGCGGATCGTAGTGGCGACCGTGCTGTTCGTCGGTACGAACGCGTTGCTGTCGACCTACCGATGGATCCCCGCGGGGGCGCCACTGCTCGCGCTCGTACCATTGCCGGAAACGATTGTGTTCGCGTGGATCGCGTACGGCATCGCCTGGTTACGCCAGGGCGCGGCAGCATCGCGACGCGCGGCGTGGCTGGCTGCGCGCGGTGCGGCAGGAGTCACGCTCGGTCTGATGATCGGGTTCTCTGTCGCTGAGACACTCTTCGAGTACGTGTACGCGCGTTCTTTTGCGCCGCGGCTCGACATTCCGATGACTCGCGGGGGCCTGCTGCTGCTCCTTGGAGAGATCGGTCCAATCGTCGACGTGCTGACGCCGATCGCCGTCGCGCTGATCTTCGCCGCGCTCTTTGTCGCGGGCGTGCTGATTGTGCGCGCCGCCGAGGAGATCACGATGCCGCCGATCCGGCTGCGGGCGGCTATCGGCGGGACGGCGCTCCTGGCGGTCGTCAGCGTCGGGTTCGGGGTACCCGACTCGTTGACCGCGATCACGGTTCTGTCGTGGCAGGAAGACGGTCGGGTGGAGTTCGCCGCCTACGAAGACGTTGCGGCCGGCGGCGAGGCGCGTTCCGGCGGCGAGATCACCGCCGATGATGGGTTGGACCCGGATCGCGCGCAGTACGCATTCCCCGGGCTTCGCGATCGCGACGTCTACGTCTTCATGGTAGAAGCGTACGGTGTCGTCGCGTTCACGCGCGACGACATCAACCGGCAGCTCGCGCCGTCGCTGCGTCGGCTCGAAGCGGCCCTTGCCGACAACGGACACAGCGTCGTGTCAAGCGCCCTGGAAGCGCCGGTCGCTGGTGGGTTTTCGTGGATAGCGGAAGCGACACTGCTGACCGGCCAGTGGATTGCGACCCAGCAGGGTTTTGAGCAGCTCTACGGCGCGGGTCTCCCGACGCTGACCGGACTGCTCCACGACGGCGGATATTACACGTTCACGATCCGACCCGGAACGGTGCACGGAGAGTGGCCCGAAGGATGGGATCTCTACCGTTTTGAGGAGTCGATGCTCGCCTACGGTCGGCAGATCGGGTATCGCGGACCGATCTTCTCTTACGTCGCGACGCCCGACCAGTACTCAATTTGGCGTACGCACCAGCGAATCGGCGAGCTACGCGCTTCCGGGGGGGAGGCCCACGACCGCCCGCTTCTGGTCTACTACCAGCTCGTCAGCAGCCACACGCCGTTCAACAGGATCCCCCCGGTGATCGAGGAGTGGGAGCTACTCGGTGGTGGTGAGGTGTACACGGAGCGCGCCGATCAGATTCTCACGTTCAACAACACGTGGACCGGCGGAACACAGATGGATGAGGGGTACGTCGCATCGCTGCGCTACGTGTTCGACGTGATCGCGAAGTACATCGAAGAGCTTTTGGACCACGAAAGCGAGCCGATCATCGTGATCCTTGGCGATCACCAGCCGCAGCGACCGATACGCGAACCCGACGCGACGCGGTCGGTGCCAATCCACGTGGCATCGCGCGACCAGGCGATTCTGGACGCGTTTCGCTCGATCGGATACACCGACGGCCTTCACGGCGACGCCCCGGGTCCGCACGCGCGCATGAGCGAGTTCTTTCCGGCCTTCACCCGCATCGCGCGCGGCCTCACGGAACGGCGCGGTCGTTGATACTACTCGATCGGGACGTCGGGATCGTTCCCCCACTCGAGCCACGAGTCGACGTAGTTCGCGACGTGCTCGTACCCGAGCATCCGGAGGACGAAATACGAGTGCGACGATCGCGCACCCGATCGGCAGTACGTGATCACCCGGTTGTCGGGAGTAACACCGGCATCGGCGTAGAGCGAGCGCAGCTCATCGATCGGTTTGAACGTCGGGTCGAGCAGGCCCGCGATATGCTGCTCCCAGTTAACGTGAACCGCGGTCGGGATGTGTCCTTCGCGGGCGGCGGTGGAGCTGCGCCCGGCGTACTCGTCGGCCGATCGCGCGTCGACGATACGTACCCCGTCGCGGCGCATCAGAGCGAGTACGTCGTCCTTCCACGCGCGCCGTTCGGGCACGACTGCCGCCGTGAATCTGGTCGCGCTGGCAACAGGCGCCCCGGTCTCGACGGGATACCCAGCGGCGCGCCACGCAGTGAATCCGCCGTTCAGCAGCGCCATGTCGGACCGTCCCAGGTGCTCGAGCGCCCAGAACACGCGCGCCGACGGCACCAGCCCGCTGTCGTCGTAGAGGACGAGCGTACCGGCATCGGGTATCCCGGCGCGTCCGAGCGCGTCAGCGATCGCGTCGACCGGAAGGAGCTCCGACCGGTCAGACTCGGGGTCGGAGAGTCGTGTCACCGGGAAGGAAAGCGCACCCGGCACGTGAGCCTTCGCGTACTCGCCTTCGCCACGAGTGTCGACGACGACGAGCCCCTGCGCGCCGAGCCCGGCGTTCAGCGCCGACGCGTCGACCAGCAGAGATCCGCGAGCCGTCCCACGACGATCGGTATGTTCCATGCGCTTCCTGCCTTTCTTTGGTCGGTTTGCGTGTCGCTACGACCCGTCAGGTCGACGCCGGCTTTCGCCCCGCCCGTTCGGTGAACAGCCGGACGATCCGGTAGATCACCAGCAGAGCATACACGCCAAAGAGCACCACGAACAACCAGTAGACCGGACGCGCGGAGTTGACTGTCGTGCCGATCGATATGCCGTGGTGGAACACGAGCGGGAAGACGATGTAGGCAAGCAGGTGGATCGCTCTCCAGGTCTTGAGCGGCAGCTTGAGCGGTTTGAAGAACCACGCGGCGACGACGGCGATTATCAGCAGGATCAACGCGATCAACCCCAGGGTCTTCTCGGTGTAGAGCACGATCTGTCCCATGAGTACCAGATCGTACGTGAGCATCATCACACCGTGGAGCAGCATCAGCAGGAACCCGATCTTGCCGATCGTCCGGTGGGCGCCGATGAGCTTGTACCGCTTCCACACTCGCTCCAGGGGCGGCAGGTGGGCGCTCAGCACAAACTGGTAGAACATCAGCACGAACCCGACGAGCGCAAAGCCGCGTGCCGGCAGGTAGAGTCCGACGTAGGTCGCATCGAGCGGTGGCGTGAGCACCTGAAGCAGCTCGCGCATCCACCAGATCAATGGGAACACGATCACGCCGACCGCTATGACAACAAGGATGCCGCCGATCGCGGATGGACCCTTCGATACGTCTTGTTGAGTCATACGGTATTGTATCACAGGATGGGGTGTGCGCCACCCCACCCGGTTACAGCGGAGCTAGAACGCGATCGTTACCGCGCCGCGCTGCGCGTGGTACGCGGTGTAGTTATTCGACCCGTTCGGTCCGAACGCCCAGATCACCGTGTTCCTTTCGCCCGCCTTGATCGGAGAGAAGAACCGGTCACCGGGATTCATCGGAAGCCTGAAGTGCAGCTCCGTCCGGCCATTCCGCTCACTCCCGCCAATCGCGGTCAGCCTGCTGGTACCGCCGGCGGCGGTGACCGCCTGATGGCCGGTAGGCGTGTGCCCCCAGTCGTGGCGCATGTTCACGGTGTTGTTCTGCACGTACCCGATCACGTACGTCGCGCCCTGCATCCGGTTGGTCGGGTTGAACCCGATCGCGACCCACCCTGTGGTCGGGGCCGAGATCTTACCTTCGATCTCATCGCCGTCGACCGTCCACTCAAAGACGAATCCGCCGCCGAGCTCCGCGCGACTCCATCCATCGCCGGCGTCGGTAACACTCGGCTGCGGCTGCGCGACCGCCAGACCGGCAGCCAATACCATCATCATCGCGGCGATCAACGCTCGCGATCCCCACGGCCTGCTGAGGGCACCAACACGGGTCACTGACATCGTTTCGTTAGTCATCAGAACCTCCAAGATGCCAAAAGTAATACTATTTCAGTCATCTTCAAACAGGAATGATTCGTCCCGTAGCGCGAGGAGCTCTACCATCAGGTCGTGATCGCCGCCAAGGTCCGGGTGCAGTTCGCGCGCGCGCTCCCGGAATCGTCGGGTTATCTCCTGAGGAGTCGCGTCCATCGGGAGATCGAGTGCCTGCAACAGCACGGAACGACGGTCGGTTGCCAGAGCGCCCGACGTGCCGCCTGAGAGCCGGCCTATCCACAGCTCATCAACGAACGAACGAAACGCGGCGGCGCGAGACTCGCCATCGAACACGAGCAGCATCGTGAACGGAAATTTGACCCGCGCGTCGCGGTCGAACGAGAAGAACGAATCGAACACCGGCGACGCTCCGCCGGAGAGTCGGCGCTCGAGCCGACGCAACGCTCGGAGTTTTCGCGTCAGGAGTGCCGCGTCCACCAGTTTCGCTATCGTGTCAGATTGCGGTAGACGTAGCGGTGCGGCCGGTCGGCTGCGGACCCCAGTCGCCGGCGTCGATCCTCGACGTACTCGCTCCACGTCCCGTCGAACCAGACCACGTCACCGTCCTCGAACGCGAGCAAATGCGTGCAGATGCGGTCGAGGAACCAGCGGTCGTGGCTGATCACCAGCGCGCACCCGGCAAACTCATCGATCGCCTCTTCGAGCGCCCGCAGCGTATTGACGTCCAGGTCGTTGGTCGGCTCGTCGAGCAGAAGCACGTTCGCGCACTCCTTGACCATCATCGCCAGGTTCAGCCGATTCCGTTCACCACCCGACAGCACGCCGACCGGCTTCTGCTGGTCGGTCCCGGAGAAGTTGAACCACGAGCAGTACGCGCGCGAGTTGACTTCGCGCGCCTCACCCAATCTGATGATCGGCAACCCGTCGGAGAGCTGCTCCCAGACGCTCTTCTTCGGATCGAGCCGGTCGCGCGCCTGATCGGCGTACGCGAGCTTCACCGTCTCACCAAGCCGCAGCATCCCGTCGTCGACCTGCTCCTCACCGATGATCAGCCGGAACAGCGTCGTCTTTCCGGCGCCGTTTGGACCGACGATCCCGACCACCGCCCCGGGAGGGACCGTGAACGACAGATCCTCGAACAGCAGCTTGTCGCCGAACGCCTTTTTCACCGCGTTCGCTTCGATCACGACGTTCCCGAGCCGAGGCCCGGAGGGCAGGACCAGCCGGGTCTCGCGCTCGCGCTCGCGCGCGCCGTCGGCAAGGAGCTGCTCGTAGTGCGTGATCCGCGACTTGGACTTCGCGTGGCGTCCCTTCGGACTCAGGCGTACCCAGTCGAGCTCGCGCTGGAGCGTCTTCTGCCGCTGGCTCTCGCCTTTCTCCTCCTGCTGCAGCCGCATCTGCTTCTGCTCGAGCCAGCTCGAGTAGTTGCCCTTCCACGGGATCCCCTCGCCGCGATCGAGCTCGAGAATCCAGCCCGCCACATTGTCCAGGAAGTAGCGATCGTGCGTGACGGCGATCACGGTGCCGGCGTAGTCGCGCAGATGGCGCTCGAGCCACGCGACGGTCTCGGCGTCCAGGTGGTTCGTCGGTTCGTCCAGGAGCAGGATGTCGGGCTTCCTGAGAAGGAGACGGCAGAGCGCCACGCGGCGCCGTTCGCCGCCCGACAGCACGTCGACGACCTGATCCGCGGGCGGACAGCGCAGCGCGTCCATCGCGAGCTCGAGCCGCGCATCCAGGTCCCACGCGCCGACCGCGTCGAGCTTCTCCTGGAGCGCGGCCTGCTTTTCACCGAGCTTATCGTAGTCGGCTTCGGGGTCTCCGTACGCCTCGTTGACGCGATCAAACTCCGCCAGGAGATCGACGATCTCCTGCACCCCTTCGCTGACGATCTCCCTGACGGTCTTGCCGGCGGCAAGATCGGGCTCCTGTTCCAGAAAGCCGATCGTGTACCCGGGAGCGATCGCGATGTCGCCGGTGTAATCATCGTCGACGCCCGCCATGATCCGAAGGAGGCTCGACTTGCCGGCGCCGTTGAGCCCGAGCACGCCTATCTTCGCGCCGTAGAAGTAGCCGAGGGTGATGTCCTTAAGCACCTGGCGCGTCCCGTGAGACCGACAGACGCGGTGCATCGAATAGATGACCTTCTTGTCATCAACTGTCTGAGCCATGGCGAAAGCGTATCAGATTCGTCGGGGACAGACCAGCGACACCGTCGGCGCGCCGCGCCCAAGATTTGACAGGCATACCGGCCGCCGGTACGCTTAGGAGTCATGAAGGTCGTCATCGTCGGCGCGGGCGCCGTCGGCACGCAACTCGCGATGCAACTCATCGACGAAAAGAAGGACGTCGTGCTGATCGAGCGCGATCCCGAACAGGCGCGACTCGCGTCGAACCGGCTCGACTGCATGGTGATCACCGACCAGGGAAACAGCGTCCAGGTCCTCCGCGACGCCGGAACCGCCGAAGCCGACTTCTTCGTCGCGGTAACCGACAACGACGAGGTGAACCTGATCTCCTGCGCGCTCGTTGAAAGCGAGTTCAGCGTTCCGTGCAAGATCGCGCGCGTACGGAACATCGACTACTCGAGCTCCGGACTCGCTCAGCGCAACTTCCTTGGGATCGACTACATCGTGAATCCGGAGATCGTGGCCGCAGAGTCGATCATCCGCACGATCGAGCACGGAGCGGTCAGCGACATCGTGCTGTTCGACCAGTCGTCGACGCAGATGAGACACCTCACCGTTGAGGAGCGATCGATCTTCGCGAATCGCACGCTCGCAGAGATCGGACGCGATGTCGACGTCCCGTTCCTGGTCGCGATCATCCTGCGAAACGACGAGTTCATGATCCCGGCGGGACAAACGCGGATCGAGCCGGGCGACCTGCTCTATCTGGTAGCCACCGAAGACCACTTCGATCGACTCTACCAGCGCATCGGCAAGCCGAAGGCGGAAATTCGAAAGATCGTCATCGTCGGGGGCGGAAAGGTCGGGCAGCGCGTCGCGACGTTTCTCCTCGAGGACAAGCGGCCGGCGAACATCATCGGCCGGTTACTTCGCGCCGCTACTGCCCGGAGGCGGTACAGCGTCAAGATCGTCGACCGCGACTACGCGCGGTGCAAGGAGCTGTCGCAGATGCTGTCGGACGCGCTCGTGATCCACGCCGACGTGAGCGACGAGGGCGTGTTCGAAGAAGAGCACTTCGCGAACTCCGACCTGATCGTCGCGGTCACCGGGAATCAGGAACTGAATCTGATAGCCGCGGTATACGCCAAGTCGATCGGGATCCGTCGGTCGATCGCGCTCGTGAACAAGACAAACTACACCCGGATCGCATCGCAACTCGGCGTCGACGTGCCGGTCAGCATCAAGAACAGCATGGTGAACTCGATTCTGCGAATTGTCCGGCGCGGCAACGTCCGCAGCGTACACTCGATTGCGAACGGCGAGCTTGAGGTGATGGACATCCGCGTCGACATGCAAAGCATCGCATCGGGCACCGCGATCCGCGATCTGAAGCTGCCACGCGACACGCTGATCGTGAGCCTGCTTCGTAAGGGTGAAACGCGCGTTCCCGACGGCGCTCAGACGCTCGAAGGGGGCGACCGCGTGATCGTCATCAGCAGGCGAGAGTCGATCGAGCCGCTGCAGCAGCTGTTCACCGGACCGGCATGAACGCGACGCTGATCGCGCGCGTGCTCGCAGCGCTCCTGCTCATCATCGTCGCGTTCATGTTCGCGCCGCTCGTCGTCGCGGTCGCATCGGGGGAGTCGGCACTGTACGCGGCGTTTCTGGTACCGATTGGCTCGGTGTCGCTGCCAGCAGGCCTGCTGCTCCTGCTGACCCGTGGGCGGCGCGAGTCGATGTCGATGAAGTCGGGCTTCTTCCTTGTGACCGCGAGCTGGCTCTCCGCGGCCGCAGTCGGATCGCTCCCGTTCGTGATCTCCGGAGAGATCCCGCGGTTCGTCGACGCGTTCTTCGAAACGATGAGTGGCTTCACGACCACCGGGGCGACCATCCTCACCGACATCGAAGCGCTGCCGCGCTCGTTGCTCTTCTGGCGGTCGCTGACGCACTGGCTCGGCGGAATGGGGATTATAGTGCTGACCGTCGCGATCCTGCCGCTGCTCGGCGTCGGGGGCTACCAGATCATGAAGGCAGAGGCGCCGGGCCCTTCGATGGACCGGCTCACGCCGAAGATCACCGAGACCGCGAAGATCCTGTGGCTCATCTACATAGGGCTGACCGTCCTTCAGACGGTCCTGTTGATGCTCGGCAGGATGTCGCTCTACGACGCGCTGACGCATACGTTCGGAACGCTCGCGACCGGAGGGTTCAGCCCGCGCGCGGCCAGCGTCGGGCACTACCAGAGCGCCTACGTGGACGTCGTGATCACGGTGTTCATGCTCGCGGCCGGTGTCAACTTCATCCTCTACTACCGTGCTCTGATCGGCCACGTCGGTTCGCTTGCACGGAACACCGAGCTCAAGGCGTATCTGGGCATCTTCGCGGTCACCACGATCGCGATTGCGGTCACGCTCTACGGCCGCGCGTACGACTCGATCGGGGAGAGCCTCCGGTTCGCGGGCTTCCAGTCGGCGAGCATCCTCACGACGACCGGCTACGCAACAGCCGACTTCGCGCTGTGGCCCGACTTCGCGCAGGGGCTCCTGTTCGCGCTGATGTTCATCGGCGGATCGGCCGGATCGACCGGAGGCGGCATCAAGGTCGTGCGGATCGTCACGATCATCAGGCTCGGGTTCAACGAGATGCGCTACCTCCTCCACTCGCGCGGGATCTTCACGCTTCGCATGAACGGCCAGCCTCTGCGCAAGTCAATCGTCTATTCGATCGCCGGGTTCGCGTTTCTCTACGTCTTCCTGCTCATAGCTACGACGATAGTCGTCGCGAGTGGTGGCCACGACCTGCTGACAAGCGTCACGACTGCGCTGGCGACGCTCGGGAACATCGGGCCCGGATTCGGTCGGATCGGACCGGTAGAGAACTACGCGTTCTTCCAGGACTACATCAAATGGTTCCTGAGCGCGATCATGCTCACCGGTCGCCTGGAGATCTACACGGTCCTTGTGCTGTTCACCCGCGGATTCTGGAAGTCGTAGCGGACACCTTGACACGCGATTGGCCGACCGGCATCGTCTGGCGGTATGACGAACACGCTTTCATGGAGTTTCCCGCTGCCCCGCACCCACACCGGAGTTCCGCTCGGTAATGCGCGCACCGGCCTGCTGGTCTGGGGCGATGCGCGTACGCTGCGCATCACGATCGGCCGCGCCGACCTCTGGGACCACCGTGGAGGCATGCCGTGGACGGCCGAGCAGAACTACCCGGCAATCCGCGCGCGCCTTGAGGCCGGCGACGCGGCCGGCATCAAGCGGATCTTCAGGCCGGCGACCGAAGGAAGGCCCGGCGTTCCGATCCGACCGTCGGTTGTCCCGGTTGGCCGGATCGACCTGACGCTCGACCGTGGCTGCACGATCGAGTCAGCGGAGCTGTCGCTTCGCGACGGGTCCGTTTCGGTATGGTACAGCCGCAACGGTGCGCGCAAACGCATCGAGATCGGACTGCATCCCGAACGCGACGTCGCGTGGCTTTCCGGCACGTCGGAGGTAGAAGCGATCTCCCCGGTCACCAGTTGGGACATCTTCGACGAACGGCTGGCCTCGCTTTCTTTCGCCGCCCCGGAGCGCTTCACGGTCGGTGAGGATATCGCCGGGTGGAGCTGGAAACTACCGGCAGACCCCGGCGTGTCGGTCGCGTGGCGGACGAACCGAGACACGATCGTGATGCGCGTCGACCGGTTCGACGGCGCGTTCGACGCGTCGTCGGCCGGTACCGACGACCGCTTCGACGGAGTTGCCACGCTGCGCGCGCAGACGCGCGCGTGGTGGGCCGGATACTGGGAACGGGTTGCAGCGATCGATCTTCCGAACCAGACGCTCCAGGAGATCCACGACTTCGGGCTCTACTGCTTCGCCGGGCTCACGAACCCGGCGGGCGTCGCGGCGACGCTCCAGGGGCCGTGGATCGA
>RECL01000269.1 GCA_007694025.1 Spirochaetaceae bacterium
GCAGCTCTGTCCGCTCGGCAGTGATCGCGCGAAGATTCCACGCTATGTTGCGCCGATCCCATCCAGGCCGCACGTAAATGCGCGTGAAGAACTCCTCGGGCGCAAACGATCCACGGTTCGTCAATACGTAGCCTCGAGAGTTCGATATCAGCACGATGTGATCGAAGAAACCGCTTACAATTCCGATCTCCTGGAGCGAACGAAATCCGGATCCGCTGTTGAACTCCGAATCCTGGTACCAGAACTCCCGCAGCGTCTCGTGTCGAACGATCGCTTGGGACACGCTACGCAGCCGGCCGATCTCAGCTTCAAGAAAGATGCGCACCTGCTGGAGTTCCTGACGGTATGACTCGGCGATGATCGTCTCGACCGAGCCGATGACGAAGAATGAGTTAACGAGTACGAAGGTGGCGAGTGGCAGGAAGAAGACTGCACCGAAAAGCATCGTGTATCGGGTCACGACACCGGAGACCCTGCGGGAACCGGAGGCCATAATGAACCTATCGTGACAAGAAAAGTACGCTGTTGTCAAGGTTACATTGCCCGCGCACCGGGGCCTGATACGGTAATGTCCTACAGAGTGGTGTAACTCCGAGCGCTGGCGGATCAATACGATCGACCACGCGGAGCTGGTGCATCGATCGGGCGGCGGTGAGCCCGTAGCGCAGCGGGTGGTTAGTACGATCAACGGAATCTATGCTGAGGACAGCGAACGCGAGCTCAACGGCCACGTCGCAGAGCGTGAGAATCGGTGGTCAGCCTGACAGCCTTGACGAGCCTCGGAGTGCGTCGAGCTCGCTCGAAAACGATTCTGTGATCGAACGCGACGTCTCCTCATCCGCGATATTGCACTGTTCATCCGGATCGACGGCGAGGTCGAAGAGCGTTCGTGCAACGATCTTGTCGTCTTCGCGCCACTCGCTGTAGCGATACCTATCTGTCCGGACTGACTCGCCGGCTCTATACCGGGAGTACGCGCGGCCGGGAAGCGTGTTTCCTGCATTGCGCAGGAGCGGGATCAGCGACCGGCCCTCGACATGCGCTGGCGTCCGAAGGCCTGCGAGGTCACAAATCGTTGGGTAGATATCGAGATTCTCCACAACCGTATCGATGGCTGCACCCGATGGCAGCCCAAGCGAGGCCGGAGCCCTCACAATCAGCGGCACGCGAAGAGCGGTCTCGTAGAGACAGTGCTTGCACCACAGGCCGTGCTCACCAAGGGTGAACCCGTGATCGACCCACAACACCACGATTGTGGAGTCCCACAGACGATGACGGTCGAGGACATCGAGAATGCGCCCGATCTGTGCATCCAGATACGAGATGCCAGCACGGTATCCGTGGATCAGAGCGCGGGCGGCTAAATCGTCGAGTGGGCCGGACGCCGGAATTCCACAGTAGTTGCGCAACTCTCCCCACGCGTGGAGTGCCTGTTCCGGAATGGCGACGGGACGCTCAGTGTGATCAGGCAGGCGAAGTGCGGTCGGATCATAAAGATCCCAATACGGCTTCGGAGCGGTGAACGGGAGGTGAACGTCGACTGAACCGTAAGCAACCATCCACGGCCCGGCCGCGTCTGCGAGGCGACCGATCTCGCGAATCGCGAAGTCGGCCGCCTCACCGTCGTGATACGCAACATCCTCGACCTGTTCGCACTCCCACGCCGGGCCGGCATGGACCCACGTGGGCACTCCGGCGCGAACAGGTCTGTCCATGGCGGAATCGTACATCCTCATCGCATCGCGACCGTAGTATGGCCCGGGGAATCCGGGAAGGCGTGATTGGAGATACCGGTGCCACACCGCAGCATGGTCAGCTCGGTCGTGGAACACTTTGTGGTTCCCGACCAGCTCGTACCCATTGTCACGAAGGTGGTGCAGCAGTGTCGGGACCGATGGTGCGTCTTGGTCCGCCCGTGACGCGTACGACACGAACCGGTCAGCGGTCGGCCGAACACCTGTCAGCAGCGATGCCCGCGACGCGCCGCAGACCGGTACCTGGCAGTAGGCGCGGGTGAACCGAACACCCTCAGCACACAACCGGTCGATGTGCGGAGTTATCATCTCGGGGCAACCGTACGCACCCAATAACGGGCGCATGTCATCTACCGAAATCATGAGAACGTTCATTCGGTGTATCTTACCAGACGGGATGACGGTCCGCAATCGAACCGAAGCGACCCGCGGGCACACACACCCTTGTCCCCACCCGGCTGTGCCACGATACTATGGAGTGAGGGGAGCCATGGAGATCAGACCCGGCAAGCCGTACCCGCTCGGTGCGCGCTACGATGGTGCCGGCACCAATATATCTCTGTTTTCGGAAGTGGCGGAGTCGGTTGAGCTCTGCCTGTTTGACGAGCACGGGCGCGAGACCCGACACACACTCCCGGAGGTGACCGGCCACTGCTGGCACGGCTACGTCCCGAATCTCATCCCAGGACAGCACTACGGCTTTCGTGTGCACGGACCATGGGAACCGGGCTTAGGCAGCATCTGTAACCCGGCGAAGCTGCTTCTGGACCCGTACGCAAAGGCGATCGCCGGCGACGTATCGTGGAACCCCGCCGTATTCGCGTTCGACGGCGAGTCGGGCAAGCCCGAACCGACCGACAGCGCGCCGTTCGTCCCGAAGTCGGTCGTGACGAATCCGTTCTTCGACTGGTCCGACGACTCGGCGCCGCGCGTCGCGTGGAACGACACGGTGATCTACGAGGTCCATGTGAAGGGGTTTTCGATCGTGAACCCTGACATCCCCACGGAGCTGCGTGGCACGTACTCGGCGCTCGCTCACCCGGCGTCGATCGACTACTTCAGACGCCTGGGTATCACCGCGCTCGAACTGATGCCGGTGCACCAGTTCATCCACGACGGGCACCTGCTGGACAAGGGGCTGCGCAACTACTGGGGATACAACACGATCGGGTTCTTCGCGCCGCACAGCGAGTACGCGGCGCGCGAGACCGCCGCAGTGCAGGTCGCCGAGTTCAAGCAGATGGTCAAGACGCTCCACAAGGCGGGGATCGAAGTGATCCTGGACGTTGTCTACAACCATACGGCCGAAGGCAACCACAAGGGGCCGACGCTCTGCTTCAGGGGGATCGACAACGGCGCGTACTATCGACTATCGAGCGATGACCCACGCTACTATGTCGACTACACGGGAACCGGCAACAGCCTGAACATGCGTCATCCGCACGTGCTCCAGCTGATCATGGACTCACTGCGCTACTGGATCCTGGAGATGCACGTCGACGGGTTCCGCTTCGATCTGGCGAGTACTCTTGCTCGCGAGCTGCACGACGTCGATCGGCTCTCCGCCTTCTTCGACATCATCCAGCAGGACCCGGTGATCAGCCAGGTCAAACTGATTGCAGAGCCGTGGGACGTCGGCGAAGGCGGGTATCAGGTCGGGAACTTCCCGCCCGGATGGTCTGAGTGGAACGGAAAGTACCGAGACTGCATCCGCGACTTCTGGCGCGGCGAGGGTCACACGCTTGCCGAGTTCGCGTACCGCTTCACCGGCAGCTCCGACCTGTACGAGAACACCGGTCGGCGGCCGTACGCGAGTATAAACTTCGTGACCTGCCACGACGGCTTCACGCTGACCGATCTGGTCTCGTACAACGACAAGCGTAACGACGCGAACGGCGAGTCGAATCGTGATGGCGAATCGCACAACAGGTCGTGGAACTGCGGGGTCGAAGGTCCGACCGATGACCCCGACATCATTGCGCTGCGCGACCGTCAGAAGCGGAATCTGCTGGTAACGCTGATGCTGTCACAGGGAGTCCCGATGGTCGCCGCGGGCGATGAGATCGGACGAAGCGCACTGGGGAACAACAACACGTACTGCCAGGACAACGAACTTTCGTGGATCGACTGGCAGTCTGCGGACGACCGGCTGCTCGACTTCGCCCGTCGACTCATCGCGTTCCGCCGCGAACACCCGGTCTTCCGGCGACGGCACTGGTTCCAGGGCCAGGCGGTCTATGGCCGCGGTCTGGAAGACATCTGCTGGCTCACCCCGGCCGGGATCGAGATGGAAGACGACTACTGGAAGGAAGGGCACGCCAGATCGATCGCAATCTTCCTGAACGGCTCGGCGGTGCCGACCCCCGATGCGTACGGCCGCAGGGTCGTCGACAACTCTTTCTACGTGATCATCAACGCGCACCACGAGCCACTCGAGTTCACAATGCCAGGCAAGGAGTGGGGGCGCAAGTGGCGGATCGCGATCGATACGACGGCCGGTTTCTCCAACGACCAGGCGACTATCGACCCGGGCGAGCAGGTGCCCACGGAGAGCAGAAGCATCATCGTCCTCCAGTCCGAAGGCGACCCTGAACGGACGACGGCGCGCAGCAGCATCCCGAAGGTCCGGAGCGCATGAGGCAGACACCTCCCGACTCGCGGGCAATTCGGGCGACCTACCGGATACAGATGCATCCGGGATTCGACTTCGACGCCGCGGCGCGGATCGTGCCGTACCTGGCAAACCTGGGTGTCACTCATGTGTACTGCTCACCGTATCTCCAGGCGGCCCCTGGCAGTATGCACGGATACGACGTGGTCGATCACGGTTCGGTCAACGCCGAACTCGGTGGTGAAAAGGCACACGAGTGGTTCTGTCGGGTGCTGAGCAAACACGGGCTGGGTCAGGTAGTTGACGTTGTCCCGAACCACATGGCGATATCGGGCGCGGAGAATCGATGGTGGTGGGACGTCCTTGAGAACGGGCCTTCGAGTCGCTACGCATCATACTTCGACGTCGACTGGAGCTACTCCGAAGAAGAGGAGAACAACCGGATACTCTTGCCGATACTCGGCGACCGCTACGGTCGGGCCGTCGACGGGAGACAGATCCGATTGGAGCGCCGCGCCGGTTCGTTCCTGGTCCGCTACTTCGATCACGTGTTCCCGATCGACCCACGTTCGATTGCGCCGGTTCTCCTTCGGTCGGCCCGAAGGAGCGACAGCGATGAGCTCGGCTTTCTGGCCGACGCGCTCGAGGCGCTTCCGGCGGCCACCACGACGAATCGAGCCGAAGCTCGTCGTCGTCATCGTGACAAGGAAGTGATCCGCGCACGCCTTGGGAGATTGCTCGACGAAGCACCGACAATCCGTCACGCCGTCGACGAAGACGTTGAGAGCGTCAACTCGAGCCCCGAGCTGATGGACGCCCTGCTGGTCAGGCAGAACTACCGACTGGCGTTCTGGCGCGTCGCCCGCAGCGACCTTGCCTATCGGCGCTTCTTTGATATCAACGATCTGGTCGGACTTCGCGTCGAAGACGACGATGCGTTCGTCGACTCGCACGCGCTGGTTCTGGACTGGGTAGCGCGTGGACTGGTCGACGGGTTGCGTATCGACCATCCCGACGGACTACTCGATCCGGAAGGCTACTTCCGCAGACTGCGCGACGCCGCGCCCGACACGTGGATCGTCGCTGAGAAGATCCTCCATCCGGGGGAATCGCTTCAGGAGACATGGCCGATCGATGGGACGACCGGCTACGACTTCATGGCGCTGTGCGGCGCACTGATGGTTGACCCGCGCGGAGCGTCACCTCTCACCGACTACTATCACCAGTTCATTGGCGCAGACGCGGGTGTGGACTACCCCGCGCTGCTCCAGGAACAGAAGGACCGGGTCGTCTCCGATCTTCTGGGCAGCGATCTGAACCGACTGGCCGCGCTCGCCACGGAGATCTGTTCGCGCGACCGCGAGTACCGCGACTACACCCGCGACGAGGTATACGACGCGCTTGCTGCGCTCGTCGCGTCGTTTCCCGTCTACCGCTCCTACGTCAGAGCCGGGCAGGAGTCGGTCGACGAGGTCGATCGTGCGGTGATCGACGCAGCGGTGAGAGCAGCGAGCGAACGGCGCGGCGATATCGATCCGCACCTGTTCGCGCTGTTCGGTTCGATCATGAGACTTGAGCGGCGTGACGACAGCGCGGTGGAACTCGCTACCCGCATCCAGCAGGTCACGGGCCCGGTGATGGCGAAGGGCGCCGAAGATACCGCGTTCTACAGGTACAGCCGGTTCACCGCGCTGAACGAGGTCGGTGGTGACCCATCGGTGTTCGGCTGCTCGCTCGAACGGTTTCACGCCGCGCAGCACCAACGCGCTGAGAAGCTGCCGTCATCGATGCTCGCGACATCGACGCACGACACGAAGCGCAGCGAAGACGTCAGGATGCGCCTGTCGGTACTCGCCGAAATGCCCGAAGCGTGGATCGGATTCTGCGAAACGATGCGCGAGTTCTCGGCGGCGTTGCGCACGGGGGATCTCCCGGATCCCGAGACCGAGTACCTGATCTACCAGACACTCATCGGCGCGTGGCCGATCGACGAGGCGCGCATCGTCGGATATGTCGAAAAAGCCGTGCGCGAAGCGAAAGTCCACACGTCGTGGACCGAACCGAACAGCGATTACGAACGCGCGATCGCCGACTTCGCGCGGGCAGTGATCGCTCACCCCGACACGCGCGCGACGATCGATCAGATGGTTGCGAGCATTGACCCCGCCGGCACGATAAACGCGCTGTCGCTCGTCCTTCTGAAGCTCACCTCACCGGGCATCCCCGATATCTACCAGGGAAACGAGGTATTCGACTTCAGCCTGGTCGACCCGGACAATCGGCGAGCGGTCGACTACGACGCGCGCAGCGCACTTCTGGACGATCTGGAAACGATGTCGGCGGCCGACACTCTGAATCGGACCGATGGCGCGGCGAAGCTCCTGGTCACCTCACGCGCGCTCGCCGTGCGCGCTCGCCGGGCCGGTGCGTTCGGTCGCGATTCCGGCTACACGCCGGTATACGCGCACGGAACCAGATCCGACCACGTCGTGAGCTTCATCCGCAGCGGCGGCAGCGCTGCTGTACTCACGATCGCGGTTCGCTTCCCGTGGTCGCTCGCCGGCGATTGGGACGACACGACGGTCGAGATTCCAGACGGCGGCTGGACCGACGTGTTCACCGGTGTCCGCGTCGATGGAGGTGCGCACCGGGTCGCCCGTCTGCTTGCCGGATTCCCGGTCGCGCTGTTGGAGATGGATCATGAGTGACGATCGGAGACTTCGTGTGTGGGCCCCCGACGCGTCGACGATGGAGGTGTCGATCAACGACGTGCTCTTCCCGATGGAGCGCGAGCAACCCGGCTCCGACGACCGCGGGTACTGGACGCTCGGCGATCCGCAGGATGGCACGCCGATCCGCGACGGTGACCGGTACGCGTTTTCGGTCGACGGAGGTCCTCTGCGACCCGATCCACGATCACGCCGCCAACCCGATGGCGTGCATGCACCATCGCAGTGGACCGTGCGCGCACCAGAGTCGATGCCAGCCGGCTACGCACCACCCGCCTGGGCCACCGCCGTCGTCTACGAGCTGCATATCGGAACCTTCTCCACCGACGCATCATTTGACGGGGCGATTGGTCACCTGGACGATCTGGTCGCGCTCGGAGTCACGTACGTCGATGTGATGCCGGTGGCGAGCGCGTCCGGCGCGCGCGGATGGGGCTACGACGGGGTCGCGCTCTATTCGGTCAGCGAATCGTACGGAGGCCCGGACGGTCTGCGGCGGTTTGTCGCGGCGTGCCACGAGCGCGGGCTTGGCGTGCTCATGGACGTCGTCTACAACCACCTGGGACCGGAGGGCAACTACCTGGGTGAGTTCGGACCCTACTTCACCGACGCGTACCGTACGCCGTGGGGCAGCGCGATCAACCTGGACGGGTCCGGAAGCGATGAGGTCCGCAGCTTCCTGATCGACAATGCCCGGCAGTGGATGCGAGACTACGGGTGCGACGGACTGCGTATCGACGCGGTCCACGCGCTCTACGACCACACCGCATATCACTTCCTGGAGGAGCTATCGGTCGCCACCGAGCGGCTTTCGGTCGACCTCGGCCGCAGCCTCGTCCTGGTCGCGGAGAGCGACTCGAACGACCCGCGGCTGGTGACCCCGCGCGCGTACGGCGGGTACGGGATCGACGCGCAGTGGAGCGACGACTTTCACCACGCGCTGCACGTCGCGCTCACCGGCGAGCAGCACGGCTACTACGCCGGGTTCGCAGGGATAGACGATCTGGCGACGAGTCTGCGCGACGTCTACGTGCACGCGGGTGACCACGCGCAATCCCGGGGCCGAAGGCACGGCCGACCGGTCGCGAACCTGCCGGGAGAGCGCTTCCTGGCGTACAGCCAGAACCACGACCAGGTCGGGAACCGGGGCCAGGGCGAGCGCATGTGCCACCTGGTCGACCCCGAGCGCGCGAAGATCGCGGCGGCGCTCACGATCCTGTCGCCGATGGTGCCGATGCTCTTTCAGGGTGAAGAGTGGGCGGCATCAACGCCATTTCTCTACTTCACCGACCACGGAGACCCGGCTCTTGCGCAGGCGGTACGCGAGGGGCGAAGACGCGAGTTTTCGGGGTTTGGGCTCGATCCCGACCAGATCCCCGACCCGCAGGAGCACGGCACGTATCGCGCGAGCGTGCTCGACTGGACCGAACGCTCGCGTTCCCCGCACGCCGACATGCTCGAGTGGTACACGGCGCTCCTTGCGCTGCGTCGCGAAGAGGCCGACCTGCGCTACGCCGACCGGACCCGCGTATCGGTGGAGTGCGATTCGGCCGCCGGGTGGCTCCACCTGCGCAGGGGGTGCATCCACTTGCATGCAACCTTCATCGACGCACCCGTGGTGCTTCCCGTACTGGCGGCCGGACAAGCGCTTACACCCCTCCTGCATTCGGCAAACGCCCGGCACGAGCACGGAAGGCTCTGCTTCGACAGCCCCGGCGTTGCGATCTACAGGCGTTGAGCCGTAGCGGCCGCATCGCGAGTAGCGTCCCGGCTGGGAAGCCGTGGCGATCGGTGGTAGTATCGCAACGATGAGAGTGTCCAACCGCCTCGCTTCGCTTCGCCCCGGAGTGCTGAAGTTCTCGCGTACCACCGCCGCGATCGCGACGATCGCGATCGTCGCGGTGTTCGGGTCGATCGGGTACAACTACGGGCCCGCGTTCTACTGGTACATGCTGAGCGCGATCGTTCCGGCGCTCGTGTACGGAGTCCTTCGCCGCGCAGTACCGCTCGCGAATGCGCGCGTTCGCGCGCGCAAGCGCTGGATGAGCCACGGTCCGACCGTCGAACGCGTCCCGTACACGCAGTTCGAGGTGTTTCGCGCGAACTATCTGGAGACGACGCGCAACGCTCGCCATGGGTACGTCGACGACCGCACGTGGCGCGATCTGGGAATGGACGAGATCCACGACCGGGTCGATGTGTGCTTCACGATCGCGGGGCGTAACGAGCTCGCGCGGATCCTGCGCCACGCGTTGCCTCCGTCGCAGCTTCGCGACGAACGCGTCGAACTGGAGGAGCGGCTTCGCACAGACGACGACGCGCGCACGCGCGTCGCGCAGTCGCTCTCAGCGATCGGCGAGGAGCGCGACGCCGACCCCGCGAGCGTCCTGTGGAACGACGTCAGGCGCGACTCGCTGTTTCCGATGTTCGTGTCGATGGCGGGATTCGCGGTCGTGTCGATAGTGCTGACCGCCGCGGTCGACGTCACGCTCGGCGTGATAGCGATGCTCGTCGTGTTCGTGACCAATCTCTGGATCTACTACCGCAAGGCGCGGCATATTTCGATCGACATACCCGCGCTTCGCGTTCTCAGCCGCATGGTGTCGGCGCGCGACATCCCCGGGGTCGACGAACTGCGGCGGGAGGTCTCCGGGGCCGAGCGCGCGTTCCGCTGGCTGCTGACCGGCGCGCCGAGTCCGTCGCCGACCATGTCGGGAGACATCACCGAAGCGGTCCTGCTCTACGTGAAGATCTTCTTTCAGATAGACCTGATCGCGTACAACAGAATCATCTCGCTCATAGACCGCAAGCGCGATCGCTTCCAGGCGCTCTACCAGACGATCGGGTCGATCGACGCGGTCTATGCGCTCGCGTCGTACCGGGCGCGGCGCAAAAGGACGTGCGCCGCAACGATCTGCGCCGCAGGATCGGGCTCACCCGACGGCGAGCTGGCAGCGGAGACGCCGCTCGTCCTTGACGGCGCGTACCATCCGCTCGTACCCAAGGCGGTTCCGAACAGCGTCACGATCGGCCGACCGGGCGCGATCATCACCGGCACGAACATGGCGGGCAAATCGACCTTTCTACGAACCGTCGGGATCAACGTGCTGTTCGCGCAGGCGGCCGGCTACGCGTTCGCGCTCGAGTACCGCGCGCCGCGGCTCGCGGTAATGTCGTCGATAGAGAAGCACGACGACCTGTCGTCAGGGAAGAGCTTCTACTTCGACGAAGCCGAACGCATCTACCGGATGATCGAGGAGGTCGGGACCGACACGCCGATGCTGCTCCTGATCGACGAACTGCTGTCGGGCACGAACTCGCTTGAACGCGAAAGCGCGTCGATCGCGATCCTCCACTATCTGGCCGAGCGCAACGCCGTGACGCTCGCCGCGACGCACGATGTGGCGATCGCCCACGGGGTGAGCGACCGCTACGCGCTGCACTATTTCACCGATCAGGCCGACGCGAGCGGGCTCACCTTCGACTACCGGATTCATGAAGGCGTGGTAGAGACGCGTAACGCGATCGAGCTGCTCCGTCTGATCGGCTACCCCGAAGACGTGATCACCACAGCGCTGGAACGCACCAAGTGAGCGTGTCGTCCAGGTTCTGGTTCGAGGTCGACGACGTAGCGCAGCTACGCACACCCGCGCTCGTGTTCTACCGCGATCGCATCGACGCGAATATCGCCGCCGCGATCGGGGTGGCGGGTGACCCCGTGCGTCTGCGGCCGCACGTCAAGACCCACAAGTGTTCACAGATCGTGTCGATGATGCTGGCGCGCGATATCACGAAGTACAAATGCGCGACGATCGAAGAGGCAGCGATGCTCGCGCGGGCCGGGGTGCGCGACGTCATGGTCGCCTACCCTCCGGCCGGTCCGGCAGCTGCCGACTTCGTCGATCTGACCCGCACGCACCCAGACGTGCGGTTTCGGATCACGGTCGACTCACCGGTCGGAGCCGACGCGATCACAACAGCGGCGCACGACAGATCGATCGAAGTCCTGGTCGATCTCAACGTCGGCATGAACCGCACCGGCATCGCGATCGGCCAGGCACTCGACTTCTACCGCGCGCTCGCGTCAACCGGGGTGGTTGTGCCGACCGGACTCCACGCGTACGACGGCCACGTGCACGACGTCGACCCCGCAGAGCGGTGCGCCCGGACGACCGCGACCGTAGCGGAGATCCGCAGAATCGAGCGCGA
>RECL01000340.1 GCA_007694025.1 Spirochaetaceae bacterium
CGCGCGGCCTGATCGTCGGTCTCACCGGTGCCCGGTCGCACGCGGCTCATCCCGAACGCGGCCGCAGCCCATCGTCTTGCGTCGCGCGCGCGCTACTGGCAATCGAAGAGCTCGCCGCCGGTGTGGCCACGATCGACGCAGCGACACATGCAGGCGCAGCGCGACCCGCGGCCACGATTACCGCAGTACACGCGCGACTTGGCGAACCCGGATTCGGGACGAGCCCGGGCGACGCGGTCGTGATGGCGACGCTCCGCGGCTTCGATCCCGACGCGGTCGACCGGATGGAGCACGCGCTGATCGCGCGGATAACGGCGGACGCAGACGCGCACGGTATCACGGTGAGCGTCGATCACGACGAGGTGTTCCCCGCGACGGTCAACGACCCGGCAGCGGTCGCGATGCTTCTGGACGCTGCGGCAACGGCGGGCATTCCTGCGACGGAAGCAGAGACGCCGTTTCGATGGTCGGAGGACTTCGGGCACATCAGCGCGGTTGTTCCGTCGGCGTACTGCTGCGTTGGAGCCGGGGTCGATCACCCAGATCTGCACACACCCGACTACGATTTCCCCGACGCGCTGCTGCCGGTCGGGTCGCGTCTGTTTGGCGCGCTGATCAGAAGCCTGTGCGGTTGACATGAGGAGGCGGTGATGGAGTACCGATGCGGATCCTGCGCGTGGAGCGGCGGTTCGGACAGATTTGCCGGGTGGACACTCGAAGGGTGCGCGATCGATGCCGGAGGGATCCGGTTGGACCACGACGGATCGACCGCGACCAGCCCGTGGGTCACGCCGGATTTTGCGCCGGCGGCGGCGATCGCGTCGTGGAACTGCCGGACGCCCGCGCGCGCGGGCGTCGAGGTCCGACTCCAGGTCAGGTTCGCCGACGGGTCGCAGTCATCGTGGTTTTCGATGGGACGGTGGTCGAGCGAACCAGACGTTGAGCGGGGATCGGTCGCGGGGCAAGCGTGCTGCGGAGTCTCGATCCAGACCGACACTCTGGTGAGCGACGCGCCGTTCGCGTCGATCCGTGTGCGCGTCGTTGCGTATGGCGACCTCACCGAATCGGTGGTGACGCTACGCAGGACCGCTCTGTGCTGGTCGGATCCAAAGCCCGCCGTGTGGTCGCCGGCGCCCGTCGTCGCAGGCGGAGAGCAGACGGTCATCGCGGGCGTTCCCGAATGCTCGCAGATGGTCTACCCGAACGGCGGCAACGTCTGGTGCAGCCCGGTCTCGCTGTCGATGGTAATCGGGTACTGGAATGCGGGAACAGCGTGCGCACCGCTGATCGAACAGACGCGCGTCGGGGTCTTCGATCCGGTCTACGGCGGCTACGGGAACTGGGCGTTCAACGCCGCGTGGGCCGGATCGCTCGGCTTCGTCGCGCAGGTCGTGCGATTCGCATCGCTTGACGCCGCGCGCCGGTGGATCGACGCCGGAGTTCCGCTGATCCTGAGCGTATCGTGGGACAACGGTGGTGAGCGCAGATTGACCGGCGCACCGGTGAAGTCGAGCAAGGGCCACCTCACCGTCCTTGTCGGGTTCGACGGGTCCGGCCGGGCGATCATGAACGAGCCGGCGTCACCCGACGATGGATCGGTCCGCCGGACCTACGCGGCCGGCGAGCTCGAGGCGTGCTGGCTCACCGCGTCAGGCGGCGTAGCGTACCTGGTCTACCCACCGGATCACCGGGTTCCCGAGCTTGGTGGCGGATACACAGTGAGCACCGCCTCCTGAACCGCCTCCTCCCACCAGCTGTACGATGAGAAGCGGCCGCGGGTGAGCTCGGGATCCGCCGCGGTGCCGCCGATCGTGTAGCAGAATCCGTACCCGCGCTTGGGATCGAAGAGGACGCCGCCAAGAAAACCGTACGCGTCGCCGTGATGCCCCCATAGTCGGGGACCACCGTCGGGCAGGAGCCGGTCGGACCCCTCGCCATCGGCGGTCGCGGTCATCCGGAACAGGCCCAACCCCGACAGCCGCGTGACCCCGTTGTACGTGTCGCCGTTTCGAAGCTGAGGATCCCAGCTCCACTGCGCGCGCATCATCTCGGCGATACTCGTCTCACCGACGATCGCGGTACGCGCGCGCAGATCGGGGTCGACCATGAATGACACGAACCGCAACAGGTCCTCGATCGACGCGCGCAGGCCTCCTTGCGGAGAGAGGAAGGTCGCGTTCGTGCCGACCCGGTAGTCACCGACCGGATCGGGCCGGGCCGAGCCGCCGGCGAACATATCGGTCTGCGCGACCCAGCTGCCGTGCGCGTCGTAGCGACCGTCCTTGACCTTCCGGTACGGCGGGACCAGACGGCCGATCGCCCCGGCCGACAGCACGTCGGTCCCGAACCCGCCGCCAAGCCCCATCGGAGCGAGCACCGCGTCGTGCATGTACCGGTCGAAGCGGTGTCCGGTGACGCATTCGATCACCGTCCCGAGCACGCCGTAGCCCAGGTTGCAGTAGCAGTGATACTCTCCGGGCCGACCGGCTGACGCGTAGTGCGCGCCACCCTCCCAGTGGTCGGACCGCGGATCAAAGAACTCGCGTAGCTCCCGATCCGCGGGCAACGAATAGAGCTCGCCGTCACGAAGCGACGACGTGTGGGACAGCAGCATCCGCGGCGTGATCGCGTCGTCGGGATGAGCAGGATGGCGAAGGGTGAACCCGAGCGGGTCGCTCACGTCGGAGTCCAGATCGATCAGACCGCGCTCGCACAGGCCGAGCACCGCGAGCGCGACAAACGGCTTTGACAGCGACGCGACGCGGATCAGCGAGTCGGTCCGGTATGGTTCGGCGCCCGCGATCCCCGGCGCGCGCGAGCCCCACGCGTGGGTGAACACGACCTCACGGTCGCGAACCACGCCCACCGCCAGGTTGGCAAGCTCCGCCGCCCCGCTCGACGCGATCGCATCGAGCCGTCGCCGAAGCATCGCGTCGGGGTTGGCGGGTGCGGGAACGCTATGTGCAACACGCGTCGATTTCACGCTCTCCGCGTCCTGTGGTAGATTGAAACTATATGGCTGTGAAGCGGCGAATCGTGGAGTCTTACCTCAAATCGCTCGTACCGTCGGCCGTGCTGGTCGCCGTCGGCTGGGTACTCGCGATCCCGATAGCCGGCAACTCCTACTACCTCGCGATGTACCTGCCGGTGGTAATGACCGTGTGCGTGCTGCTCGCGTGGTTCGGCTATCTCAAGCGCGACCACTTCATCCCGCCGCGTCAGCGCAGGGAGCCTGCACCCGCTACCGATGAAAACGATACCCGCTCGCCGCACGCGCGGTGGGACGGACCGGTGATTCCGCGCTCGGACATCGGACCCGACACGGGCAACCGGCCGTTGGTCCTTCTGTGGATTGCGGTGAACCTGGGCATCGTCGCGACGGTGCTTTATCACGCGTTCGGCGTCGGCTCGTCGTTCTTCCGAGCGCTCTGACTATTCTGCCCGGTCTTGCGTTCCCCGGCCCTGACGGCAGCGACCTCGTGATACCCGGCGATCTCTGCATCGTTGCCCAACACGAAGTGCCCCGGGGTAATCTCCGCGAGACGCGGCGCCAGACGCGGCTCGCCCGACGAATAGTCATGGATCGACGGATCGTACACCTTGACCACCTTCTGCTTCTCCCGATGCGGGTCGGGTAACGGGATCGCCGACAGGAGCGACTCGGTATACGGGTGGAGCGGGTTCTCGAACAGCTCTTCGGTCTCAGCGAGCTCGACGATCCGTCCCAGATTGATCACGGCGACCCGGTCGGTGATGAACCTGACGACCGACAGATCGTGCGCGATGAACAGGTACGTCAGCCCGAACTCCTTCTGTAACCTCGACAACAGATTCAGCACCTGCGCACGAATCGACACATCGAGCGCTGATATCGGCTCGTCGGCGATGATGAACTCGGGACGGACTATCAGCGCGCGCGCGACGCCGATGCGCTGCCGCTGACCGCCGGAGAACTCGTGCGGAAATCGCGACGCAAACTCAGGCAGCAGCCCGACCTCTTCGAGCACGGCGGTAACCTTGGCGCTTCGCTCCTCTTCGTTTGCGAACTGCCCGGTGTTATAGAGACCCTCAGAAACGATGTAATCGATCTTCGCGCGCTCGTTCAGCGACGCCATCGGATCCTGAAAGATCATCTGGATGCTCTGCGTGACTTTGCGGTCGAGTTCGCGCGAGATCGCGCCACTGATCCGTTGACCACGATAGCGAACCTCGCCCGACGTCGCCTCGTGGATACGAATGATAGTCCGTCCGATCGTCGTCTTCCCCGACCCGGACTCGCCGACGAGGCCGAAGGTCTCGCCCTCATAGATCTGGAAACTCACGTCGCGCACCGCGACGAGCGGCTCTTTGGCCTTGACCTTGAACTCGACGCGAAGCTTGTCGACGTCGAGCAATACCGGGCGACTATCCACGATCGCCTCCTGCGTACTGAGCGAGCATGTGTCTGATCGCCGCCGGCGGCTCGAGCTTCGGTGCTCTTGGATCGAGCAACCACGTGCGCGCGAAGTGGGTCGGACTCACCTGGAAGTAGGGGGGACGATCCTGGAAGTCGATATTGAGCGCGTACGGATTGCGCGGCGCAAACGCATCGCCCTGGATATCGACGAACAGATTGGGCGGGCTACCCTTGATCGTGTAGAGCTCCTGCCCCTTCTGGCCGAGCTGTGGAAGCGACGACAGAAGCGCCCACGTGTATGGGTGCTTCGGGTTGTAGAAGATCTCCTCGACTCCGCCGTACTCGACGATGTCCCCGGCGTACATCACCGCGACGTCGTCGGCTACGTTCGCTACGACGCCAAGGTCGTGCGTGATGTAGATCACGGTGAGTTTGTAGTCGTGCTGCACTTTTCGAATCAGTTTCAGGATCTGCGCCTGAATCGTAACATCGAGCGCGGTCGTCGGTTCGTCGCAGATCAGCACCTTCGGATTACACGCGAGGGCGATCGCGATGACGATGCGCTGGCGCATCCCTCCGGAGAACTCGTGCGGGTACTGGCCGTAGCGCAGCTGTGGCTGAGGAATACCGACGTCGCCCAGGATGCGGATCGTCTTCGCCTTTGCGTGAGCGCGATCGGCCTTCTCGTGCTGCTCGACTACCTCCTGGATCTGGCGGCCGATCGTCCGCAGCGGGTTGAGCGCGGTCATCGGATCCTGGAAGACCATCGCGATTTCATGGCCACGGATCGACAGCCAGTCGCGTTCGGTCTTGAACTTCGCAAGATCGTGGTCGCCGTACCGGATCGACCCGGAGTCGATCCAGCCGTTTTCGTCGAGCATACCGATGAACGACTTGGTGAACACCGACTTACCCGATCCCGACTCACCTACGATCGCGAGCGTCCTGCCCTGGTAAAGATCGAGCGACGCACCGCGAATCGCGGTCAGTACGCGCCCGCGGAGGCTGAACTTGATCACGATGTCCTTCGCGGACAGAATGGGTTCGCGCATCAAGGCCTCAGACGTGAGTGCGCGGGTCGGCCGCGTCGGCAAAGGCGTTACCCATCACGTAGAACGATATCGTGATCAGCGACAGAATCACCGACGGGTAGATGAGCTGATAGCGCAGGCTTGGAATCATCATCAGCTGCCGCCCCTCGTTGACCAGGTTACCGAGCGACGGGATATTGAGCGGCAGACCCAGACCGATGTAGCTCAGAAAAACCTCACCGGCGATCACAAGCGGGATTGCCAGCGCGAACTGGAGCATGATCACCGACACCAGGTAGGGAAGAATATTCCGGACGATGATCCGACGAGTCGGCGTTCCAAGACAGCGCGACGCAAGGTTGTACTCGCGGTCCCGGATTATGACGACCTGGTTGCGAATGAACCGTGAGATCGGCAGCCAGCCGAGCACCGTCATCGCGATGATCATCGTCTGCATGCTCGGCCGCAGGATATACGCAAAGAGCGCCATCACGATCGTCGTAGGGATGTTCGCGAGGACGTTGTAGATCTCGGTCATCATCCGATCGGTCTTGCGCACGTACCCCCACAGCGATCCAACCAGGATTCCTACGACGACGCGGATCGATGCAACGGTCATGCCGATCACCATCGACGTGCGGGTGCCGGTCCAGATCCGTGCCCACAGGTCCTGCCCGATCGAGTTCGTGCCCAGCAGGAACTCGGTGCCGGGCCGAGCGTTACGCAACTGGCGACCCGTTTCCACGTTGAGGTGGATCAGGTTCGGATCGCGCTGCCCGGGAAGGTAGGGCTGGATGAATGTGAACACCAGCAGGATCGACACGATCACGAGCGCGGCAAATGCAATCCGGTTCTTCATGAAGACGCGCAGCGTCGACCGCCAGTACGAGTAGTTGGAGTAGCCGGTCCGCTCGGCGGCGTCGGCGTCGCGCTCCGCGAGCTCGAACAAACGGGCATCGTCGACAGTCGTCTCGGTCATCGTGCGCCCACCTTTCCAACTAGTTTGATCCGGGGATCGATTGCCGCCATCAGGATATCTCCGGCGAAGAGTCCGAACACACCGATGCTCGAGTAGATCAGCACCAGAAACTGCACGAGCGGGTTGTCCTGCAGCGAGATCGCGTCGATCAGCAGCCCCCCCATTCCGGGGATCGAATAGAGCGACTCGATGTAGAGCGATCCCGCTACGGTGAACAGAAGCGTCGTCGGAAGGTACTGCGCCATCGGTACGAACGCGTTGCGCAGCACGTGCTGGAACATGATCTGGGTGTTTGGGAGTCCCTTCGCCCGCGCCAGCTTGATGTAGTCCTTGTTCAGCTCGTCGACCATGAACCGCCTGATCCACATCGCGTAGCCCGCCATGCCGCTCAGCGACATGGAGAACGCCGGTAGCAGCCAGCTGATCGGATTCCTGGGATTGTAGAGGATCGGGAGGTTGAATGCCTGCGTCGCGTAGAGCTGGATGAACAAGAGATAGACCACCGCCGGGACGGCGTTCACGAAGACGATGAAACCGGTCACCGACTTGTCGACAACCTTGTCCTTCTCACGCGCCGCAAAGACTCCCATAGTCAGGCCGAGTGAGAGCGAAAGGAAGATCGCGCTGATTCCGAAGTACACCGAGATTGGCACCTTCGGCGCGACAACCTCGACGACCGGTATCCGCGGACGGTACTTGATCGACAATCCCAGATCACCGGTAAACAGACCGACGTAGAAGTTCCCAAGCTGGACGTACCACGGATCGAGCAGCCCCATGCTCTGAAGGATCGCGTCACGCTGCGCCTGATCGAGCCGATCGAAGTCGTCGCCGAAGTACCCTTCGAGCGGCAGCAACCGCATCAGCAGGAACACAACGGTGATGACGATCAGGACCGTCACGACCGATTGCCACGCACGACGAATGGCGTAGGACAGGAACGAGCTTCGGGGTCGGACTCTGCGGACGGGCGCCTCGTCCGTCACTACACCAGCTTCCACTTCGGAGGATCCTCCTTAAAGGTGCGATGATACACCACTTCACGGGATGGCGCACGCCCGAATGCGCGCGATCGCCAGAAACGAGCGGCCGGGCTCACGCCCGGCCGCCTTGCTCTCTACTGAAGGAGACCGGCTACTGACCGGCCGCGCGGAGCGCTTCGAGCCGATCCACTTCCCACCGTGCCTGGAGTTCAAAGAACTCGCTGTTCGTGACGGGCGTATTGCGAATAACCGCGTACTTGAAGCCGAGGTTCGCGAGTCCCGCCGCCGCGTACGGAATCGTGAACGGCTGGATGTAGGAGACACCGTAGCCGCCACCGCCGCCCCGATACGGGATCACAAGTGCGTTCTCCAGCAGGTACCCTTCGGCCTCGGCAAGAAGCCGCATGCGCCGGTCCAGATCGATCTTCTCATCGTTCGCCCGGTCCAGCAGGGTCTGGTACTCGTCACCCGCGATGATCGATATGTCGGTGTAGCTCATCGGATTACCCGTGTGGAACGGAGGCGTATACGCGTACGGATCCAGATAGGTCGCGCCCCAGTTCACTTCGGACAGCCCGTAGTTGCCGTTGCGCCGGGTGTTGTCCAGGAACCCCGTCGGCGGATAGCCCACCGGGCGGAAATCGATGAAGTCGCGGCCCAGGAGGTTCTCCAGCTGCTGCTCAATGACCTGTGCGCGCTGCGTTGCATCGGCGCTTCCGGTGCTGAACGGCCACTTCACGATGACCGGGAAGGTCACCTCACCCGCGAGTTCCTGCCGCGCGCGCGCCGCGTACTGCCGCGCCAGGTCTGGGTTGAACAGGTCGCTCGACGTGAACGGTGCGAGCGGTGGAAGCATCGTGTAGTCGGTGCCCTGAACCGATGCGAACCCTGGCGACGTCATCGTGTTCTTCAGCTGCCGATCCGGGTTGAACGGGTCAACGGTCATGTGCGCAGCAACCCGATCGATGCCGTGGAAGACCGCCTTACGGAAGTTGATGTTCGCGACCGCCTTGCGCCAGTTCTCCGGCTGATACTCCGCGGCGAACTGCGGATCGAAGTTGAAGCTGTACCAGAAGTTCCACGAGCTCACCGGGTTCGGGAACACCAGATCGCGGCGCTGCGGGTCTTCCAGCCACCCGTCTATGATCGCGATCGGAATCCCCGCGCTTGTGATCTGGCCGCGGAAGAAGAGTTCGGGTGCGAGCGTTCCGGCTTCGCGGTTGAACTGGTAGGTCAGGCGCCCGATGTGGACGTTCGCGCGGTCCCAGTAGTTCTCATTCCGCTCGAAGACGCGCTCGTTCTGCGGCTCGTGCCGCGTCAGGATGAACGGGCCATTGCTCAGAAGCGTGCGATGGTCGGTTCCGAATCGATCACCCACCTCAGCCAGGAATCGACCGTTCACCGGCCGGTACACGGTGTGCGTCAGCATCGACAGGAACCACGGCGTCGGGTTCTCCAGGGTGTACTCGACAACGTAGCGGCTGGTCGCCTTGATCCCGACGTCGGAGAACGGCATGTCAGCAGTGTCGGCGTCCGCCTTCGCCAGGAAGTACGCGTCGGCGTTCTTGATCGTTCCGCGAATGTGGTGCGCGGAGAACGACGCGGTTGCCGGGTCGAGCACGTAGCGCATCGCATCGACGAAGTCCTGAGCCGTTACCTCGGCGTAGCGCTGCTTGTCCCACGTATACCAGTTGACGCCCTCTCGGAGCTTGAACGTGTAGACGAGCCCGTCCGATGATACGGTCCACGACTCGGCCGCCGACGGCCGGAGCACGCCGAAGTTGTCGTACTCGACCATCGAGCTGATGATGTTCATCGCGACCTGCATCTCGCTCACGGTGCTGCTCACCAGATAGTCGAGTCGGGCGAGCTCGGCCGAATAGACCGTGTTATAGTCCTGCGACTCGATCCGCCGGGTCGCCTGCTGCGCGCCTGTAGCCGCAGCCGTCGCGGGAATCATCAGCGCCAACACGCACACCGGTACCCACATCCACTTCTTCATTGATTCCTCCTTGTCTTCCGGACCCGTGCGGACGAACCCGGTCGCTTGAGGCGATCACAGGGTTCATAGACGTAGGATCAGGAACAACAACCTACAAAAATGTATCGGCAACGCCGATCCTTCGATTATCTAGCGTTTCTCCGCGCAGGTCAACCACATATGAGCGATCAGCGGTTTTTTCGGTGCTTTTCGGCGGTTGCAGTGACACCTCACGGGTGTACCGGTAGAATTGGTCCGGGGAGGATCCTTGAGTAACCAGAGCGATACGACACCGACAGGCGAGCCGGCCGCAGGCGATGTCCCGGCCACCCGCTTCCTGCGCGACGTACTCGTCTGCTCGCTTGGCGCGTACGGCGGGCCGGAGAGCCACATGAGCGTCTTTCTGGACCAGCTGGTCGTCAAGCGGCGCTACCTGACGGAGCAGGAGCTCATCGAGCTGATCGCGCTGTGCAGTATCCTGCCGGGTCCAACGAGCACACAGACGATCGTCGCGGTCGGCTACAAGACCGGCGGCCCGCTGCGCGCGCTGCTGACCATGCTCGTGTGGGCGCTTCCGGTTCTGATCGCGATGTCCGCCTTGTCGTTCCTGTCGGGTTTCCTTCTGAACCGCGGCTTCTCTACCGACTTCCTGCGCTACGTCGGACCGATGGCGGTCGGATTCATCATCGTCGCGGCAGTCCGGATCGGCCGCAAGGTGGTCACCGACTGGATGACGGCTATGCTGATGGTCGCCTCCGCTGCGGTCACCTTCTTCCTGCGCTCACCGTGGGTGTTCCCGATCGTCCTTATCGCAGGCGGCGCGCTGAGCATAGCGACTTCGCGCGAGCGCGGGATCTGGAACGCGACGGCGATCACGCCGCGGTGGAGCTACCTGATCGCGTTCGCGGCGTTCGCCTTTGGAGGACTCTTCCTGAGCGCGGTGACCGACCTTCGGCTGGTGGGGCTCTTTGAGAACTTCTACCGCTACGGCTACCTGGTGTTCGGCGGTGGACAGGTCGTCGTGCCGGTCATGCACACCGAGCTTGTCACGGTAAGCAGGTACATGACCGACGCGGAGTTCCTGACCGGATACGGGCTGGTTCAAGGACTCCCGGGACCGATGTTCAGCTTCGCGGCGTACGCGGGCGGAATGGCGGCGCGCAACGCCGGAACCGCGACGCAGCTTGCGGGCGCGGCGATCGGCGGGATCGGGATCTTTCTGCCGGGACTGTTGCTGATCTACTTCGTCTTCCCGATGTGGGAGGACCTCAAGAAGATCCGCGCGATCCGGATCGCGCTGCGCGGTATCAACGCGGTCGCCGGCGGCCTGATCGCGATTGCCGCGGTGGTACTGTTCACGGCAACGGAGCTCCGGATCGACAACCTGATCGTTACCGCGGCCGCGGCAGCGCTCCTGGGCTTCACGAAGATCCCCGCGCCGCTCATCGTCGCGGCTTCGCTGGCGTTGGGACTCCTGCTGTGAGCGCGCGGCGGCTGGCCCGCTGTCGGTGGCCGGCGACACCGCAGTATACTATAATGAGGAACCATGCCGACGCGAGTTTCAGCCTCTGCATCCACCGAATACGAGCTTCTCACCGCGTCCGACTTCCTTGACTGGCTTGAGCCGGGTCGACGGGCCGATCTCATCGACGGGGAGGTATTCGTGCACTCACCAGTCTCAACCCGCCACGCGCAGCTTCTGAACTTCGTCGATCGCCTGATGGGAATCTACATCGACCGCCACGGCCTTGGCACGCTCTTTCGCGAGGCGGTCGCGGTGAAACTCGGCGGACGCAACGTCTTCCTGCCCGACCTTGCGTTCTACACCGCCAACCGGGCCGACGCGATCAGACCGACGCACGTCGAAGGCGCGCCCGACCTGGTCGTCGAAGTGCTCAGCCCCCGAACCGCCGAACGCGACATCGGCC
>RECL01000212.1 GCA_007694025.1 Spirochaetaceae bacterium
TTCACCGCCTCCAGGTAGCCGTAGCCGTAGAGGTCGTCGGGCTGGAGGTAGCTCGTCTCGGTCCACTCGTTCCAGCTGTTGACGGTCACAAGCGGCGCCTGCCCCGGATGCGCGTCGACGTACGCGCGGGCCGCGGTGAACGCGCGCTCGACCGCGTCGGGGGTGTTGCCGCGGACGACGCCCGGACGGAACGTGGTGTAGCGCGGATTGTTGTCCCACCCGACCGATACGTGCGGGAAGTAGGGAATGGTGTACTCGCGCTCGATCCGTTTCCACTCCGCGGTGACGTCGGCGACGATCGCGTCGTAGTCGCGGTCGATGTCGACGAAGTGGACGAACTGGTAGTGCGAGAGGCTGTCGAAGCCGAGTCTGCCGATGACCTGCGCCTGCGCGGCGGGCACGGCGCCATCCACTCCGGTGAGGTTCGAGCCGCTCCTGCGAAGGCACGCCTGCAGGTGGAGCCCCGGGAGCCCGGAGCGCACCGCGCGGTCGCGGAACCAGTCGAGCGCCTCGCGCGCCGGCTCGACGCCGCCAAGTCCGGAGATCAGCACCGCCAGGTCGTAGACCATAAGGAGCGGCTTGCCGTCGATGGTGTAGTACGAGGGGTGGCTGAAGTAGGTGTCGATCATGCGCGACGCGACGCGCTCGAACTCGGCCCGGTCCACGGCGGCCTTCCAGATGGTGTTCTCCACCGGTGAGCTCGACAGCCGGATGTCCCACAGGTGGCTGACGTCGTGGTTCGCCCACATCAGGTAGAACTTCACGCGGTCGTTGTTCCGGGCGCCCAGGTAGCCGGTGTTGAGGCACTGCTCCAGAAAGGGCCGGCGGTCGTACCAGTACCAGTCGTAGATGAAGACGTTCACGCCGTGGTCCGCCGCGGCGTCGATCTGCATCTCCATCACACGAGGGTCGGCCTCGTTCACGTAGCCCCACAGCGGCCGGCGCGGCCAGTTGTGCTCGGGGTACTTCTTCCCGGCCTTCATCACGGTCTCCCACTCGCCGAACCCGGCCGGCCAGAACATGCGAGTCCGCGGCTCATCGCCGGTATAGGAGGGCCAGACGTAGGCCGCCACATCGTACGTCGCGCTCATGGGGTATACCTCGTGCGTGAACGTAGCACACGGGAGCGGGGTGCGATAGGCCGGCAGACCGCGCGCCCAACCGAGTCACCGCCAAGCTTCGCAGCAGCTACGTCGGGGCCGACCGAACCCCGTCGCACAGCTCGAGGAAGAACGCTTCGCTCCAGAGCTCGAGTTCTCGCCGATCGCGCAGGAAGGGGCGCGCTTCTTCCGCGGCGGCTCTGATGTCGACGGTGCGGACTCGCTCCCGCAGGATCTCCTGGAGAGTCAGGATTGTCAGCGGCGTCGACGAGCGGTACCCACTCTGACGCATACGCGCCTCCAGATGGGGAAGGTTCACCGGGACATTGCGACTCACGTACCAGACGAAGTCGTAGAAGTCACGACCCTTCACGCGGCTCTTCCAGTCGCGGTACAGCACGGCGTGCAGCTTGCCCGCGAACAGGCTTGGCAGGTCGTAGAGTCGCACTTGGAATGGAAGCGGCAACAGGCGGGTACGGACCTCGGTGACCGCGTGGAGCGGCGGAGTGATATCAAGCTCGAGCTTGATCGTCACCTTCGCGTTGCGCGGAAAGTGCCGCGCAAGCTCCTGAGGGACTCCGACGCGAAGCAGATTGACCCGGGTGTTCCCCTTCAGGAAGGCAGACTCGATACCGGTCCGCTCCCCGGTTGGCTTCGACTCGGCCTCAAAGGAGAGCCCCCACGACGTAAGCTCGGTACGGACGGCTGCGAGCGCGTGCTCGAGCCGGGCGTCGTCCTCCCGGCGGACGAGCGAGAAGTCGAGATCCTCCGAAAACCGGTTCAGACCGTGGAAAATGCGAAGGGCGGTCCCCCCGTAGAACGCGACGTGCTCGAAGAAGCCGCTCCTCCAGAACCCCATCAGCGCGAGTTCCTGCACGACCTCCCGGATCGCCTGGTGCCACTGCCCCGGGGTGGTCGGACTGTACGGGGTGAGCATATCCAGAAGCGCGCGGTTCACCATACGATCCTCCCATCCTGGCCTGCCAGGCTTCGCAGCAGACGGACGGCTGGACGTCGATAGAGTTCGGCGCACGCGTCGAGTACTTCGATGTCCAGATCGACCTCGGGATCCAGCCGCATGAGCTGTGCCCACCGACGCACGTCACGCAGCGACCGCATCCGCGGTTCGAGCGCGATCCGGTCGCAGAGCGCCTTGGTTGGGGATGCGATCAGGAATGGGATCTCCGCTTCCACGACGCGCTCGACGCCGATCGGGTACACCTGCTGTGGAACGGCACGAAACCGAAACGTCCCGAATCGGTTCTCGAACTCCCTGGGTCGCTTCACCGTTGCCGAAGCGATTTCGAAGACCGCCTCCGGGATCAGGCCATGGTACGAGAGGGCGGTCTCAAAGCTGACGTACGACGGTCCATACATGCTCGCCGCGAGCGCGAGCGGGTTGAGCCGAGCGCGTGTCGCGTACAGACCGCGGCGGAGCTGGATGAGATCTCCGCGATGGATCATTCGCGCGATCTTGCCCCGCTTGTCGCTCGTGCCCCGAAGGAGCTCTTTCATCCGCAGCGAGTCGACGATCGGCTCAAGTTCCTCTCCGCCGATGTTCATATTGAGCACTATAGTTGTACTGCCGACAACTATCAAGCTCGAAACGCACATCCCCGGGGTGGAAACCATGCTATGCTCGACGGCATGAAGACTCTGAAGCTGGGGGTTATTGGCACGGGTTCGGTTGTGCGCGAGATCTACGAGCATCTCTACTTCCGCAGCGCGTACAGTCGACTCATCAGCGTGGAGGCAATTTGCGACACGAGCGATGACGCGCTCGAGGCGTTCGGGACAGCGTGGCGAATACCCGTGGAGCGTCGATTCCGCGACTACCAGACCATGTTCGAGGCGGTGGAGCTCGACGCGGTGGCGGTGAACACGCCCGACAGCCTGCACGCCGAACCGACGGTAGCCGCGCTCGAGGCAGGACTCGATGTCGTGCTTCCCAAACCCACGGCGGACACCGTGCGCGATGTCCACCGGATCATCGAGACCGCCGATCGAACGAAGCGTTTCCTGGGGGTGGACTTCCACAAGCGCGAAGACCCCGCGGTCAGGGCGGCGCGTGCGCGGGTGGCGGCCGGAGCGTTCGGAACGCTTCAGAGCGCGAGCCTGCACATGCTCGACCGGCTCCTGGTCGCCGACCCGAACCACACGCCGCGCTTCTTCTCGTCGCCCGACTTCGCCTCCACGAACAGCCCCGTCTCCTTTCTCACGTCGCACATGGCCGACGCCTTCATGGTTATCACCGGCCGCAGGCCCGTAGAGGTTCGCGCGATCGGGTACCGGCAGAAGCTTCCGTCGCTCGCCCCGATCGCCGTGGAAGGCTACGACCTGGTCGACACCTCGGTGCTCTTTGAAGGCGGAGTCTCGTGCCACATTGTCACCGGCTGGGCACTGCCGAACACGGCCGACTGCCTCACGGTTCAATCGGGTCGCTTCATCTTCAGCGATGGAATGCTCGACCTGTGGGACAATCACTACGGGTACCGCGAGATCACCGCCTCGGGCATCGAGAATCGGAACGTGCAGTTCATGACCTTCGAGCGCGATGGCATGGTCACCGGGTACGGAATGGAGTGCCCGGGGAAGATCATCGGGAACATTCTCAAGCATCGAAACGGAGAGCTCTCCGCGGACGAACTCGCCACTTTGCGCTCACCCTTCGCGCTCGGTCTCTACACCACCCTCGTCTGCGAATGCGCGCACGCGTCGCTCGCGACGGGAACTCACCAGGAGAACGGAGCGGTGATCGGGAGAACGATAGACGCGCGGGCGCTGCTCTCCGAGCAGATCGGAGCCGCGGCGGATCGTTACTTCACGTAAGGGACGACAGTCCTCATGGATGGATCGAGTGCCCGACTCCACCGCCGGCGGCGATCGATTCGCCGGTGATGCCGAATCGACCGAGCTGGATTCCTGTCCGCAACGTGCCGGTGTGTCATCGGCCCCGTGCTCAATCCCGTTACAGGTCCTGATTCTGCGGGAGGATCACGAGGTCGCGGATGGTGACGTGGGCGGGTCGTGAGAGCATGAACGCGATCGCTTCTGCGACGTCTTCTGATCGCAGGCTCGCGCGCTCTGACACTTTGCGATCGACGTCGCGCTCATCGGTCAGTCCCCACAGTTCGTTCGCGACCATCCCCGGGCCGATCGACCCAACGCGGATCCCGTCGGCGGCGACCTGCCGCCGGAGCGTGTGAACGAAGGTCTGCACCGCGTGCTTGGAGGCGCTGTAGACCGGCTCCCAGTGGATATCGATGACCCCGGAGATGGAGCTCGTCACTATAATGTCACCGAAACCCTGGCGCTTCATCGCCGGTAGTACCGCGTGCGCGCAGCGCAGAACGCCGTTCACGTTCACGTCGATCAGGTTCACGAAGTCGTCGGGATCGCCGGCGGCGAAGTCGCCCGGTATGTAGATCCCGGCGTTCGCGAGCAAGGCGTCGATCCTGCCGAACCGCGAGAGGGTCAGCTCGACCATGTTCGCGACATCGGGTCCGCTCGTGACGTCGGTGGGAACGGCAAGCGCATCGGGGCCGAGTTCCTGCGCGAGTTTCTCAATGCGATCGGTCGAGCGCGCGGCGAGGGTGAGCCGGCATCCGAGCGACGAGAGCAGGCGCGCGGTCGCCGCGCCGATCCCCGAACTCGCCCCGGTGACGATCACGACCCTGTTCTGTAGCGTGTCTATCATGCGCGACCCCCCGGTGAAGATCGTACTGCGGCGGCTCACCCGGCGCAAGCCTGAGCGGCACTGCGGGCGCTCCTGCGTCCGACGCGCCGCGGTCCGAAAGCCGTTCGCTCCTCCGTCCGCGATCAGGCTCGGCGCGTTGACACCGCACTATCGACGCGTCATTGTTTGACGGCGCAGCGACAAGGAGCAGACATGGGTAGCGATACGACGATGAACGCGGCGGTCCTTCACGGACCGAACGACTTGAGGTTCGAGGTTGTCGAGCGGCCGATTCCGAAGGAAGACGAGGCTCTGGTCGCGATCGCGGTGAACGGGATCTGCGGGTCGGATATCCACTTCTTCAAGGAAGGTCGCCTGGGGCCGTTCGTCGTCGACCGACCCTACATCCCGGGGCACGAAGCGGCGGGTCGCGTGGACCGTGTGGGTGCTTCGGCAGCCGGGATTCGCGAGGGCGACCGGGTCGCGATAGAGCCGGGAATCCCGTGCCGCAGATGCCGGCACTGCAAGACCGGCCGGTACAATCTGTGCCGAAACGTTCGCTTCCTTTCGGCGCCGCCTGAGAACGGCACCTTCGCCGAGTACGCGGCGGTACCCGCAGACTTCCTGCACCGGATCCCCGATACGATGAGCGACGAGGAGGCGGCGTTCGCAGAACCGCTTAGCGTCGCGATCCAGGCGTGCAACCGCGCCGCGCTGAAGCCCGCGACGAGCTTCGTGGTGCTCGGCGCCGGGCCGATCGGTCTTATCACCTACCTCACCGCCGTTGCGTACGGCGCGGGTCCGGGCATCATCGTCGACCTCAATGCGAATCGGCTCGAGTTCGCCCGGTCGCTGTCGGGTGTGCAGACCCTGAATCCCGTCGTTGACGACGTTGTTCGATCGGTGGTTGATGCGACCGACGGGGGTGCCGGTACGGTGTTCGACTGCACCGGATCGTCGAAGGCAGCCGCGCTCGCACCCGAGCTCGCGGCCGCCGGCGGCGTCGTGGTTCTGGTCGGCTGGCCCGAGGTCGCGAACCCTGAGTTCCCGCTCGAAACGATCCTGGAGAAGGAGATCGACGTCCGCGGCGTGAACCGCTACTGCAACACCTTCCCCGCCGCGATCATGCTCCTCAGCGAGCGTCGGGTCGACCTGCGCCCGCTCATCTCGCACCGGTTCGCGTTCTCGTCGGTTGTCGACGCCTTCTCGTTCGCCGCCGGATCGCCGTCGGAGACGATCAAGGTGATGGTGGGCGCGACGGGGGCGTAGCGACCACGGCTTCCCGGCAGGGGAAGCAGAGCTCTCGCAGATCCGCTACTTATACTGCGACGATCTGTTCGGCCCGCCGGGAGGCGGTTACCAGCGGATGATACGGCGCGGAGCTCCTGGCGGAGATGGACCCTGCCGTCATTCGGGGACGCGGTGCGACTACGATCCTCCCGCGTTCATGGTGGGCGTCTGGTACGCGAATAAATCGTCGCTATCGCTGAGCGCGGGGAGGCCGTCCTTGAGGTCGAGCATCGTCTGAGGGTCACCGCCGACCCGGCGTCCCGACTCCGAGTGCAGAATGGCTTGCGGCTGCGGGCGATCCGTGCTTCCATGACGCAACCGGAGGCACCAAGTGGTCATCGACAGAATCGACAACGCATCGCTCTATGGTGGGATAGGGTCCAGGATCGCGAAGGGACTGGCGTTTCTTGCTCAGGATCACGGCGAGTTCCGCGATCGGACCGTGGAGATCGACGGCCGCGACGTCTACGCGATGTTCCAGTCGATCACGACCGAAGGCGAAAGCGGTCGATTCTACGAGGCGCACCGTGACTACATCGACATCCAGTACATCGCGTCGGGCGAAGAGACCATCCGCGTCGTCGACGTCGAAGCCCTCACGGAAACCACGCCGTACGACCCGCAGCGCGACGTCGCGTTCTACGCGCTTGGCCCCGGGACCGATCTGCGGCTGCACGCCGGTGACTTCGCGATCCTCTACCCGCACGAAGCGCACCTGCCCAAGCTCCCGAGCGGCACGCCCGCGCCGGTACAGAAGATCGTCATCAAAGTGCGGGTGGCTTGAGCTACAGCACAAGCCCCGCGATGAAGCGGCGCTTCTCATCGAGGTACCGCGACAACACTTCGCTCACGTCGCCGATGAGCGTCATCACTAACGCGTAGACGGGGTTGTTGGCGTGGTCGGAGAGGAAGTCGATGAACTCGAGCGCGGAGGCGAAGTCGCTGTCGAGCGCCGCATCCGACGAACTCGACCTGTGCTCGATCCAGCTCCGGTTCAGGCGAAAGCGCACCTCGGTCGCGCCGTCAGACTCGGCGGGGCCGGAGAAGAGCGTTCGACGTCCAGACGTCGCCGTGCGGATACTCATTTCCAGCACCGGAATCTGCGTCTCCACGGCGTGCTCACGGCGTTTGCCCACGTTCAGGTCGCCAAGCGAGAAGCCTTCCGGGATCGTCTCGATCGCGTAGATGTTGTGCGTCTTCCAGATGAACCGGACGTGGTCGCCCCGGTCGGTCGACGAAACGTTCACCGCCAGGTCGAGCGTGTCGGAAATGCCCCGATGCTCGATTGGTGTCGAAGTGGGCAGCACGTGGTTGAGCCCGCTCGAACCCGCGAGCACGCGAAAGAGCTCAGCCGCCTTCGCGTGGACCAGCCGGGACTTCACTTCCAGAAGCTCCCGAATCTCGGTGGCGTACGACTCGAGCTCCTTCACGCGAAGCTGATCGCGCACGATCGTCGCTACGTCTTCGTCGTAGCCGCCCTCAACCAGGGCGTCGTAGGCATCGTCGGCGTCGCTGCTCATACGCGCATGCTACCAGATCTTGGCCGAGTTGGCTCGGGGTCTGGACCGCTGGTCGAGCATCGCCTCGATCGCTACTATATCGGTAGGGGCGCGATGGGCATACGTGGCCTCTGGAGGGACGCCGATGAACGAGATTCTGTTCGTAGTTGAGGAAGACCCCGAAGGCGGGTACTCGGCGAGAGCGATCGGCGAGTCCATCTTCACCCAGGCAGACTCCGAAGAGGAGCTCAAGACCAACATCCGGGATGCTCTCCGCTGCCACTTCGACGACGAATCCAGGATTCCCCCTCTGATCCGACTTCATTTCGTCCGGGATCAGATACTGGCGTATGCCTAAGATCCCACGGGGCTTGTCGGGTAGGCAACTCACGCGGCTTCTTGAGGAATTCGGGTACACCGTGTCCCGCCAACAGGGAAGCCACATCCGCGTCGAGGCGACTGTCGCAAAGGGATCGCACCGCCTCACAATTCCCGACCACGATGTCGTGAAGATAGGTACGCTGAACGCGATACTCGCCGAGGTGGCGAGTGCGGCTGGACTGACGAAGGGAGAACTTGCGACACGACTCTTCGGGGAGTGAGGCACTTCGTCGCTCTGGCGATCATCATGATAATCGCCGAATCGGTTAGCGATTCGATACAACTGCGATACAACACCACGAACCCGACGGATATGGGCCGGACGCTTCGGCAAACTGCCGCCACCTCTACCAGTCGCCGCCACCGGAAACTCGGTAGACCGCGGTACCGGCGACGTAGTCGTGGAGCGTCCTGCGCTCGGCTGACAGCGCGACCAGAGACCCGATCATCACCAGTACGGCCGACAGCCCCGCCGCGGCGAAGAGCCATGGCCCGCGGGTCGTGATCCCGATCAGGAGTAGCAGAACCGGAGCGTTCTTCACGACGAACCGCAGGAGGTACGCTCCGGCGTGCGTCGGCGGGCCTGCGGCCGAGCGGACGGCGCAGCCCATGACGAGCTTGCCGGGCGAGCGGCCGCTCACCCCTTCGATCAGCGCGTAGCCGACCCCGGCGAGCAGCGGCAGGAGAACGAGCATCAGCGCGAATCGGATCGCGGACGCGGTCAGTGAGGCGATCGCGAACTCTGCGATCGCCGCCTGCGTCACGGTCCGAAGCTCCTCCACCGCGACCGGGTCGATGTCCGCGCGGCCGTCGGCGATCACCGAATCGAACGCTTCATCGACCATACGATTGATCACGTTCGCGTCGATCGCCAGGAGAAAGTCGACGGTGACCCTGCGGGGATCGAAGGAGCGCTCCATCGACCGGGCCATCGTACGCACGATGTACTCGGTCTGCTCGTCGGTGAACCGCTCAGCGACAAGACGGGCCAGCTCCTCTGCTGCCTCCTCCGCGCGTAATCCGTACTCCTGCCACACGCGCTCATCTCCAAGCGACACAATCGACACGTCCACGCCGAGCGCCTGTCGGGCCTCGATCGCAAGCCGCGTCCCTCCGATCACCGCGTACGCGGTGAGAAGCCCCGCGATGACGACCGACACGATCGCTGTGTCGATCACGAATGCGCCAAGCCGGCGACCAAATGCTATCCGTTCCATACCCTCTCCTGTTCACGCCGAATGCGATACCCTTCATGGCTCCGCGGCGCGCCGCGTGTCACCAAACGAGTCCGACCAGTTCGCGATCACAAGCACGCCCAGAAGCGCCAATACCGCTCCGGTTGCGACCAGCAGCCACGCGAATCCGGCGCCGCTTGCGACCGCCTCCGCGACCGTGTCGGTCACCGGTGGCTCGACCCAGCCGGGCCGCCCCGGCACCGCGGCGCGCACCACCCGCGCAACTGCAGCAGCCACCACAAAACGGTACGACCCGATGAAGCCGAGCATCATGACCCCGCCGATCGCGATACCGGCACCCGACGCGACCATCGCCGAACCCGGGCGCCGGTAGATCAATGTCAGCGCGATGAGCACTCCCGGGAGCGCGTACTGCAGGAGCGTGCCGATCAACGGTAATCGCCGGAGCCACACTTCGACCTCCGCCCGCGCCTGGTCGCCGAGTTCCGCAAACAGATCGATCGATTGGGGCGCGCGCTGGAGGTCGGCGGCCACCGCGGTCGCCTGCTGGTCGGGCAGCGCCGAGCGAGCTCCGCTGGCGACGTCCGCATAGAACTGGGACAGCGACACCGTGAGACGGATCGGCGTTCGGTCGCCGCGCGTGACCCGGTACGCCGCGGTGTGCGCGCGCCGCGCGAAGGCGACCAGCCAGTGGTGCGTGAAACTGCGCCGCGCCGCTTCGTAGACGGTCGGCTGCAACCGTACGGGGATGGCCCACCTGAGCGCCTGGCTGATCTGCGCGATCATCGCATTCACAAACTCCTGGTGATGCGCCGGATCTTCAAGCGGCGCGAACCATTCACCGATCTGCGCCTGGACGTAGTCGTGCCGCAGGAGCGTCCGTTCCAGGCGGAAGGCAGCTTGACCGATCAGTACGGAAGCGGCGATCACGAGCGTAAGGACACCGAGCACTACGACGCGGATAAGGCGCATGCACCGATCATACCCGGACGGCGCGCGCATCGCCACGGCGGCGGAGCGACCGGCGTACCGATGTCACGCCAGGTGGCGTGCGATGAACCGTGCCACGCCGCTCAGGCTCGATCCGGACTGCGACAGAAACGGAACCATCTGGAACACGTGAAACATACGGGGCCAGACCGCGAGCTCAACGTCGACCCCGGCGGAGCGGGCGGAGTCGGATAGCTCAACCGCCTCATCCCTAAGGATCTCTTCGTCGCCCACGTGGATCAGCATCGGCGGGAAGCCGACCGGGTCGGCGAACAGCGGAGACATCAGCGGATCACGGGTATCGCACCCGCCAGCGTACAGCCGGGCGTAGCCGGCAAGAAGGTCGCGGCTGAGAACCGGATCGTTCTGCGCGTTCGCATCGATCGACTCGCACGACAGCGTCAGATCAACCCACGGCGACAGGCAGACGACGCACGCCGGCAGCGGGTCACCGCTGTCGCGCAGCGCCGCGATCGTCGCGAGCGCGAGCCCACCGCCCGCGGAGTCCCCCGCGATCACGATCCTCGCGGGATCGTGACCTGCGCCGACCAGCCACCGGTACGCGGCGACGGCATCGTCGAGCGCGGCGGGAAAGCGGTGTTCGGGAGCCAGACGGTATTCGATCGCGAGCACCCGGGTACGAGTCACGGACGCAAACCGGCCCAGGAACTCACGATGCGTGACCAGCGATCCAAGCGCATACGCACCGCCGTGAAGATAGAGCGTCACACCTGTCGTGTGCTCAGCGCCGGTGGTGGGCCAGGCACCGCTGATCCAGGCCGCCCGAAGCCCGTCAATCGTGATCGGATCGAAACCGATATCCGTAGCGGCCGGGATGAGGCGGACCTGTCGCTCCTGTCTCCTTCGCTGCTCCGCGATCGATCCCCTGGCCCAGCGGTAGCGCCTCAGCCGCAGGAGCATCAATATGCTGGTGGTCTGGAAGTCAGGCATGATAGTGGGGAGTGCGTCGGCTCATAATGGCCGGCTGGGCCGTGCCTCTGTGGCGGCCAGCCGGTAGCGCCACTGATGCTCGCGGTGAGCGAACTTCCACTGGATCACGCCGTTGTGCTTCATCCCTGGTCAGTGTATCCGATGCGCACGGACCGGGCAAACTGCCACCA
>RECL01000166.1 GCA_007694025.1 Spirochaetaceae bacterium
GCCGCGGCGAGCCGGATCTGCTTCGCGGTGAAAAAGTCGATACTCGTGCTGTCGAGCGCGAGCAGACCGATCACCTCGTCGTGCACGATGAGCGGGATACCGAGCCACGAGCTGATCGTTGTTCCGCCGATGCTCGTGAATGCCGGGAATTCGCGCATCAGGTCGCCGTACACCGTCGGCGATCGGTGCTCGATCGCGGCGCTGTGCGGATTGTTCCCGGGGCACGGAATCCGCAGTCCGACGATCGCCGAAAGATCGTCCCAGCCATTGCCTCCGATCACTTCGAGCTCGTTACCGCGCAGTAACTGGACCGTCGCGGTGTCGTACGGGACGACGTTGAGCGCCTGATCGAGCACCAGCTGGACGGTCCGATCGACGTCGAGCGTCGACGCGACGATTGCTCCGGCCATCCGCAGCGCTTCCGCTTCCTGAGCCTGCTCCTCGGCCTCTGCGCGTGCCTGATCGAGCGCCTGCACGAGCCGTGTCTGCTGGTCATCGGTCGCACCGGCGCGGCCTGCTCCGACGCCGACCGCTGTGCAGAGCGGCTCAGCGAGTTCGAGCGCGCGCTCGTCGTAGCGGTGCATCAGGCGCCGTGTGATCGGTCCCGGTACACCGTTACCGACATCGCGACCGTCGATCCGTACGATCGGGACGATACCGCGCGTCGACGAACTCATGAACGCCTCTCGCAGCGACGCAAGCCGGTCCGTTCGAACGGGCACGAGCGATACGGGGACTTCGCTCGACGCGACTTCAAGCACGATAGACCGCGCGATGCCCGACAGAACACCGTCGCCCGCGGTCTGAAGCAGCGCGCCGCCGGCTGGGTCATCTACGATCGCGTAGAAGTTGCTGCTCGACCCCTCGAGCACGCGATCCCTGGAGTCGGTCAGCAGCCACTCGTATACGCCGTCGGCGGTGAACGTATCGCGGGTCTTGAGCCAGTCGGTCTGCTTCGCAAGCGGGTTGTCGCGCGCGGAGCGGGCGCGCGTCATGCACGCGACGCCGTGCTCGCGCTCGTATACCGGCGGCCCTGGGTACGGCTCAATCGCGACCAGGACGCTCCGTGGATCGTCGGGGTGGACCGACAGCCGGACCTTTCCTTCGGCGATGCCGGCTTCGTCCATCACCAGGCAGACTTCCCGGCGCAGCAGGTCTGCGCTGAGCTCGAAGCTGTCGATGCCGAGCCGATGCGCCGAGTCCCGGAGTCGATCCAGATGGTGACCAAGCCGAACGACCCTCCTCCCGTGCCACGTGGAGAAGACCGCGTAGACGCCGCCCGGCGCCTCAAGGCGCGCCGCTTCGGTCAGGCTGCCCGCAGAGAAGGGCGCCGGACGCACCGACGGCTCATGACCGATCGCCGCGACAAGCCGCAGCGCGCAGCTCATCGCTCGTCGTCCACGATCGCGATGCCGAGCTCGGCCAGTTGCGCCGGATCGACGGAAGCAGGGCTTTCGTCCATCGGGTTGAACCCGACCGTGTTCTTCGGGAAGGCGATGACCTCGCGGATCGTGCTTTCACCGGCCATCAGCATCACGAGTCGGTCGAGCCCGGGAGCGATTCCTCCGTGTGGCGGCGCCCCGTACCGGAACGCTTCCAGGAGGAACCCGAATCGCTGCTGCGCCTCTTCTTCCGGGAATCCGACGATCGAGAAGATCCGCCGCTGGATCGCCGGATCATGGATTCTGATCGATCCCGACGCGAGCTCTACGCCGTTGCAGACCAGGTCGTAGAGATCGCCCTTCACCGCGCCCGGATCCGATTCCATCGAGTCGAGGAATCGTTCCTGCGGCATCGTGAACATGTGGTGTGAAGCTTCCCAGCGTTGCTCGTCGTCGTTCCACTCGAACAGCGGGAAATCGACGATCCACGCGAACCGGAACTCAGCAGGGTCAAACAGCTGCTGGTCACGGCCGATCCGGTTGCGGACCGCACCGAGCGCGGTGCACGCCGTCTTCCACGTGTCGGCGACGAAGAGGATCAGATCACCCGGCTTCGCTCCCAGACCGGCGCAGATCGCGTCCGATCGGTCGGCGAAGAACTTCGCGATCCCGCCGTCGACGCCGTCGGCGGTCACCTTCATCCACGCGAGGCCCTTCGCGCCGTAGGTTTTTGCGATCTCTTCCAGGTCGGTGATCTGCTTCCTGCTGTAGTCGGCGGAGCCGGGGACCACGAGCGCCTTGACGCTCCCACCCGTATCTATCGTCGACGTGAACACCTTGAACTCGCTCCCGGCGACGTGCGGAGCGAAGTCCTGGATCGGCAGTTCAAAGCGCAGGTCGGGTTTGTCCGACCCGTAGCGGTCCATTGCGTCGTCGTACGCGATCCGCGGGAACGGCGTCTCCAGGTTCTTCCCGAGCGTCGTGTCGAACACGTGTGTGAGCATCGCTTCGATCAGCGCGAACACGTCGTCCTTGCCGACGAAGCTCATCTCGATGTCGATCTGCGTGTGCTCGGGCTGGCGGTCGCCGCGCGCGTCCTCGTCGCGAAAGCAGTGCGCGATCTGGAAGTAGCGATCGAACCCGCTGACCATCAGGATCTGCTTGTAGAGCTGCGGCGACTGCGGAAGCGCGTAAAAGCTTCCTCGCTGGATCCGGCTTGGGACCAGGAAGTCGCGCGCTCCTTCCGGGGTCGATCGGATCAGAGTCGGGGTCTCGATCTCCAGAAAGCCCTGGCTGTTGAGGTACTCGCGGATCCGGAACGACACGTCGTGTCGCAGCCGGATCTTCCGCTGCATGCTGAACGATCGCAGGTCCAGATAGCGATGCTTCAGCCTGAGCTCTTCGCGCGCGTCCGACTTGTCGTCGATCATGAACGGGAGCGTCTCCGAAGCGGTCAGCACGTGGATCGCGGTCGCGGCGATCTCGATCTCGCCGGTGGGCATCTCGTCGTTGACCATGTCGGCGGGTCGGGTGCGGACCACGCCTTCGACCGCTATCACGTACTCGAACTTGAGCGACGCCGCGATGGCAGCGAGCTCCTTGGGCGCGTCATCGTCGATCACGACCTGCGTTATGCCGTAGCGGTCGCGCAGGTTGATGAAGTGAACGCCACCGTGGTCGCGGTTGCGGTGAACCCACCCGTTGAGCGTTACCGATCTGCCGGAGTCCGTGCCGCGAAGCTCTCCGCACGTTGCCGTTCGCCTGTGTTGTTCCATCTGTTCCAGTCTCTCCTTCGTTTTCGACCAAATCCGCGACGCCAATGACGCGGTTATCCCGGGGGCCATCCGAGCTTGCGTCCCGCAAGGATGTGCGCGTGGAGGTACGCGACCGACTGTTGCGCGTCAGCCCCCGTGTTGAACACGACGCGGTACCCGGCTTCTTCGAGCCCGAGCTTCCGCGCGGTCAGCGCGACGCCGCGCATGAACGCGCCGATCGCGTCGGGCGACGCGTCTGCCAGGTCGGCGACGCTCTCGAACCTCGTCCGCGGGATGACCAGCACGTGTACCGGCGCCTGCGGGTTGATGTCATTGAACGCGTAGACCGCGTCGTCTTCGTACACGCTCGTCGACGGTATCTCGCCGCTCAGCACCTTGTCGAATATCGTCTGTTCAGCCATCTGCTCTCCGGGGTCAGGTTAGACCACGCTCGCACTACCCTGTCTGGGCCTGCGATCGCGCCTGCGATTTGGCGAGAATTTCCTGATACTTTTCGTGCGTGATCGGATAGTACGACAGCACGATTACGCCGGCGATGAAGAAGAGCGCCGGGACGGGCCCGGTCAGCAGCCGGATCCCCAGGACCGTGAGATCCCCCTGCACCGGATCGGGAACCGCAGCGGTCGGCGCGATGTACCCAAACAGCGCCAGGACCCATCCGCTGAGCGCGAGCGCGAACGCCTGCCCGATCTTGCTGACGAAGGTCCACATTCCGTAGAAGATTCCCTCGCGGCGCGTTCCGTTCTCGGCGAAGTCGTACTCGATCACGTCGGGTATCATCGAGAACGGCATCACGTAGTTCGTCGCAAACCCGGTTCCCGCGATCGCGAAGATCACGAAGGAGAACCAGACCGGTAGCGACGCACCGATCGCGAAGAACAGCAGCACCGCTCCCGCGAAGATCAGCATTCCGATATTGTAGCTGAGGCGCTTGCCGATCGACTTCGATACGCGGACCCAAATCGGGATGAAAATCAGACTGACGACGAGCAGGAACATCAGCGCGAACGTGAACTGCGCCTCATCGCCGTAGACGTAGCGGAAGAAGTAGATCAGGCTCGCCTGGATCACCGTCACACCGGCGATATGGAGCGCGTACGGGACGAGCGCGGTCAGGAAGGTCTTCATACCCAGAACTTCGATATACGACTTGAACACGTTGACCTTCGGTGCTCTCTCGGAAACCCTCTTTTCCTTGACGGTCAGAACCGTGATCAGCGTGACAACCGCCATCAGCGCGCCCATCACCGCTCCGGTTGCGGTCCATCCGGCGTCGCCGCCCCCGAACGCCGCCACCAGCGGAAGCACCGCACCGGCGCCGACGAGTGTTCCGACGACCGCGAACGACATGCGGTACCCGTTCAGCGACGTGCGTTCGTCGAAGTCGCTCGTCAGCTCGGGCGTCAGCGATCCGTACGGGATGTTCACGAGCGTGTACGCGGTGTTCACGAAGCAGTAGACGACTGTGACCCAGATGAAGCGCGCCGTCTGCCCGCCGATCGACGGGTTCATAAACATCAGGATCATCGACACGAAGAGCAGAATCGCGCCCACCGCCATATACGGTCGGCGTCGACCCCATCGCGTGCGGGTACGGTCGGAGATGTGACCGACCGCGGGATCGGTGACCGCGTCCCAGACCTTCCCGATGAACAGCGCGGTTCCGGCGGCGCCGGCCGCGATTCCGAACGAGTCGGTCAGGAACGCGAGCAGGTAGAACCCCATCATCGTGAAGAAGAGATTACCGCCGAGGTCGGCGATGCCAAAACCCAACTTCAGGCCGACCGGCAGCCGGTGCGGACGCTCGGCGAGCGTCTGTTCGCGCGGTGTCTTCATCGCATCAGTATAAACGCTCTACAGCTCGCTGTCAGCGACCGCGTTCAGCGCCGGCGCGCTCTTCGACGGCGGGTACCGATTCGGTGCGCGCGACAACCTCTATCGTCGAGTCGGCCCAACCGAGTACCACGTCGCCCGACGGGACCGCAAAGTAGCACAGTCGCGCAGCGTCGCGCAGCAGCGTCGCGCCGTCCTTGACCAGACCGAGTACCTCCGACGGCGTGGGATGTGCCATCAACGGCGCGAACGGTTCGTGCGTTCCAGGGCCACTCACCGCAAGGGTGATGGTCTGCGAATCGGGAGCGGCGGGTACGGATTGGACAACCTTGTAGCGCGACGCGTCGGCCCCGAAGGTCTGTGCCAGCGCCGCGACGAGTCGGTCGACCGCGTCGGCCATGCCGACCGGCGCGGCGCCGTCGACCGGTCGGGCAAGCCCGTGCCGCGCGATCGTCTCCTGCACCCGCAGGTCCGCGTCGTCGAGCACGCTCGCCAGAATCGCAACCGCCTCGACGACATCGTTGCTGGTCGAGTATTGCGAACGGTCGAGAAGCGCGGTGACACTCGCATCGATCGTCGCCGCGAACCGCGATAGTTCGGTCAGGTAACGTTCGGCAACGCGCTTCTCGCGAAAGGCCCGGCTTGCCGCTTCGGCGAGCCGGATCGAGTCGCGCAACGCGCCCGGCGCGTCGACCATCCGCTCGATCAGCTGCAGCTCGGCATGCACGACGTTGATCAGGTTCACGTAGCCGTGGCGATCGAGGCGTGCGGCTTCAGCGCTGGTGGGCCGCAGGTCGATGGAGAGCGTGGCACGCTGCATAACCGTCGATTATACCAGCCGCGGCCGCGTACTACCAGCCGCGGCCCGAGCCGTTGTCGGTCGCTACCGACGTGTACCGTTGCGATCCGGTGCTCGTGGTTCCGGTGATGCGTATCCCGGTACCGGCAAGAAAAAGCCGTTGCTGGCTGCGTTCGCCGGCGACTTCCAGCGTTCCGGTCGTGCTTCGCAGATCGAACGCGAACGCCGACAGTGGCTGCGCGAGCTCGATCGCTACCCGGCCGGTCGACGCCTCGAAGCTGCTGTCGCCGGTCAGGACCACCGCCGTTCCGGTCTGGCTCCCGGTGGAGGTCCTGACGCGCATCACGCCGCTGACGTGGTCCAGCGCGATCCGACCGGTGCTCGATGTGGCGTCGATCGATCCGTCGATCCCGACCAGCGATTGCTGTCCGGTCGACGAGCGCGACGTGATCGTGCCGCGCGAGTCTTCGACTCGTATCCGGCCGGTCGACGTTCTGACGTCGAGCGTACCGTCAGTCTCACGGACACTCACGTTGCCGGTCGACGTCGATATCGACAGTTCGCCGACGGTGTCGGCGACATCGACGGTACCCGTACTGGTGCGAATCGAGACACGGTGCCGGCTTCCGGATACAGACACGCTCCCGGTCGACGTGTGGATGTCCACGATCGAATCCCTGGGGACAGTCACGACCATCAGCCCGCTGCGTCCGACGGAGAAGAGCGGGAAGCGCCGTTCAACCCAGACGCGCACGCCATCGCTCGTGCGCTCGTGGTAGACGGTGTGGTCCGACGGATTGCGCTCGACGCTGAGCGTCGCCGACCGTCCTGCCACCGCGATTACCTGCACGTCGAAGGTCTCGGCCTCTATCGACAGCGATCGAACCCCGTCGTACGAGAAATCGCCTGCCTCCCGCCCCCCGAACCCGAACGCCGTTCCGGCGCTCAGGATCACTATCGCCGCGATCAAGGGTCGATTCACTGCCGCTCTCATGGGTCCCTCCGGTACTCTATGTTCGCGCCGACCGAAGAGTGTCACGCGAGTTTGCTTTCCTGCACTCGGTGCACCCGAGCACGTGAACGTGCTTCTTCCCGGGCTTCTGGAACAGGCGTGCGATCACGTATCCGTCCGCCGACAGCGTCCGGTTGCAGACCGGGCAGATCCGGGGGTGCGAATCATCCGCCGGATAGCAGTACCGGCACCCGAACATGTGCGTAATCGCGTCCTGCTGCCGCCCGCCGCCCGCCGCGGGTGCGGTCGATGGATGGGCCGCCGATGCGTTGCCGCCACCAGATGGACCGGGCGCCCGCGGGCCGCCCGAGAAGACGACGGTGTGAACCGTTTCCCCGCGTCTCAGCATGGATCCGCACAACGGGCACGGCCTGAGCACCTGGAGCCGCTCGCGGGTCCGGTCGGCCATGCGGTTCGCAAGAAGCGTGTAGTCATCACGACCAAGACGGACGATCGTATAGATCAGCAGCCCGACGACAACCGCCATCAGGACCAGCACGAAGATCTCCATAGCGCCTCATCGTAATCGATTCTGCCTCCCCTTGTCTGCCTGACCGTGTCGGCGTAGACTGGCGGCGTGGCCTGCCTCTACGTCGTCGCGACGCCGATCGGTAATCTCTCCGACATCTCCGCGCGCGCGATCAATACGTTGCGTGCCGTCGACCTGATCGTCTGCGAGGACACCCGGCACAGCCGACGGCTGCTCGATCACTACGGAATCTCCAAGCCGCTGCGCAGCGGACACGGCTACAACGAGCCGCAGACCGCGCAGAGCGTGATCCGGACGCTCGAATCGGGGTCCGACGTCGCGTACGTGTCCGACGCCGGCACGCCAGGCCTCAGCGATCCGGGGCGTGTGATCGTGCGCGCGGTTCGCGATGCAGGGTTCACCGTCGTGCCGATTCCCGGCCCTTCGGCGCTGACCGCGCTGCTGTCGGTCAACGGGTTTCCCGGCAAGGCCGTCGTGTTCGAGGGGTTCCTGTCGCCGAAGCAGGGGCGACGACGCAGCCGGCTGCGCGAGCTGCTCGATTCGGGGGATTCGTTCGTGTTGTACGAGTCCCCGCACCGAGTGTTGAAGTTATTGGCCGACCTCACCGATCTTGAACCTGAGCGGCCGGTACTGCTTGGTCGGGAACTGACCAAGATCCATGAGGAACTGCTCGAGGGGAGCGCCGCTGAGGTGCTCGAGGTGCTCGGGCAGCGGGCGTCGATCAAGGGCGAGATTGCGCTCCTTGTCGGGCCTGCCAAAAAGGGGTAACATTTGAAGAGCTGGCTGCCGATGATGTGTATGAAAGGAAGGCTCTGTAATGAGTATTGAGCGTCTTGGTCCCGTCGACCCAGTACAACGCTACTCACCTTCGGACAAGTCCAGACGAGTCGATACGAAGCACGACCGCGATTCGGTCGCGCTCAGCGAAGAGGCTCGCATCAAGGCAGAGGTCTTCCAGCTTTCTGAGCAGGTCAGGCAGGCACCGGACGTCCGCGCGGACCGCGTCGAAGAGGTGCGTCGGAAGCTTGAGGATCCGAACTACATCGATGACGCAGTCGTTGAGCATGTCGCTGAACAGATCATGGACATGTTCAGTCTGTAGCCCAGGATGGATATTCCAGAGGCAGTGAGACCCATCACTGCCTCTTTTTTTTGGTGGGCCAATGAGTGACCTTGTTCTGCGTTTCCCTCACCAGGTGTACTTCGGCCCCGATGTCATCAACCGGATCGGCCAGATCGTCAGCGCCTACGGCGATCGCTGTTTCATCGTAACCGAATCGGTGCTGCGCGAGAGTGGCGCAATCGACCAGATTGAAAATATCCTCGACCGGCGTTCGGTCGGTACGATTATCCACGATGAGATCGGCCCCGGGGCGACGACCGCCGGCATCGAAAAAGTGGTCGCGCTCGCGCGAGCGAGCCACGCGCAAGTCGTGCTCGGAGTCGGCGGGATGCGGGTTCTTGCGACCGCTCGGGTCGTGAGCGTCGCGGCCGGGGACGGAACCGCGCTTGGCGACGTGTTGTCGGGTCGTGTGACCAAGCCGTCGTCGATCGTCTACATCGAAGCCCCGTCGTCGTACCGTAACCACTCGATGCTGCGCGATGAGTGCATCCTGACCGACGGCGTGACGCGACAGCCGGTCACCGTCCGGCTTCCCGACGGAACGACCAGGGCGATCGTCGTCGACCCGAACCTCACGCTTTCGATGTCGCCGAAGTATGCCGCCGCCGCGATGCTCGACACGCTGCTCGCGGCGATCGAAGGCTACGTTTCCAGTCGTTCTTCGTTCTTCTCCGACACGCTGCTCCACGAGGCGATCACGCATCTGGGTGGGGCGCTGAAGGGCATCACCGAGATGCCGAATGAACCGCGGCACCGCATTCGCGCGAGCCAGGCGGGGCTTCTCACCGCAATGGCGCTTTCGACCAGTAGCCAGGGCGTCGGCGGCGCGCTTGCGTACACGATCAACAGCCGCTACACCGTGCCCAAGAGCTGGATAGCAACCGTGCTGCTGCCGCACGTGATGGACACGACCGTACTCGCGCGTCCGGACAAGCTGAAGCGCGTGGCTCATGCGCTCGGCGAAGAGGTGCGCGAGCTCAAACCCGCCGATGCGGCGTACCAAGCGAGCGAGGCTGTGCGTCGGATCATCGGGATGCTTGAGCTTCCGGGCCGATTGCGCGACATGGATCTGGCGATCGACGAGCTTGTCGATGTCGCCGACCTGGCGGCGTCGCTCGACATGAGCGCGAGCGCACCCACACCGCACACGGCGAGCGACCTCTACGACCTGATCAAACTCGCGTTCTGAGAAACCGCCCATGATCACGATACGCAAGCTGTCGGGTCTCTCTCCGGCGACCCGATGGCGAAAAACGGTCCGGCTCCTGGAGTCGTACGAGCGATCCGACACCGCCGATGCCGTCTATCTTAAGGCGCTCGCGCGGCTGGTGCGTGATGGCGATCTGCCGCCGGCCGTTGTCGATGCCGCGGTCGCCCTGGAAGAGACCCTGGCCGCTGCGCCGGTCGATGAGCCGCTGCGCCGGGCGATCAACACGCTACGACATCGCTTGGCCGCGCACCTGGGGGCTGAGCCCGCCGACTGGGATCTGGTCGAGCCCGCCGGGTACGGCACGCCGGCGCACCGCGAAGTGGATACAGATCTGAGCGCTGCCGGCAACCCACGCGCCGCGCTGTACCCCAGCGCAGCGCTGTATCCCAGCGCAGCGCTCAGCCGCGTCACGCTCGTTCTGGAGTCGCTGCGATCGCCGTTCAACCTGGGAAGCATAGTCAGGAGCGCCGCGGCGTTTGGTGTGAGCCGGGTAACCGCGGCGGGTTGTGCAAACACGTCGTCGTCGCGGTTTCTGCGCAGCGCGATGGGTGCCGAGTCGATGGTCGATCTGGTCGTGGTGGACGCCGACGCACCACTAAGCGGCGTGTCGGCCGGCGAGTCCGCACCGGGCGCCCGGCCGGTGATCGCACTCGAGCTCGGGGGTACGCCGGTCGGGCGATTCGATTTCCCGGACGCCGGCGTCCTGCTGGTCGGATCCGAAGAGCTCGGTCTTTCTCCCGGGCTTCTTGAACACGCGGATTGCCGGGTCACCGTCCCAATGCCCGGACGAAAGCAGTCGCTCAACGTCGGAGTGGCGGTCGGGATCGCGCTCGCGTTCTGGTCGGCTGCGATCAGCTCGCGTTCGTGACGATTTCGCTCGTGATGCGCGCGCTCTTGCCGAGCATCGCGCTTGCCCCGCAGTAGCGCTCTTCGGAGAGCTTGACTGCCTTTTCGATCTTGGAGCGGTCCAGATCGGCTCCGGTGAAGACGTAGCGGACCCGGATGTCGCTGTAGACCTTAGGGTGCTCGTCGGTCATATCCGCGTCGACCTCGACGGCGAAGCTGTCGTACGGCATCTTCATCTTGGTCAGGATGCTCACGACGTCCATCGCGGTGCATCCCGCGAGGCCGGAGAGCAGGAGCGCCTTCGGCCGCGGACCCTTGTTCTGACCGCCGAACTGCTCGTCGGCGTCGATCGTGAAGCGGTGCCCCTGAAGCTCCACGTCGAAGCTCATCCCGTCGGCGTACTCCGCGCGCGTTATCCAGCCCATTACTTCAACGCCCGTTCGACTTCGGGCTGGTTGAACCCGACGATGATTCTGCCATTGACGTCGATCACCGGCACTCCCATCTGTCCCGACTTACGGACCATCTCATCGGCCCGGCGCGGATCGCGCGAGATGTCGTATTCGGCAAACTTCACGTTGTTTTGCCGGAAGAAATCCTTCGCCTTCCTGCAGTAGGTGCAGCT
>RECL01000298.1 GCA_007694025.1 Spirochaetaceae bacterium
GGTAGACGAGTACCTGAGCCACGAAGACACGCACGGCTTCAACCGACGGATCGTCCGCGCCGCGCTCGACGCCGAAACCGGGGGCGGAGAGCTCGTGATCGAGGAGATCGAAGGCTACGGAACGCCCGAGTCGCACGAGATCTTCATGCCGGGTTCGGCTGCGACTCCGGACGCGATGTGAGCGACGGCAGCCGCTTTCGCGACGCGCTCCCCGGGGTGCTCTTCCTCACGTTCATGGTCTTCTTCTCGATCTTTCCGCGCCTGCTGCTCGGTCCGCTCCTTCTGCGCATCGCCGACTCGTTCGATATCGGGTACGACCAGGCGTCGTCGCTTTTCGTCCTTGCGTCGGCTGGCTTTGTCGTCGGCCTGTTCGCGTCGGGGTACGTTTCGAGTCGGCTCACGCACCGACGAACGATCGTGCTTGCGATCGCGTCGACCGCCGCGATGATGATCGCGCTGTCGCTGGTCCGAAACCTGCCGGCGTTCCACGCGATCGTCGTCGTGCTCGGCGTCGCGAGCGGGCTCTACCCGGGGTCGGGCATCGCATCGGTGACCGCGCTGACGCCCGACCTCCACCGCGGGAAGGCGCTCGCCGTGCACGAGTCGGGGCCCAACCTGGCCTTCCTGGCTGCGCCGATCTTTGTCGCGCTCCTTGCTCCCACGTTCGGATGGCGCGGGGTGCTCCTGGTTACCGGATCGCTCGGGCTGGTCGCGGCGGCGGTCTTTGCGCTCTACGGGCGCGCGAGCCCCGAGCGGGGCCAGCCGCCTCGCTTCGAGTATCTGGCGCAGTTCGTCGGTAACCCGACGTTCTGGGTCGTATCGACTTTCTTCGTCGTGGCTGCCGCGTGCGCGATGGGTGTCTTTTCGGTGCTGCCGACCTACCTGATCGTTGACCACGCGCTTGACGAGCAGCTTGTGAACACGCTGATCGGGCTGAGCCGGATCTCCGGCTTCTTTGCGATTCTGCTTGCCGGATCGCTTGTCGACCGGTTCGGTTTCCATCTTGTCGTCGCGATCGTGCTGTCGGTCACTGGTGCCGTTACCGTGCTGATCGGGACCGCAGGCGGACCGTTGCTTCTGATCGCGGTCTTTGTGCAGCCGATGATAGTCGGCGCGTTCTTTCCGGTAGGCCTGCGCGCGCTCACCGACGCGGTGCCCGCCTCCGCGCGAAGCCTCGCCGTCGCGCTCGCGATCCCGATGGCCAACCTGGTCGGCTCGGGCGTGACGCCGCGGCTACTGATCGTCGCCGGTGCCGCCGGGCGCTTTTCGCTCGGCTTCGTCGTCCTTGGTGCGATCACCGTCGCGAGCCTGGCGCTGCTGCGGCTGGTGCCGCGCTCCACTCCCGCTGCGGCAGCGTGATCGGAACCGCCGGTCGACGCGCTGCGCGCGGTTGCGCGGAGCGCTGGTTCTCCGCATACTACGGTCGTGAGACCGCTCCACCGTTTACAGTCGCTCCATGACGGCGCGGTTCGGGTCGACCCGGTCCGTACACCATCCGACCTGAACGCGTTCATCAAACTCCCGTGGTCGATCTACCGGGGTGATCCCAACTGGGTTCCGCCGCTGGTCATGGACCAGAAGGCGTTGCTCAGCCGCGACCGAAACCCGTTCTTCAGGCACGCGGCCGTCGAGTACTTCCTGGCCAGGCGCGTCGTTTCTGCGGCGGACGTTGATGGACCAATCGTCGGACGGATCGCGGCGATCCACGATCCGCGCTACATCGATTTTCAGCGCGAGAACGTCGGTTTCTTCGGCTTCTTTGAGACGATCGACGAACAGCCGGTAGCCGACGCGCTGCTTGCGGCCGCGCGCGGATGGCTGCGAGAGCGGCACATCGACACGATGCGCGGGCCGACCAACCCGAGCACCAACGACAGCCTCGGCACGCTCGTTGACCGGTTCGACCTGCCGCCGGTCGTGATGATGCCGTACAACCCGCCGTACTACCCGCGGTTGTTGGAGCAGGCGGGGCTGGTGAAGGCGAAGGACCTCCTTGCGTACTGGCTCTCTGAACAGCGCATGCAGATCGATCGGCTCGACCGGGTCGTCGATCTGCTCAAGAAGCGACACAATCTGACGCTACGACCACTCGACCTGAAACGGATCGACGAAGAGATCGCGCTGGTCAAAGAGATCTACAACGACGCGTGGGAGCGGAACTGGGGATTCGTCCCGTGGACCGACGAGGAGATCGAGCATCTTGGCCACGAGCTTCGGCCGGTCGCCGACCCCGAGCTCGTTATGTTCGCGTACAAGGGCGACGAGCCCGCCGGCTTTTCCCTTTCGCTGCCCGACCTGTTCCAGGCGCTCATTCGCGTGAAGTCGGGCCGACTTTTTCCCTTTGGTCTGCTCCAGCTCCTGATCGCGCGGCGGTCGATCAGCCAGGTGCGCGTGCTTGCGATGGGCATCCGTCACAGGTACCGCGGGCTCGGGCTCGACGCGCTCTTCTACCACCGGACGTTCCGGTACGCCGAGACCAAAGGGATGCAGCGCGGCGAATGCAGCTGGGTTCTGGAAGACAACCACGCGATGCGATCGGCGATTGAGAAGATGGGAGGTGAGGTGTACAAGACGTACCGGATCTACGAACAGCCGGTGCGCGACTCATGAGCCTGTCGTTTTGTGGTCGGCTGGTCGTTGTCACCGGTGCGTCGAGTGGACTCGGCCGCGCGATAGCGATCGAGCTTGCAGTTCGCGAAGACGCCGACGTCGTCGCGGTTGCACGCCGGGCCGATCGGCTCACGGCTCTCTGCCGTGAAATCGAGGCCACGTCGCAGTCGCGCGCGTGGCCCTGTCCGGTAGACCTCGCCGCCGATGAAGGCGTCGCTGCGCTTCGCGAGCGGGTTGCCGAGATCGTTCGCGCGCGCGACGCCGAGCGCACGACCGACGACCCGCGCAACCGCGGCGTCTTCGCGATCGTGAACAATGCCGGCGTCACGTGGTACGGCCTTGCGTCGGGCATGCGTCCCGATGACGTCCGGCGTGTGGTTGCGCTGAACCTCCGCGCGCCGATCGATCTGACGATCGCGTACGCGCGCGACTTCGCCGCGCGCGAATCGGCCGACGCGTGCGATACCCACGCCTCGCGCGAGCCCTTAGGCGCGTGCGCGCCCCTGGGCGCAATCCTCAACGTCACGAGCATCGGCGCGTTCGTGCCCGTCCCGTACCAGTCGGTGTACGCCGCGACCAAGCACGGGCTGCACGCGTTCACCGAGAGCATCGCGAGCGAACGCTGGGCCGAGCGGATCGTGTTCACAGCCGCCGCCCCCGGCGGGATCGCGACCGAGATGGCCGAGCTCGCGGGACTCGAGGCGAGGTTCGATCTGGACAGCAGCGTGTTCGCGCCCGCCGACCGCGTCGCGTCGCAGATTGTGCGTGCGTGGAAACAGCGGAGGCGCAGCTACACCCCGGGTTTGTCGAACCGGCTACTCGTCGCCGGATCGCGCCTCCTGCCGCGCCGACTCGTCGCGCGCCTGGCCGCGCGCACGTACGAGCCGCCGGAGCACGGGGCGACGTGACAGTCGCGCGGCAGCTCGTCATCGGGCCGCTCCTCTTCGTGACAGCGATCGTAGTCGGCTGGCTTGCCGGATTCTCCGCGCCGTTCGACGATGTCGCGTACTCGCGCGTGATCTACGCGGCCGACGGTCGGTTGCTCGGCGCGCGGATCGCCTCAGACGGGCAGTGGCGTCTGCCGCTCGGGCCGCAGCCGCTCCCCGATCGATTCGTCGTAGCGCTCACCACCTTTGAGGACGTTCGGTTTCACGCGCACCCCGGAGTAGATCCGATCGCGATCGCGCGCGCGGCGCTGTCAAACCTCCGCGCCCGGCGGGTCGTCAGCGGCGGATCGACGATAACGATGCAGGTCGCCCGGCTTGCACGGTCAAACCAACCGCGCACTCTCATCCAGAAGGCGACCGAAGCGCTCCTGGCGCTGCGGATAGAGCTTGCGTACTCCAAACCAGATGTGGTCCGATTGTTCGCGGCGCACGCGCCGTTCGGGGGAAACGTTGTCGGGATAGAAGCCGCCGCGTGGCGCTACTTCGGGCGTCCGCTCATCCGGATCACGTGGGCGGAGGCCGCTCTTCTGGCTGTCCTGCCCAACAGCCCCAGCCTGATGCATCTCACTCACGAGCGCGACGCGCTGCGCGCGAAGCGCGACCGGCTCCTGGACCGGCTCTACGCGGCGGGCAGAATCGATGAACACGAGCTGCGCCTTGCGCAGGGCGAGCCGATCCCGACCGCCCCGCACCCGCTCCCGCACGACGCGCTCCACCTGCTCGGTACGCTCGCAGCGCGGCATCCCGACCAATGGCGTTTCGACACAACGATCGACCGGTCGTTTCAGCAGCGCGCATCGCAGATTGTTGCGGCGCACGGCATTCGGCTGCGAAGTATCGGCGTCGCCCACGCGGCGGCGATCGTAGTCCATGTGCCGACCGGCGCGGTCCGCTCGTACGTCGGCAACCTTCCTCCGTCGAACCCGCCGGGCGCCGGTGACTACGTCGACATCGTTCAGGCGCGCCGGAGCACCGGGAGCCTGCTCAAGCCGTTTCTCTACGCCGCAATGATCGATTCGGGCGAGCTCATCCCGGGGCAGATCGTTCCCGATGTCCCGACACGGATCGGCGGGTATATCCCGGAGAATCACACCGGTGACTTCCTGGGCGCAGTCCGCGTCGACGTCGCGCTCGCGCGGTCGCTCAACGTACCGGCGGCGAGACTCCTTCAGCAGTACGGAGTCGACCGGTTTCACGGGGTGCTCCGGGAACTGGGGATGAGGTCGCTGACCCGATCGGCGTCGCACTACGGCATACCGCTGATCCTGGGCGGATCGGAGTCGACGCTGTGGGAACTCACCGGCATGTACGCGTCGATGGCGCGCACCGTCCGGGAGCGCGCCCCCGGTGCTCTGACGGTCCATCCGCCGTACGTGATCCCCTCTGACGCCGGGCAGAGCGATGCAGCCCGGTCGCCGCTGTCGCCCGCCGCATCGTACCTGACGCTGGAGGCGCTGCGCGAGGTCGAGCGGCCAGAGGAGTTTCAGGGATGGCGTCACTTCCGCAGCGCCGATGAGATCTCCTGGAAGACAGGGACCAGCTACGGGCTACGCGACGCGTGGGCGATCGGGGTCAATGCCGAGTACGCGGTCGGTGTCTGGGTCGGGAACGCGACCGGGCGCGGCGCACCGGGGCTCCGCGGGACCGCGATCGCCGGTCCTGTCATGTTCGAGCTGTTCGAAATGCTCGGACGCGCCGGAAGCCTCTACAGCCCGGGTGGACTCACGACCGTGCCCGTGTGTCGCGACAGCGGACTGCTCGCGGGGCCTGACTGCCGCGCTTCCGTAGCCCGGCTGCTTCCCGTTACCGCGCTTGACCGCACGCCGTGCTCCTACTGCCGCACAATCCACCTGGATGAGACCGGTGCGATGCGGGTCGCAGCCGACTTCTACCCGACCGATCTGATAGTGCAGGAGAAGCGCCTCGTGCTGCCCGAAGCGATGGCGTGGTACTATCAGAGAAGAGCGACCGACTACCAGGCGCTTCCGCCGGTGCATCCCCGGCTGTCTGGCGACACGGTTGCCTCGGTCGCGTTCGAGTTTCCGACCGACGACGCGTCTGTCTTCATCCCGATCGAGATGTCGGGCCGCCGGGGATCGATAGTCGCGGTGGTTCGTCCGGCGGACCCGCGCGCGTCGATTTTCTGGCACCTCAATGGAGACTTCATCGGCGTGACCGAACGCACTCACTCGTTGGAGCTTTCGCCGCGCGCGGGTGTGCACGAGCTCACCGTGGTTACGTCCGCCGGGGCTACCGCGCGCGTACGATTCAGAGTGCTCGACCGCGAGTAGCTGATTGGCTATCGCTGCAAAAGTGGCCGCCTGGCTTGACTTTTGTGTTACCAAGTAATACTAATCGGGGGGAAGCATGAACAGTGCCGCAGCCGGCGCGCAGCCGGCGCTCGAGCTCGACCACGTTTCGTTCGCCTATCCGGGCGTCGCCATATTCGACGACGTCTCCTTCACGGTCCCGAACGATGGGCTGACGCAGGTCGTCGGGCCGAACGGGGGCGGGAAGACGACGCTCGCGAAGCTCTGCCTGGGGCTGCTCAAGCCGCACTCCGGGACTATCCGGGTGCTTGGGGCGTCCGCGCACGCGTCCCGCCGCCGGATTGGCTACGTGCCGCAGCACAGCCAGTACGATCCTCAGTTCCCGGCGCTCGCCGTAGACGTCGTAATGACCGGCCGGCTTTCGCGCCCGGTGGGTCTGTTCCGCCGGAGCGACCGCGGCGCCGCGCTTGCGACGCTTGAGAGCCTGGGGCTGTCCGACCTTGCACACCGCGGCTTCGCGGACCTGAGTGGCGGCCAGCGCCAGCGGGTATTGCTCGCACGGGCGCTCGTCTCTGATCCGCCGCTCCTGATTCTGGACGAACCAACCGCGAACATCGACCGCGAGTCGGCCGCCCGGCTCGAAGAACTGATCCTGGCGCAGAAGGAGCGCTTTGCGATCCTTCTGATCACGCACGACTTCGACTTTTTGGCCGGTACGGTCGACCGCGTGCTCTGCGTGAACCGTAACGCGCACATCCACGAGCGACGCAGTCTGTCGGAGGTGGATCTGCAGCGGCTATTTACCGGTCACTTCCACGATCTCGCGGAGGTCGACCATGGGTGACTTCCTTCGCGTGATCGTCAGTCCAACCGTACCGTTCATCCGCTACGCGCTGATCGCGGGCGTGCTTGCTGCGCCCGCCTTCGGCATCGTGGGAACCTATGTCGTCGTGAACCGGGTCAGCTACCTTGCGGGCGCGATTGCGCACTCGGTACTCGCGGGTATCGGACTGAGCCTCTTCCTTCGATCAATAGGCGGGCCGACCTGGTTCACGCCGTTCTGGGGTGCCTTCGTCGCGGCGATGGCCTCCGCGCTGGTCGTTGCGGTGGTCACAAAACAGGGTAAACAGCGCTCCGACTCGGCGATCAGTATCGTCTGGGCGCTCGGTACTGCGATCGGAGTGATTTTCATCTCACGCACACGCGGGTTTGTCGACCCGATGGCGTATCTGTTCGGGAATATCCTGCTCCTGTCACCGCACGATCTGTGGGGGATTATCGCGCTCGACGCGGTCGTGCTTGCCGTCGCGCTCCTGTTCTACCCGCAGCTGTTCGCGCTGAGCTTCGATCCCGAGTTCGCCGAGGTTCGTGGGATGCCGACGCAGTTTCATCTGACCGTGTTGCTCCTGATGACCGGTGCGACCGTCGTACTTCTTGTGTCGACCGTCGGGATCGTTCTGGTGATCACGCTGCTGACCCTGCCCGCGGCGACCTCCGGCTTCTTCTCCCGGTCGCTGAAGGGGTTGATGCTCGGCGCGTCGATTCTGTCCGCCGTCGTCACGATCGCCGGCATCGGAGTCAGCTACGCGTACGACCTGCCAAGCGGCGCGGGGATCGTGCTGTTCACCGTCGCCGCGTACATCGCAGCGTTCCTCATCTCTAAACTGACCGGCCGTCGGCCGGCTGTGACACCAAGACAAGGCTAAGGAGTCTCTATGAGTTATTTCCGCAACCTCTTTCGGTTGCTCGTCGTTGCGACCGCCGCGATCGCGCTCGGCGCGTGCGCGACCCGCGCGGATCATCACGATCACGACCACGGGCACGATCATCACCATGAGGGTCACGACCACGGTCACGACCACGATCACCACGGTCACGGCACCGACGGGCGGCTGCTCGTTGTGACCGATCACGGGACGATCGCGGTACTCGACGCGCACGATGGCGACGTCGAGGCGATCTTCGCGCACGCGCTGCCCGATGGCGCGCTCGCCGCGTACGCGGGTCCGAGCGGTGAGTTCGGCTACGTCGTTCATCGTGACGCGTCGATCGTAGTAGTCGTTGACAGCGGCCAGATTCTGGAGGAGCACGACGGTCACGAAGACCTGGAGTTCGGTCCGATCGGCTTAATCGGTGAGATCCGTGTGGGATCGCTCCCGACCCACTTCACGACGATGGCCGGTCGCGTCGGTTTCTACAACGACGAGTCGGGCGACATCACGATCCTTGACGAAGGCGCGCTGCGCTCCGAGATCGTCCCGCGGCTTGTACCCGCACGAGCCGACCACGGCGCTCCGATTCTGCTCTCAGACCGGATGATCGTCGGTTACGTCGGGGAAACGTTCGTCGAGATCATGGACTACACCGGTACCGTGCTCCAGACAATCCCGAATGTGTCGCGCGCGCACGGGCAGGCGAGGGTCGGCCGCTTCTCCGCGATCGGCGCGCTTGAGGGCGTCCTCGTCGTCACCCAGACCGGAAGCAGCTTCGACGCGCGAATGGTCGCCAACCCGTCGGGAACGCCTGAGGGAGTTCGCACCGGAACGCTCGCCGCGCATCCGCGGCTGCCGCACTTCGTCGGAAACCTGGGGCAGGGACTGGTGAAGGTCGATCCGGCAGCGCACACAAGCGTTGCGGTTGCGCTTCCCGCCGCGCCGTGGCGGTTCGGGATCGACCGGTCCGGGCACTACGTCGTCGTACTCGGGCAGGATGGCGTGGTCTACGTCCTGGACTCGGAGAGCTTCGATCTGGTCGGTTCGGTTGCGGCCGTTGCGGCGCGCGATCCCGATGCACCGCGTGGCACGCCGATTCCGTCGCTGACACTCGGACGCCGTATCGCGTTCGTGAGCGACCCGGCGACCAACCACATTTACGAGATCCACCTGGACGACGTGGAGATCGAGGCCGAGTTTCACGTAGAGCTCGACGGTACCATCACCGCAATCGCACTCATGGTGACCGATGGCATTATCCACTGATCTGACGAAGCGAGCGCTATTGGCGCTGGTTCTGTCTCTGCTCGCCGCCGCGACTGCGTTCGCGGCGGGAGGGCGTGAGGCCGCCTCCACCGACGGACCGGTACGAGTATTCGCGAGCGTGGCTCCGCAGGCGTACTTCGTGCGGCAGATCGGTGGCGATCATGTCGACGTCGGCGTCGTGATCGGTCCGGGGCAGGACGCGCACACCTACGATCCGTCGCCGCGCGAGATCGAGCGGCTCGGATCCGCGGAGATCCTGTTCACGACCGGCCTGGAGTACGAAGCGAAGATCGTCACCACGCTGCGTCGGGCCGGTACGCGGGTAGAGATCGTCGATCTGACCGAAGGGATCAATCTTCGCGAGCTTGAGGCTCACTGGCACGACCCGACCGTGCCGCACAGCCACGACAACGAGCCGGGCGACCCGCACATCTGGCTCGGCCCAGCGGAGGTCCGGGTGCAGGCGGCGACGATCCGCGACGCGCTTGTGCGCGCCCGACCGGCGCTTGCCGACGAGTTCGTCGAGGGTTACGAGCGCTTCGTTGCCGAGGTTGACGCTATCGATGCACGGCTCGCCGAGCTGCTTGCCGATCTGCGCGGCACGACGATTCTGGTCTACCACCCGGCCTTTGGCTACTTCACCGATCACTTCGGGATCACGCAACTCGCGATCGAGGCAGGAGGTCGTGAGCCGAGTCCGCGCCAGCTCCAGGTCACGATCGAAAAGGCGCTCGCCGCGGGCGTGGAAACCGTATTCACGCAGCCCGAGTACGACGACGTCGCATCGCGTGCGGTCGCCCGTGCGATTGGCGCCCGCACCGTGGCGATCACCGACCTGGACGACGACTGGCCCGAACTGATGCTCCGAATCGGCCGGGCAATCGCGGATCAGTAGGTGTTGCGCCCGATTCTTGACCTCGGTGCTTGCAATTCCCCCGCCTTGCGATCATAGTGGGGCAAAACAGTCAGGGGGCGGTGTGGTAAGGCAGCTGCGCTGGGGTATTCCTGCGCCGGACAGGATGTACTCGTTCGAGTAGGCGGCCCCGGTGCTCGTCGTCGACATCGCTACGCTCTATTTCTCCTCTTCGGTCGTCGCCGGTTTCCTTGGAATTCCGTTCCTGGTGTTCACGCTGCTCCACAAGGGGACGCCGGGCATCGTTTCGTGGGCGGTGGCGTACCTGCTGCTGTCGGCCGGGCTGCTCGCGACGGTGTACGGCGCGTTCCTGTCGCGCTTCGTTCAGGGCTTCGTCGTGAACATGATGTTCATCAGTGCGATGATAGGCTTCGATTTCGGACTTCGCGATGAGCCGAAACGCCGGATCGATCTGTTTGACGTCGCGATACTGGTGGTCGCCGGTGCGGTCCTCCTCTGGTTCGTGTTAATCGGGTCCGGCATTCCACGACGCCTTGCGACGATGCTGTCGGCCGTCGCGGTCGTGTCGGTCCGCACGGCCGTTCGCGTCACCCGCAGCGCATTGCGATCGACCGCGGGTGAGCAAACGGCCCACGTCGCGCTGTCGTTCTTTTTCGGCCTGGTCGCTGTGACGCTCGTGTCTGCGGTGCTCGTGACACCGTTCGCCGGGCCAATTCGCACTATCCTGGAACCGACCGTGCTCAACGCGCTGTTGGTTCCGATTGTCATGCTCTTCCTGATCGGATCCGGCATGAGCTATCTCTGGGGCTGCTACATGCGAGCGTACGGCGAGCTCGAGCGCACCGCGTCAATCGACCCGCTTACCGGCGTGCGTAACCGCCGATCACTGATGCCCGAGCTCGAAAGACTGTTCGCGCGCGCGAAGCGCGAGTCGCGGCCGCTCGCGGTTGTGATGCTCGACGCCGATTCGTTCAAGGCGATCAACGATACGCACGGGCACCAGAAGGGCGACACGGTGCTCGAACGGCTTGCACGCCGGATTTCCGAGGCCGTGCGCGAATACGACCTGGTCGCCCGTTACGGGGGCGAGGAGTTTGTGATCGTGCTCGCCGATATGGAGGCCGACCGGGTGGTCGCGCTGACCGAACGGCTTCGTAGCGCGGTGCGCGCGACGCGATTCGACGGGATCGGGCTCACCGTGAGCCTGGGAATCGCGTTCATTGGTGACGACGACCAGTCGACCGACGACCTGCTGCGCCGGGCCGACGATGCAATGTATCGGGCGAAGCGCTCGGGGGGAGACCGCGTCGCTGTCGCGGGCAACCGGTAGCCCTCCGGTTCAGCCCGGGCTCCGCCCGTCTGTGATCGCGTAGAAGACGATACTCGCGGCGCACGC
>RECL01000038.1 GCA_007694025.1 Spirochaetaceae bacterium
GCGTCGTCAGCACGGTCTTCGCCTCGTCGCGCCGGTCGAGCGCGACAAGCACTTCTCCGAGTCGATGCTGCCCCTGCCAGTGGTTCGCGTCGAGCTTCATGAGCTCCCTGAGGCTTGCCTCCGCGTTCGTGAGCCGCTCGGCCTGCAGGAACGCTACGCTCAGGTGGTACCGAATCTGCGCGTCGTTCGGCTTCTGCGCGATTGCGACCTGAAAGTGCCTGATCGCGTCGTTGTACATCGCCTTGTTCAGGTAGACGTTGCCCAGGTTGTTGTTCACCTCAAGACCGTCGGGCTCGAGCCGGTGCGCGGCGAGCAGGTACTCAAGCGCCTCATCGTGCATCTCCAGATCGTCGAGCAGGCGACCGAGTTCGTTGAGCGCCTTGTAGTAGCGACTGTCGAGGCGGACCGCGTTCGCGTACTGCCTCAACGCGTCGTCGAGTCGCCCGAGTGCTTCGTAGACCTGTCCAAGGTGGTAGTGGTACACGGGGTTCTGCGGATCGGCGTTCACCGCGCGCTCCGACGGAGCAAGTGCCTCGTTGTACCGCCCGCGCTCAAGTCGAACCAGTCCCAGGTTGTAGCTGTACGCCGCGACGTTCGCATCGATGCGCGCCGCCTGAGCGAACGAATCCTCCGCGCGCGCAAGGTTGCCCTGGAAGTAGTACGCGAGCCCGAGTCGGAAGTGATAAACCGCCATGTTCGGCGCGAGTTCGACCGCGCGGGACAACGACGTAACCGCGCGCCCGTAGTTGGCCCTTTCTGTTTCGATGACCCCGATCCGATGGTGCGCGCGGTGGTCGCGCGGGTCTACCTGCGCGGCGAACTCGAACGCGGTAAGAGCCCGCGCGTTGTCGCGCAGCGCCAGGTTCGCGACGCCCAGATTGTGGTACGCGTTCGGGATAGACGGATCAATGCCGACCGCGGTTTCGTAGCTGGCGCGCGCATCGCGGTGCTGATTCGCACGGAACTGACTGTTGCCGAGTTCGAAGAAGATCAGCGGCTCCTCTGGGTTCAGCCGCGCGGCCGCCCGGAAGCTCTGGATCGACTCGTTATAGAGTTCGGACTCCTGGTAGACGCGACCGAGCGTGAAGTGCGGTTCCCACACCTCCCTGTCGCGCGCGATCGCCTGGTTCGCGAGTCGGATCGCGGTCTGCCGGTTCGTAGGGCTGCGCGAGTCCTCTTCGAAGTAGCTGCGCGCGCTTCGTGCGAGCGCGAGCGCGTGATTCCGGTCTTCCGAACGCTTGTCCTGCAGTTCTATCGTCAGGACCTCATCGAAGGCCTCGCGCGCCGCGACGAACCGCTGGTCCTGAATTGCTCGAAGACCGTCACGAAGCAGCTGAGTCATCCGCTCCTGCTTCTGCCGCTCGGCGGCGCTGAGCGCCGCAAGCTCTTCGGCTCGCCGTCGCTCGGCTGCCGCCGCCTCCGCGCGACGTTCATCCTCGCGGCGGCGTTGCTCGGCGGCAAGGTCGGCCGCTATCTGCGCCTCTCTCGCGCGCGCCTCGGCTTCGGCCGTGCGGGCAGCGGCTTCTGCCGCTCGCCGTCGCGCGTCGGCCTCCGCCTGACGGGCAGCGGCTTCGGGGTCGGCGGCGCGCTCGGCCCGACGCGCCGCTTCGGCCGCGGCGGCTGCCGCCGCTTCATCCGCGCGTCGCTTCGCATCGAGTACCGCGACGCGCAGTTCGTTCGCCTCGGCGTCGTCGGCGTTCTGAATCAGGAGCCGGTCGAGCAGATCGAGCGCGCGCTGAAACTCACCCGCGTCCAGGTAGTCGCGCGCGAGGCGCAGCGTGTTTAGCCGCACCTGATCGACGACCTCGATCGGTTCGGGCGCGGTTTGCACCCGATCGCCGCGGGACCGCAGGAGCAGAAACGCTCCGACGCCCAGAAGGATCACCAGGAGCGCGATCCCACCGATTACGAGCATGCGTTGTCTATCGAGCATCAGCGCCCTCCCGCGCCAGTAGGATGTTCACGGAGTACTCAGTTCGAAATGTCGAAATCTTCTTCCCCGAGCGTGTCGATCGACTCGCGCCCGGCCGACAGGTTTTCGGTCTCACCGGCCGACGTGCGCAGCGAATCGCGTACGCTGCTCAGTAGCGCGCGACGGCGTTCCTCGGCTTCCTGGCGCAGTCGTTCTTCCTCGGCAAGCCGTCTCTGTTCGGCCTCGGCGCGAAGACGTTCCTGTTCTGCGGCCAGTCGTTCGGCTTCCTCCGCGGCCAGCCGCTCAGCCTCGATATGGTCGGAGAGCAGCGCGATCATCCTGAGGATCTCTGCACGCTGAGGGTGATCGGGAGCGATCTCCAGAACCGAACGATAGTCATCGACCGCAGACTCGTACGCCTCGATCTGGATTCGGGCATTGGCACGGTTGAGCAGCGCGCGCGACGAAAACGGGTTCGTGTCGAGCGCGGCGGTGAATGCGTCAACCGCCTGTTCGGTTCGCCCGAGGCGGAGCAGGTTGTTGCCCAGGTTGAACCGGACGAGGCTCCGGTCGACTCCGGGGATCGTCTCTGCCCGGCGCAGCGTAGTCACCGCGCGTTCGTGCATCTGCAGCTGCTCGTAGCTCAACGCCAGGTAGAGAAAGGCGGGACCGTTGGAAGGTTCGGAAACGACGACCTGCTCAAGGATTGTCACCGCATCGCGCGGCCGGTTGTGCAGAAACGCTTCCTCACCCTGTCTGAATAGGTCGCTCGCCAGCCCTGGCCGCGGAGCCAGCGCGAGCGCCACGAGGGTCAGTGCAACCAGACACACCGCCCGCGCACCCGATATTTGACACCGTCCGGCAAAGCGCGTACTCTCTGCGTTGGACGTTTTTGGCAGAAGGGACGACGTTGCACGCATGGGCTTGATCATAGCTGTTATCATCCTCGGTATTGTCATCGCCGTTGCTGCGTTTTTTCTGATTCGCTCGATCGTGACTCCCCGGCGCGTCGGAGCGCTCCAGTCCCTGCTGAAGCAGGGCAAGACGCAGGCCGTCATCAAGGCGGCCCGACAGATGATCGCGAAGGACGCACGAAACGCCGACGCGCACTACCTGCTCGGTCTGGCCTACGATGCGGAGCACAAGCAGGAACTCGCCCTGATGGAACTCCAGACGGTCAACCAGATCGGAAACTTCGAGGGTGTCGTTCCCGAACTACCCTTCAGAAAGAAGATAGCCGAGCTGTACGCCAAATTCAATCAACCCGAAGAGGCGCTCAAAGAGTACCTTATCCTGCTCAAGCGCGAGCCAAACAACGCCGACCACTACGCCGATGTCGGTCGGATCTTCGAAGAGCGCAATCGCACCGACAAAGCAGCGCAGTATTACAAGAAGGCCACCGAGCTCGACCCGCGAAACGCCTCAGCGCGCACCCGGCTTGGGCTACTCCTGTACCGCGCCAAACGATCGGTCGAAGCGCGCGCCGAGCTCGATGCCGCCGTCAGGCTCCAGCCGGACAACTACGAAGCGTGGTACTACATCGGTAAACTGCTCAAGGACGCGAAGGACTGCATCGCGGCGATGAGCGCGCTCGAAAAGGCAAGTCGCGACCCCGGTTACAAGGTGAAAGCGCTCATCGAGCGTGGCGGCTGCCAGATATCGATGGGACACCTTGACCGCGCGATCACCGAGCTCGAACGCGCAGCAAAGCTCGCCGATGACGGGACGAGCGAGTCGCTTCACGCGCACTACTTCCTCGCTCACTGCCACGAACAGCTGCGCCACATCGAGCAGGCCGTGACCGAGTGGGAGTACGTCTTCACGCGGAAGCCCAACTTCCGCGACGTCGCCGAAAAGCTCAGCAAGTACCAGGAGCTACGGACCGACGATCGGGTGAAGGACTACCTCACCGTCGGTCAGGATCACTTCATCGAGCTGTGCAGGCGGATGGCCGACGCGCTCGGATTGACGGTGCGCGACGCACGCAGCATCGACGGCGGTGCCGAAGTGATAGCGGTGGAAAACACCTCCAAGTGGCGCAACGCGCGCGCGATGCCCAAGCTCATCCGATTTCTCCGGATCGCCGAAATCATCGACGAATCGACCGTGCGCAGCACGCTCGAAGAGATGAAAAACCAGAGCATCACCCGCGGAATGGTGGTTACCAGCTCCACGTTCAGCCGACTTGCCCAGGACTACGCGGAGTCGCGTCCGATCGAGTTGCACGGTAAGGACGCGCTCCAGGCGCTGCTGCGCAAAATTGAAATGTAGATGCGAATCCTCTGCGTTGCCGATCACATCGATCCGCTCGTCTACAGCGCAGGCGTCAAGTCGCGTTTTGCCGACATCGACTTCGTCATGAGCGCCGGCGACCTGCCGATGGAGTACCTGGGCTTCATCAGTGCGTCGCTGAACAAACCGGTCTACTTCGTCTTTGGTAACCACCAGCTGACGCACCTGTCGCGCTTCCGGCGCTGGGGGCTCGAATCCGATCCAGAGCGGTACGCGACCCCGGAGCCCGCGACACTGGTGAACTACTTCGGATCTACCTACATCGGTGGGCGCGTTCGTCGTCACAACGGCCTGTTCATCGCGGGCCTCGGCGGATGCAAGCGCTACAACCGAGGCGAGAACCAGTTCACCGAGCGGCAGATGTTCTTCGTGATGCTCCGGATGATCCCAGCGCTCATCTGGAACAAGCTCGTTCACGGGCGTGCGCTCGACATCCTGCTCACGCACGCGGCCCCCGAGGGCATCAACGACCGTCCTGATCCGACTCACCAGGGATTCCGCATCTTTCTCTGGTTCCTCCGGAAGTTTCGGCCGCGCTACATGCTCCACGGCCACATTCATCTCTACGATCTGAACGCGGAGCGAGTCGCGCACTACCACGACACCGAGATCATCAACGTGTACGATCACTACGTGCTGGAATTCGACACGCCGACGCGGTAGCGTCGTGACGGGGGACTATGTCCGGTTTCATGGCCAAACAGACCGCCAACTCTGACTTCAGCAAGGCGAAGACCCGCGCGACGATATCCAAGCTCATGAGCATGCTCAATCCAGCGCAGCAGGAGATGCTGTCGCTGCGCGAGGTTCGCGAGACGCTGCGCCCGCGAGGAGAGGCCTATCGCGGGCTGCAGGTGGTAGACATCTCCCGCATCGTCGGATCGGAAGGCCGATACGCAGACTTCACGCGTCAGTTTCTGCCCCGACACGAGCACCTTCGTCATCGTTGGACACGGGTGGACGAGGCGCGGCTGACCGACATCAACCTGCCGCCGATTCGCCTCTACGAGATCGGTGGGGTCTACTTCGTTCGCGACGGTAACCACCGCGTGTCGGTTGCACGCGCGCAGGGTGGGGAGAAGATCGACGCCGAGGTGATATCACTCGCGTCGGAGATCCGGCTCGAACCGAGTCTGACCCGCGACGGGCTTCGCCAGGCGGTCATCGCGTATGAGAAGAAGCAGTTCGACCGGACGACACGCTTCGACAAGGTGTTTCCAGAGTATGAGCTCGAGTTCACCGCAACGGGCCGATACGACGAAGTGCTCGATCACATCTACGTGCACAAGTACTACATGAACCAGTCGAGCGAATCGGAGCTGCCGTTCGAGCAGGCGATGCGCTCGTGGTACGACCACGTCTTCCAGCCCGTCATTCTGGAGATCCGCCGACAGAAAATCCTCAGTCGCTTTCCCGGACGGACCGAGGCGGACCTCTACGTCTGGCTCGTCAAGCACTGGGGTGAGCTCAAGGAGAAATACGGCGACGCCTTCTCGATTGGCGACGCGGCAAGCGATCTGTCGACGCGCTTCGGCCGGTCGGTGTTGCAGCAGCTTCGCGACTACTACCGCGAGTGGACGGCTCGCCGCGCAGAGCAGCGACGGATCGCCGGCGGCCAGATGCCCGATGCCGACTCCAGTGCGACCGACACCGGCGATGCACCGGACCCTCATAGCTCCAGCGGCGCGTGACCGCTACGAACGGCCGGTCACATCCCAGTCGACGGGGCCGTACTGCAGCGTCGCACCGGTCTCGTGATCAAGTTCCAGGTAGACGCGCACACCGGCCTGATCGAGCCGCCGCGCGATCTCTTCGGCGAGCGGTCCCGGCGGAACGCGCTCATTGACGATGAGTTCGCCGCTTCGGTTGTACCCTCGCAGCAGCGCCTCCGCGGGCGAGACCACCGATACCCGGCCGGCCCGTCGTTCGAAGGTAGGGAATACTACGTTCGGAAGGTCTACGGGCCGGTGCGTCACGAAGAAGTCGGCCGTCGCCTGCTGCTGCGCGACGTCCCACACGAGAGCACGATAGGCACCGCGCGGCACAGGCGCATCGTCGGCCATGCGCAGATCGGGAGAACCGATCCACCGGTCCGCGCCGTGCGTCGTGGTCAGCCATTCTTCACGCGCGAACTCCCATACGAGCTGTCGGTCGTCGTGGACTATCTGGAGCAGCGCAACGTCGTCGTCGCCGTCATCGTCACGAACCGCGACGAAAACCTCGAGCGCCTCGTAGCGTGCGCCGGAGGATGGATCGAGCCGTACGGCAAGGGTGACGTCGACGTGGAGGATCTCTGGGGGGCTACCGGTGCATCCGACGGCAAAGAGCACCGCGACTGCGACCACGACAGCAGCCGGCAGCGACCGCGCGCAGCGGCTCACAGCGGCCCCACGCGCGTGACAACGCACGTGACAACGCACGTGACAACGCACGTCACGCCGCGCTCAAGACTGGCCGTCTGCATCGTCAGCAGCGCTCCAGATCCGGCCGCGCCGAACAAGCCGGCCGTGGTCGACCAGGTAGTCCAGGAGGGCCCTCGCCTGCCCGTGGGTCAGATCGAAGCGCGTGGCAACGTCGCGCGACCCGACGGGGGCGGCGGAGCACAGGCAGCGGTGGATCTCTTCGATGTATGTTGACGCGAAAACGTGACCGCCGGGAATCACGACGGCTACTCCGGCCGCGCGCAGCTCATTGAGTACTGGAAGCAGCCGCCGCTTTTCGAGCGCTACGCGGTGAGCGATCGATGGACGTGACAATTCTTCGTAGAGCATCCGCGCTGCCGGCGAGACGCACGGATGACGGTCGGTCTGCATCGGAAACCCCACGAAGAAGCCGGGGGAAGCCCCCCGGCGGGATCAGTAACTCTTTGCCGCCTGGGCTTTGCGGATCTTCTTCTGAATCTTCCGCTCCATGCTCTTGCGTTTTCGGTTACGAATCGTTGACGGCTTTTCGTAGTACTCGCGCTTCTTCCACTCGCGAATAATCCCCTCTTTCTCCACCATGCGCTTGAAGCGCTTGATGGCCTTTTCGAGGTTCTCTCCGTCGTCCAACCTTACAAAGGCGATAGTAATCACCTCCCCTTTTTTGAAGATTATCACTAAGGTGTCGAAATCCGACCACCCTGTCAACCCGAGGCCTTTCCTACGGGACGCTGGGGCGGATCCCCGATAGCAGACCGCGTTCGGTAAGCTCCTCCGGCGATATCGGTACGCCGTTGACGCGAACCTCCCAGTGCAGGTGGGGTCCTGTTGCCAACCCCGTCGCGCCGACCGTGCCGATCGGATCGCCGGCTGCAACAATCGAGCCGTCGGTCGCGCTCACCTCGTCCAGGTGGTAGTAGAGCGTGAAGACGCCAGGTAGATGCTCGATCACCACTGTGCCGCCGGTCACGATGCGGAACTCCGTCATCCGCACGATCCCGTTTCCGGAACTGTGGACCGGCGTGCCGGTGGGTGCAGCCAGATCGAGTCCCACGTGCACCGTGCGCGCCCGCGCACCGGTAGAATAGAGGTAGACTCTCCGATCGCCGAACAGACCCGTTCGCCTGGTAGTTGCAGGAAGCGGCCAGTGCAGCGGACCGGTATGGTAGATCGCATCGGGATCACGCGACAGGATGAGCGCGGTCAGAGCGCGAGTCTGTCGGTCCTTCTCAGGATCCGGCTCCGCACGAAGCGTCGTCAACGCCGGCGTCAGCGAGAACTCGCTCGTGCGAAACGCGCGTTCGCCGATGGTCAGCGCGTGCTGCGGCCCGGCTTCGCCGTTGACGATCCCGCGAAGCGTGTATTCGCCGGGCTCAAGCGTGGAGTCGAGTCCGATCAGAAAGGCAGTAGCGCGAACGATGTTCGCCATCGAAAGGCGAATCGGCGGCGCGCTGAGGACAACGCGTCCGTCTTCGCTGACAAGCTCAAGCGCGTCAATCGCGTCGCCTGCGGCGTAGACCCGAACCAGGTCGCCGGGGAGGGCGTCATCCGGCGCGGAAAGCGCAGCAGGAGATGCGACGAGTCGGGTCAGCATCGATACGGCGGAGTCGGAGCTCAGGCGAACGAAGGGTTCGCCCGACGCAGAGGCGATTACGACCAGCATCAACGCACATACCGCCAATGGCCGAACGAAGGCCGTGCGCCGTGCGCGCCCTGCCGACTCCTGTAGTTCAGGTACGTCTGACATCGACCAAAGCCATCCTGGGAGTTTCGCTGCCCTGATAGTAGTTCACGTCGAAGGAAAACGCGACATCCACCGTATCGCCAATCGTAAAATCACGCCCGAGACGATCGGATGAGTTCCAGAAGATCGCCGGCCACTTCGTCTGCCCGCCGTCGAGCGTCAGTCGCAGGTGCTCTTCGCCCTTGCCGATCGGGTCGACCTTCACAATCGACAGCGACCGCGCGCAGAAGATCAGCGGGGGATTGCCCTGCCCGAACGGCGCAAAAACCCGAACTACTTCGAGCAACTTCGGTGTCAGGTAGCCTGCAGGCAACTCGGCGTCGATTTCGACCACGGCTTCGACCGAATCGTCGATATCGACAAGCGGCACGGTCTCGAGGACGCGGCGGCGAAACTCGTCGATCCGATCCACCGGCAGGTGAAACCCGCCGGCCGCGTCGTGCCCGCCCCAGTCGTCGAGCAGATCCGAGAATCGCGACAGAAACTCGGTCACCATGAACCCTCTCACCGCCCGCACGCTTCCGACCGCTCGCCCGTCGAGCTCGCTGATCACAGCGGCCGGGGCGTTGAAGTGCCGCGCGAGTCGTCCGGCGAGGATTCCAGTGATACCACGGCCGATCGACTGATCGCTGACGAGCAGGAACCTGCCGCCGTGCGCATCAACGCTTTCGCGCGCCTGGGCGAGCGTGGACGCCCACGCGCGATCGCCAAGCTCGCGACGACGACGATTGAGGTCGACGACGGTATCGGCAAGCCGTTCGCGCTCGACTGGATCCTGAGACAGGAGCAGCCGAACCGCGACGTCGGGTTCGCCCATACGACCCGTGGAGTTGATCAGGGGTGACAGCGACCAGCCGACGTCCTGAGCGACGAGGGTCTTGCCGAGCAGCCGCTGGCGCTCGATCAGCGCGCGCAGCCCCGGCCGTGGGTTTTCGGTCATTCGCCTGAGCCCCTGTTTCACGAGGATTCGGTTCTCGTCGACGAGCGGCATCATGTCGGCGAGGGTCCCGAGCGCGACCAGATCCAGACATCCGACCAGATCGTCCAGAATCGCCGCCTCCTTACGCGACACGAAGGTCGTGAAGACACTCAGGAACACGTCGATCTCGGATGGCTCGTCCCCGTAGCGCCCCAGACGCGAGGAGCTCTGCAGCCGCAGCAGGCTCTTTCCCGACAGCGACGGAAACGCCTTCCAGATCTCGGGGGCGACATCGGCAAACTCAACCTGCACGCTTCCAGGAAAGGCCTGCTTGAGCAGCCGTTCCTGGACGGCTCCGTCGTAGACGAGGATACCGACCCCCTGCAGGAAGCGCCCGAGCCTGCTCTGCTCGACGTCGAACACACCCGGAATGACGTTCTCGCAGAGCCGAGCGATCTCGACCATGTTTTCGATCTTGATCGCGTCGATGATCAGCGATTCGTTGCCCGGCCGGACGTTGAGCAGGCACAGCGGCTGGTTGAAGAAGTCCGACTGCGCAAAACCGAGCGCGTAGCGGACCTTGCTCGCGAGCGCGCACGCGCACAGCCCGTCGAACGGATAGCTTCCATCGGCTAACTTCGGGTTGATGATCGCCGTCGCCGCGGGCAGTTCATCCTGAGGGTTGTGATGGTCGATCACGATCGTGTCGATGCCGGAGGCGCTCGCGTACGCGATTTCGTCGACGTTCGACGTCCCGCAGTCGACCGCGACGATCAGCGTCACGTCATCGGCGATGCACCGGTCAACGACGGCTCGGGTCAGCCCGTACGGTTCGTCTCCCATCGGAATCGCCCACTTCGTGTCGATGCCGAGCGCGACCAGCGCCTCGGTGATGACGACGGTGCTCGTGATGCCGTCGACATCGCGGTCGCCAAACACCATCACCCGCTCGCCCTCGGTGACCGCCTGCAGGATGCGCTGCACCGCATCGCTCATCTCGTCGAACAGGAACGGGTTGTGCAGATAGCGCAGGTCGTCTTCGAAGAAGTACCGGACACGATCGGGATCGGTTATCCCGCGCCGCACGAAGATCGCCGACGACAGGGTGTCGACTCCGTAGCGTTCGCCGAACCGCTTGACCTCGCGAGAGTCTACCTCTCGTTTGTTCCACTTCACAGCGCCGCGTGCTCCTCAACCACCGGCGCGACGGCCACGATGGCAATGTCATCGATCGTGTACGCTTCATCGAGCCGTTCGGCCGCCTCTCGAGCCGCGTCTGCGTTGTCGGCATAGATCGTGTACAACGGCTGCCGTTCGACAACCCGATCGCCCTGCTTCGCGTACAGCTCGAACCCGACATCGGGGCGAACCGCATCGGAAGTCTTGTTGCGTCCGACGCCGAGCCCGACGCCGGCGAGGCCGAACGCGTACGCGTCGATCTGCGTCACGTAGCCGCCGCGCGGAGCGTCGACGGTAACCGTGTGCGCGGCCCTGCGCGATCCGATCTGCCGTTCGAGCTCGGCCGGATCGCCTCCCTGGAGCTCAACGTTCTTCATGAACCGCTCGTACGCGCTGCCGTCATCGAGCCGCGCGCGGCAGACCGCCTCAGCGTCGTCGATCGCGGATTCGATCCCCGCCGCGACGAGCATCCACGCGGTCAGCCGGATCGTGACGCCGATGAGATCATCGGGGACATCGCC
>RECL01000193.1 GCA_007694025.1 Spirochaetaceae bacterium
GGCGAGTCGAAGACCGTTGTGCAGCTGCGGTCGATGGCGATGGACCCTGTCCGGGAGACCCGCCGCAAGGCGTTCCGCAAGGAGATCGACGCGCTGCAATCGGTAGAGATTCCGATCGCGGCGGCGCTCAACGGCGTCAAAGGGTTTGCGGTCTCGCTCGACCGCAGGCGCGGCTACTCGAGTTCGCTTGAACGCGCCGCGGTACAGTCCCGAATCAGCCCTCGGACGCTCGAGTCGCAGATCGCGTCGATGGAGGCGAGTCTTCCGGTCTTCCGAAAGTACCTGAAGGCGAAGGCGAAGCTTCTGGGGATCAAGACGTGCGCGTTCTACGACCTGTTCGCGCCGGTCGGCAACAGCAACCGGACGTGGACCTTCGACGAGGCGCGGGAGTTCATCGTCGAACGGTTCTCCGCGTTCGCGTGGGATCTGGGAGACTTTGCGGAAAACGCGTTCAAGGAGCGCTGGATCGACGGAGAGCCGCGGGAAGGCAAGGTCGGCGGCGCGTTCTGCGCGGGTATGCCGCTCGCGGGGCAGAGCCGGATCCTTGCGAACTTCGACGGCAGCTTCGACTCGCTGTTCACGCTCGCGCACGAGCTCGGGCACGGCTACCACGGCTATGTGCTGCGCGATCTGCCGGTGATTCACCAGGACTATCCGATGACGCTCGCCGAGACCGCGTCGATATTCTGCGAAACGATCGTGTTTAACCATGCGATACAGACCGACGACGCGCAGGAGCGGATCGCGGTGCTCGAGCTCTTCCTGCAGAGCGCGACACAGGTCGTGGTGGATATCCTGTCGCGCTATAAGTTCGAGCAGGCGGTGTTCGACCGGCGCGCGAAGGCAGAGCTCAGTCCATCGGAGCTCTGCGGCTTGATGATAGACGCGCAGAAGGCAACGTACGGAGATGCGCTCGACCCCAAGAACCTGCATCCGTACATGTGGGCGGTCAAATCGCACTATTACAGCGCGAACCGCTCGTTCTACAACTTCCCGTACGCGTTCGGTCTGCTGTTCGGCTTGGGGCTCTACGCGGGTTACGAGCGCGACGCGCACGACTTCCCGACGCGGTACCGCGACCTGCTGCGGATGACCGGTCAGGCGAGCGCGAACGACGTCACGCGCGCCGCGGGGTTCGACATCGAGCGCGAGGAGTTCTGGCAGGGGGGAATCGGGATCATCGCCGATCGGGTCGATGAGTTTGCGAAGCTTGTCGGCGAGGCGGCCGGAAAGTCGTGAGCAGCGTAGGGATCGTCGGAGCAGGCGCGTGGGGCACGGCGCTCGCCGGAGTGCTCGGCACCGCGGGCCACGACGTAGAGGTGTGGGCGTACGAGCCCGACGTAGCGACCGACATCACGAAGAACCACCGAAACTCGCGCTACCTTCCAGACGTCGCGCTCCCCGATTCGGTGCGGGCGGAGTCGGATCTGCTGCGGGTCGCATCGGATAAGGAGTTCCTGATCCTTGCGACCCCGAGCCTGCACATCCTGCGCGTGACCCGAAGTCTGCTGGCAGTGCCTGCGATCAGCGAAGGCAGGGTCGTCATCGCGGTGATCACGAAGGGCTTCATCGACGCGCCCGACGGCGTGCGACTCATCGTTCCGACCCTGGAAGACTACCTGCCCGGCTTCTACAAGGGAAAGGTCGTCTACGTGTCGGGGCCGAGCCACGCCGAAGAGGTCGCGCAGGGCCGGTTGACGGGTCTGATCAGCGCGTCGAGTTACCCGCGGACCGCGGTTCGCGTCAGGGAGCTGCTGAGCGTCAGACCGCTCATGGTGTTCAGTTCGCTCGACGTCATCGGCGTCCAGGTCGCCGCGGCGATGAAGAATGTGATCGCGATCGCGTTCGGGATGATGGACAGCCTTGCGCACGCCGCGGGTGCGATGTTCGGAGACAACACCGAAAGCCTGCTTCTGGCCGCCGGACTGAACGAAGTCCAGTCGATGGCGTTCGCGCTCGGCGCGACGCACCCGGAGACGTTCACGTCGATCGCCGGCGTCGGTGATCTGGACGTCACGTGCCGCAGCAGGTACGGCCGCAACCGACGCTTCGGCCGCGACATCGTCGAACGGGGCGTTCTCAACGCGTTCGCGACGATCGACGACCTGATCGAACGGATCGACGAAGTCGGGTACCTTCCCGAAGGAGTGATCGCCGCGCGCGGGGCCAGGCGGCTGATCGAAAAGCACCAGATCAAGCTCCCGATCACCGCGATGGTCTACCGGATCCTGAATCGGGAGATCGAGCCCGAAGCCGCGCTCGAAGGGCTGCTCACCGGGCTCACCCGCGCCGACTTCGGCGGATCGATGCCCGGCCGGTCCTAACCGGCTTACCGCGATTCCCCGAGCACGGCCGCAAGCCGTGAAACCGACCGGACCGTTACCACGCTCCCGTCAAGATCGAAGAAGCCCTCCCTGACGAACTCGCCGAGCGCGCGGCTCAACGACGGTCGGGCTACTCCGAATAGCTCGGCCATCCTCTCGCGGCTGTACGGGAGCGTGATCACGACGTCGGATGAGTCGCTCGCATCGGCGGGGTGGTCGGTCTGATCTCGAATCATCGGCAGCAGGAAGCCCGCGATCTTATGCCTGAGCGTTGTGAACTGTATCAGACGAAGCTTGGTCGACAGAAACACGAACTTGTCGCCGGCATCCTGCAGGAGCCGCCGGTAGACCGACGGGAAGCGAACCGACAGTCGATCCAGATCCGCCCGGTCTATGAACCAGAGTACCGATGGCTCGGCCGCGGTCAGAGTGACCGGAAGGCGCGGCTGCGACGAATAGAGCACCGGCGCTGCAAGAACCTCCGGCGCGCGCAATGTCTCTATCAGAAGGCTGCGCCCGCTCATATCGTCGATCGTCGCGCGCAGCGCCCCCGATACAAGGAGTCCGAGCGCGTCGTATTCCGCCCCCCGCATCAGCACGAGCTCTCCGGCCGCCGCGTCGCAGCGGCGCATCCGCAGCTGGTCGAGCGCGCGGGAGATCGCCTCCCGGTCGGCATCGGCAAAGAGTGGGTGGAGTACGAGTCGAGCGTCTGCCATGGTCTCCTGTCCCGATCGTGAACGCGACCGGGGCGTAACCCATGTTACCGAACAATCGGCTCGTCTGCACTACGTTGGTACCATGAACGAACAAGCAGTATCCACCCTCAAGGCCATCATCAAGGAGCTTCACGCGAACCCGGACGCCGATCGTTCCGAGCTCGCGCGGCGGTTCAAGAGCGCGGCCGTGCATGTATCGGCGGTGGACATCGCGACGGCAGAACAGGAGGCGATCGAAGAGGGCATCCCGCTCGAAAGCGTCCGCAAGCTGTGCGACGTGCACCTGGACCTCTTCACCGACGAGGCGCAACGCAGCCGCGCCGAACTTCCTCCGGGCCATCCGCTGGTGATCCTCTACAGCGAGCACGACACGCTCCTCTCCCAGATTCGTGCCGCGCGGAAGCTCCTTCTCCCGGAAGGCGGGGAACCCACGCCATCGCCGGCAGAGATGATCGCGATGGTCACTCAGACGTTGAAGGTCATGGAGGCGGCGCCGCGCTACTTCGAAAAGGAAGAGAACGCGCTCTTTCCTGTGATCGAGCGGTACGGCATCACGCGCCCGCCGGCGATCATGTGGAGCGAGCACGACGCGCTCAGGGAGATCTTCAAGGAGTTCGCCGGACTCGGTCCGGCCGATCGCGAGCGCGGCGGCCGACTGCTCCTGAGCGCCGAAGAGATCCTCTCATCGCACGTGCACAAGGAGGAGACGATCCTGTTCCGCACCGCGCTGAGTCACATCCAGCCCGACGAATGGCGCGCGATCCGCCGCGACTTCGACGAGATCGGCTACATGCACGCCGCAACGCCACCGGCTCTGGAGACGGGGGCGCCTAGCGCGAAGGCAGCCGCTCCCCCTACGTCGGCACCCGCGGTGCCGGCGCCCTCACCGCCGGCGGCCGCCACCGAACAGATCGAGCTGCCGTCGGGATCGCTTTCGAAGCTGCATCTGGAAGCGATACTGAACGCGCTTCCGGTCGACGTGACCTTCGTCGACGCGGACGACCGCGTCGCGTACTTCAACGAACCGGCCGAACGCGTCTTTCCCCGCGCTCGCTCGGTGATAGGCCGGACGGTCCAGAACTGCCACCCGCCGAAAAGCGTCCACGTCGTCGAAGAGATCCTGCGCACGTTCAAGTCGGGCGAGCGCGACAGCGAGGAGTTCTACCTCCACCTGGGCGAGCGGTATGTCTACATCCAGTACTTCGCGGTGCGCGATACCGAAGGGCGCTACCTTGGCTGTCTGGAAGCGAGCCAGGACATCGCGCCGATCCAGTCGATCACGGGTGAAAAGCGCATCCTGGAGTGACGGGCGGAGTCGTACAGGCCAGACGGGGGCCGCGATCGTCGACGTACGAGTGACGGCTGCGATCATCCGGGTTCGAGACGGCCGCCCTGGGGATGTCGCCTCGCAGTTCGCGCTCGATGCCCTGAACCACCGGTTGACGGACCGTGACCATACTACTGTGCAAGGCAGCGGCGAGTCTGTCTATGTCCCCACCCCGGCGAGTTTCTGCTACCATGCTCCATGCGCCACGCCGTCACCACGACCCACCTGATCATGAACGCGCGGGAGAAACTGCGCCCGCGCCTGTGCGAGGCGCTGGATGTAGTTGTGCGGATCGTCGACCCTCCCGACGCGCAGATCAACCACCTGTTTTTCATGGAGATTGGCACCCCGTACCGTTGGTTCAGTCGCCTTGGCTGGGACTTTGCCGCGTGGCGGCGGTACGCAGAGGACCCGTCGGTGGAGACCTGGGTCGGCTCGCAGGCGGGAGTGCCGTTTGGCTACTTTGAGCTGCAAAACCGCGGTGCGGTGACCGAGATCATGTTCTTTGGCGTGCTTGGCGGACACGGTGGGCGCGGGTTGGGCGGCCACCTGCTGACGCGCGCGATCGAGCGCGCCTGGCAGCTACCGGGGACCGAGCGGGTGTGCGTTCACACGTGCACCTCCGACCACCCCGCCGCGCTCTCCAACTACCTGGCGCGGGGATTCACGGCAGAACGGGAGGTAACGGATGAGGAAGAGATGCCCGACGACGACGACCCCATCTGGTCGTCGCCTGGGTACTATCGGTCGTTACGCGCGGCCCCGCGGTGATTGGCGCGTCGCATTGACGACCCGCGGCGCGTGAGAGGCTCCGGTCGAAGCGGGCGCTTGAAGGAACCGGTTCCGCCTCACGCGGGCTCACCTTGTGCGACTCACAGATCAGGAGGGAGGCCGATAAGGCTCTCGAGCAGGCCGTCTGTTCGATGGACCACGTGGGGAACACCCAGCGATCGCAGCGACTGACCGAAGCGCTACACGGCCTTCACTTCAACCCGCAGGTCCAGATCCTTCTCGATGGTGTGCAAGAGCGTAGACAGGTTCTGCGTCGTTGGATTACCTCGGCTGCTGAGCATCCGATGAAGCCCCTTCTCGTCGAAGCCGGTCTGCTCGGAGAGCGTCTTAAACGAGATGTGTGCATGGACAAGATCACGCAGTATGGATAGCGCGGTCTGCTTGTCGCCTTCGACGAATGCGGCAATCGCCTCCGAGAACAAGGCGGCTGTGAACTCACGATCGGCTCGTAGACGTGCAACAACGGTCTCTCGATATTCTCTGGTCAATGCCATTCTGCTACGGCTCCCTCTTCCTTTCTTTGTACGTCGTCCACCTGTCGATGGCCTTCCTGATATCCCGAGATTGGCCACGCTTCGTACCGCCACCGAGGAGCAGGACAATCCGGCCTTCGTCGATCCCGTAATACACTCGGTAGCCTGGACCAAAATCGATGCGCAGCTCTCGGACGCCCTCTCCAACTGACTTCGAGTCTCCGAAGTTGCCAAACTCCATTCGGCGAACATATCTGTCGATCCGGGCGGCGGGTACAGCGTCCAGTCCGGTGAACCATTCAGCGAAGTAGGACTTCTCGTCTTCTACGTACTCAACCAGGCTGAACTGCGCCATGTGTTGGTAACTTATATCATACTATCGAAAGAATCAAGAGCTTCCTCAAGTGGACGCGGTATGTGGGTCACAGTATCCCGGAACGGAGCCACCGCTCGTCACCATCCCCGCTTTCGACGCCGTGCTATCACGAGGTGTGCGTCCCGCGAGAGACGATCGGTGAGGACTTGAGACATCACGGTCTCCCAATCGCTACGTTGTGCGGCACCAATAGACTCGCCGGTCGTCAACGGGAGCGTCTGCGTCAGCAGCGACAATGTAGTAACGCCCGGCGACAGCCCCTTCGGGAATCGGGATCGATCGGTGAAGACAACGAGACCGGCTACGGGCGCCCCGGGCACGAGCGCCTCGACGGCTTTCACGTGCCCGTAGTTCTGCCGCAGCGGGTTCTCGAACCCGCGCTTCTGACGACCTATGCACTGGGTCCACGTCCTGTCATGGGTCTGCCCGAAGATCAGTCCGCCGAAGTCTTTTGTCTCCACAACAAGGAGGCCCGCACTTGTCAGGGCGAGATGGTCGATCTGCGTGAGGCCTCCCCGGCCGTCGCGGAGGATCACGTCGTTGGCAACTTCTGCACAGTAGCGGCGTAGCCTGCGAGCGACGGCGGCTTCGCCCCTGGCGCCCGGACGCCGGGGACGCATCAAACCGACGAACAGCACCATAACGATTGTGATACCAACGAGCCAGGTGACAGGCTCAGAGAACAGTCTTGTGATTGTCGCGAGGTCTACTTGGCCCATTGTCGGCATGCTCCGCCCGCAAGACGCGGCACGGTCAACACGCTACACCGGAAGAGGCCTGACGTCCACGTGCACCCACCCACCGCGATACGATTGCGCAATAGCGATCGAATCATTGATGAAGAGAAGCCCGGGCCTCCTATCGGCCCTTGCGCGCCGTCCTGGCGCGCACGACTCAGCGTCACCGTCTTGAGGAGCCACGGATGGCTCCGCCGTGGAAGCGAATAGCATCGGCGACTTCCGAAGTCCCAAGGCGGTCGCGGTCTCGAGCATCTGCTCGATGGACCACGTGGGGAACACGAGGGCATGATGCCGCAGACGTGCACCCGAACGCGGGCGGCGACGGCAAGCGGCCCGGACTCGTCTCGTCGGGGTGGGCTCGCTGGCGCCGCGGTCAGGTTTCGCCGGGATTAGCCTACGTCGGACCGCCGGTCATCTCCACGATCATGACGGACAACCGCCGATTTTCAACGATCCGAAGATTCTTGTCGATGACGCCGAGATACGATCAATGACGCGACACAAGGCTGTCATGGTCTCCCAGCAACCTCCAGACCGGTCATCTCTGAGGCAATCGGTCTCGCATCGCAAAGCACGGAGATCACCAGAGCAAAGATCCTGGGGCCATTCCGCCTCTTCTCTGGCGTTTCGAGCATCCATGCTCGAAAGACTTCAGCCGCGGAGGCAGGACGCCGACGTGGCTGCGCGAGGTCTTACTGATCGCAAAAGTGAACGCGGCACAACCGGCCGGACGCTGGGATCAGACGGGAACCGAAGGAGCGGATCGCACGAAACCGGGCGGTCGGCTGTATCGGTGCCCTCATCGGTGGCAATGACGAGGTCCACCGAAGCGGATGGAACTGCGTTGGCGTGGATTGGCGATAAAGACGAGGGTGGAGCAGGCAGCGAGGGTAGAGGTCGAGCGGGCAATCGTGGATCACGATGACAAAAGACGGGGCAGTATCCAGTTCAACGACGACTCGTCGAATCCTGGCGGTGCGCGGTCGACCTTGATGCGATAGTGGAGGATTCGCTTGATCTCAACGACGTCTTGGATGACCGCCATGATCTTCATGCCTGAGCCGCACTTCGGACAGATGGATGTGCGGGAAGCCATGACCAAGGGTGAACAGTAGGCTTCGCTCGATCCGCTCGTCCGTTCTCGTATTCGGCGAGTTGTACTGCGATCGCTTTTGCTATCAGTATCAGTCGTAGCCCCTTCATCGGCGAAGCCCACCGACGCCGCGATCAAATCCCAGTTCCATCGACGCCAAGGTGCGGGTCCGGGACGCGTTCTGACTTGAGATGAGGACTACCGATGATCCATGGGCCGAGAGTTCCTGAATCCAGGAGGCTACGTGCTTCCAGGATTGCTCGTCAATTGAGTCGACGATCTCATCGAGAATGAGTAGCGTTGGCGCTCGAACCAGAGCGGCTGCCGCTCCGACCTTTGCCTTTGTCCCAGCCGACAGCTCGCGCAAGTATCTCTTCGCGTCGGTCGCGTCGACACCCACTCGGTCCAGTGCTGATTCAATCTGTGGTCTGGTAACTGGCGACTCGAAGAGTTCGCACGCAAAGGTGACATACTCGATTGGGGAGAGGAATTGTACGAGCTGCCTCTCACTCACGAATGATCCGATCAAGCGCTTCGCACCCGATGAACGAACCGAGAGTCCTCTGTCGTTGCTGCCCACGAGAATTGTCCCGCTGTCCGAGGTCCATAATCCAGCAGCGAGCAGAAGGAAGGTGCTCTTGCCCGAACCGTTCGGCCCGGTTACTGAGCAAATACCTTCGGACAATGCGAAGTCTCTCACCGACAACTCAAACTCGCTCGACATACGCTTCGTGACCGACTTCACCATCAGTGACATTCAGTACACTCCTTTGGGCTATGGCTCTACCACGTCCCGAACGGATTCGCCTATCCGGTGACCGAGGGCTCGGATGACCGGCAGCCTCAACGATCGCAGGAGAAAGAAGAAACCTCCCAGTATGATGATCAAGGATTGAGAGATCTCGCTGCGAGATATCACAACCACGAGGACAGCCGGAACTACGATGATTGCCGCCATTCCTGCGAACTTGGTGACTCCGTACGCTTCGTAGTTGAACGCATTGCCCTTCTCCAGATCGACCCGATCTGAGTTCAGCGCGGACAGGATGAGTCCGAGCGAGTTTGCCACCCCAATTCCGTAGCCCAGAGCGAATACCCAAAGCTCCAATCGGAGACCAGCCACGCTGAAAAAAATCAGAGATACAAATGACACAAAGAGGGATCCCGCGTCCGCGATCCATCCGGCTCCGGTCAACATCCTCCTGATCGCCCGTTCCTGGTCCACAAACAGCTCAACCGATGAGGTAAGAAAGTTGAACGAAAAGCCGGCGAGCAGGAGCCCTGCCGCGGCAATTGGTCCCATCGAGAGGATGGAGAGGTTGAACTCCGCCGGGATTCCACCAGCAGGGTGAGACGGGTGTCGTCCAACCAACATGGGTAGGAACGAGATGACGAGGACGATGAAAGGGAGTCCGACAAACACTGTCAGCGCGTTCTGTCGGGCTCGCTTTGTCCGCGAGTACAATCGAAACCAATACTTCATGATCGTGTCCGACTTCATTCCCATCTCCCAGGCTCGAATGCCAGTATCGCTGCTCGACCTCGCACCGAGATCGCCACGAGCACCGCCATTGCGAGTCCCAACCCGATAATCGAAGAACCCACCGGACCCATCTGAGGCTCCAACAGACCTACGGCTATCGTCTGCCCGATCGATCCGCCCCACAGAATCGTTCGGACACTCATGGCTATGTCAGGTATTGCGATGATTGCGGCCCGTCCAATCGTCGCCGAAAGAAACCAGCTCGCTACTGTTGAAAGGTAGAGAACGACCGCAGTCATGGATGCGTATCCGGTCACTACGAAGCCCACACCCGCGCCCACTGCTACTCCTACAACGATTGGGGATATGGCAGAAGATACGCAAAGCACAAGCAAAAAAGCTCGTGAATCGCCGCCGAGGGCGAAAATCGGAACCGCCTGCCATCGCAGGAGCGAGGGAGCCCTAAGCAACCACGGTAGCGACGCCGCCACCGCAGCGGTGTGGATGACGGGATACGGGAGCCACGTCGTCATCGGTGACTGTGGCAGATAGTATGCGGCCCCAAGGCAGAAGGAACCCAGCATGAGCGCTGACATCCCGTGGCCGAGAGCAACCGCCGCGAGTTCTGCCGTCCTTACGCTGCGTTGCGATGAACGGAAGCTCGCGAGCCACGCGACGCGGACGATGCCTCGAAGTGTTGCCCCACGCATTCAGGATATATATACGAGGAGCCGCTGACCCCCAATCGCGATGCCTGCAAAGACGACCGAGAGTATCCATCGTCCGCCATGGCGTAACCTGATCGCCATCGCACACCAGAGAACAAATGCTACGAAGAATGCAGATCTCCATGCGGTGAGCGTTTCGAGCGCAGCCTCGATCTCAAGGCTATTGAGGGTATCGATCCGTCCCTGTAGGGCCGCAAGCCTGACTCGAACGACGACTTGGCCCACGAAGACAATCCACATACCCAGACCCGTCCACTGCAGTATTGGGCCGAACTTCGGATCACGGTCCGAGCCAAGCAAGATGATTGCGTTCTGCAGGAGTGAGAGCAGCAACCACATCACGAACGGGCTGAAAAACGTGACTCCTGCCGCTACGAGGAGAACCAAGGCCCCTAACATGCTCTCTGACCCGCCCGGTATCACCTGTGCGAGACTTAGCACGTTGCTGGCTTGAACTACTGACACCGCGATCACGCAAGCGATCGAAATCGCCCAAGATGCGCTTCGATAGTATGGGCTCTCGCGACCAAGATCTCTTTTCATCTATGGGTTATGCCTCGCGATTCTCAACGTTACAAAGACCTCAAGGAATGAACTGAACCACCCCGGTTTCTCCGGAGACCTGTTTAGTTGAGTCCAACCGCTACGGCTGGAGCGTCCACAGTATCGCGGTATGCGCGCTCAAGTTCAACCGGGGGGATATCTCCGATTGGTCCGAGCAGTCGCCGGTTATTGAACCAGTCGACCCACTCGAGCGTCGCATACTCCACAGGATCGAGGCCGCGCCACGGAGCACAAC
>RECL01000218.1 GCA_007694025.1 Spirochaetaceae bacterium
AGAGGGGCGCGTGGTGTACCAGGAGATCTAGACCGCGGCGCTTCGAGCCGGGCGCGACTCCACGGTCATTGCAGCAGCACACAGCGCGGTAATCACCCGCGCGTTCCTGCAAGCTGCTCTATACCGGCGGCGATGAACCTGACCGCCGGGCTGTTCTCCGTCGCGAACGGTATGATCAGGTCTGCGTGATCACGGCCACGTGCGGCGAACTCGACGTTGGGCAGCACGTCGTGACGAAACCACTCGATCGCCGCGCCGACGTCGCCACCTCGCGTCGCGGTACGTTCGATCCGCCGCAACACGCGTTCGACCGGATCCACGTCGATGTAGAGCTTCACGTCGAGTCGGTCCCGCGTCGCGTCGTCCGCGAAGATCAGGTGTCCCTCGACTATTAGGATCCGGGCCGACACCAGACTCCTCCGCTCTCCGGACGCGGCGGCGCGAGTCCCCGGCGCGGGTAGCTCGATTGCCAGGCCCGATCGAAGCGCGTCGATGTCCGCACGCAGAAGCTCCCAGCGGACGCTTCGCGGGTGGTTGTGCGACATCACCGTGGCGCGTTCGGATTCCGGGAACTCCGAGAAGTCGCTGAAGTAGTCGTCCTGGTGCACGATCGAGCAGCGCTCCGGGCCGCCGAGCGCTGCCTGGAGCGCCGTCGCGAACGTCGACTTCCCCGCACACGTCTGGCCGGCGATGCCGACGACGAGAGGGCGCGATGCGTCTCTCACGGGCGTCCGTCCACGAGCAACCGTCGCGGATTGCTCCGGACGACCAGGTCGATTTCGGACTCCGACAGACCAGCCCGGATCGCGTCTTCGAGAGCCTTCCTGAACCCGGCTACAGGCGATCCGAGGCTCGCCTTGCCGTAATCGGATGCCAGGATTACGTGCTCCGCGCCTATTTCCTGCGTCTGGCGCACGATCTCGGCGATCGGGATCGACCCCGGAACCGCGTCGGTCGCTTCCCGAAACACCGCTACCAGGTCGCCGGCCCGTAGCATCACGTCGGGCGCCGCGTGCACGTGGATATCGAACGCTCCCTTCAGGACATCGGTCACCGTGTACCCCCTCCTTGTTTTTCGGCGCGCGAGCGCGTCGCGATCGCTACGAGCGAGTCGGAGTCGATCCCGTTGAGCTCGAAGAGCATCTGCGGGTTCGCGACCGTGTCACCACGCTTCCAGCACGCGACGTGACGCTCGGCTGCTCGCGATCGGAGCAACACCGGTTCGAGCATTCCCGACGCGCCCCCGGATACCGCGATCAGCGTCTTGGCACCGAACAGCGCGTCGAACTCCTCGTCGGTCATGAATCGAGTCTGCACGATCGGGGCCATCGATGCCAGCGTGTCGCAGGGGCGGAACAGGCGCGCGGGGTTCACCACAGATACAACACGTACGGTGGGCCCCGAACCGCGAAGTACCGCCGCCGCTGCGGTTGCCGGAAGAAGCGCCATATCTCCGACGACCGCGAACACCACGTCGGCTCGCCCATCGGCCCCGTCCACAACGAACGCACCAGCTTCTACCGCCCGACCCGCCTGGGCAATCGTGGAGCGGATCGGCAGCGGAGATTTCGACGCAAAGATCGGTATGCCGACATTCACCTGCGACAGCGCCCACTCGTAGGCGACCTGCACCATATTGGCGTCGACCGGGAAGAGTGGAAACACGTTTCCGTTGCGCATCATCGCTGCGAAGTACGCCTCCACCTCCGGGCGTTCGTGTGTCCACCCGTTGCGGCCCTGCTCCAGCGCTCCGGCGGTGAACAGTGCGATGCTCGCCGGAGTCCGGCGTCGCAGCTCCGCCATCGCCTGCGTGACCGTCTGCCAGATCGGCAATCCGTTCACTCGTCTACGCTCGATCCGTTCTCCGAAATGCACGGGACCGCCCCAAGCTCCGCGAACGCGGCGTCCGGTTCCGCAAAATGCAGGATGCACGTAGTGAAATATGACACATGATACTCCTTAGTGAAACGCGATGAGAAGGGTAGCGGGCGAACCTTTCCGTGTCAACTAAGGTAAGAGTGTTCCACTAGACGGAATGCGCCGGGCTGGCGCCAACGGTGTCAGGCGTTCAGTCGGTGTAACCGAGTTGACGCGATACTGTCGCGGCCGCGGCGATGAACTGCTTGCCGATCTTCTCTATCCGGTCGGGGGTCATCCTGGCGATCGGGCCTGATGTGCTCATCGCAGCGACTACCTTCCCGCTGTAGTCGCGCAACGGAACGGCGACGCACCGGACGCCCATTTCGCACTCTTCGTCGTCGATCGCGTACCCGCGATCGCGTATCGCCTTCAGTTCGGCCACCAGTGACTTCTTCGTTGAGATAGTGCGAGACGTTGGTTTCGGGAGCCCTCGCGACTTGATGAGTGCGTCGACCTCGTCGGCCGTTGCGTCGAGTAACAGTGCCTTTCCGACACCGGTCGTGTTCATCGGGGCGATCTTGCCGATACGCTGGAGCGTCTGCAGCATGTGATCAGGACCTTCGACGACGTCGATGTAGACGACAAGCATGTCGCGCTCTACCGCAAGCGACGTCGCTTCTCCAAGCTTGCGTGACAACGACAGGAGATGCGGGTGGACGACGTCGCGGATCTTCACCTGGCGCTTGACCTGATCGGCCACCGCGCAGAGCTTCAGCGTCAGGAAGTACTGGAGCGTATCCGGGTTCTGCTCAACGTAGTCGTGATCCATCAGGGTCTTGAGAAACCGGAGGACGGTGCTCGCAGGGAGGCGAACCGTCTTGCCGATGTCCTGCAGACGCATCGGCCCTTCGGACGCCGCCATGGCCTCGATGATGTGAAGCGCTTTCGCGATCGACTGGTTTCGCTTGGTCGTTGCCGGTGCCTTGGCCATGTCAGCTCCTGTGTGAAGTTGCGGCGATTATACCATGTGAAATCGTTGTGTCCAGCTCGGTGATCAAGACGACGTCGTGCTCGACGAGTCGATCGATGCCGAAGTTTGAGCCATCAGGCGTAGATTCCGTGACCAGCGACCGACCAGTGACGAGGCTTCGAGCGGAGAGCTCCGCCCCCTGACCACCGCCCAGTCGGCCCGCGATGTCAGGGCGCAGCGACAGGGTGACGGGACCGACCGGGGGGAGTTGCTCCAGATACCCGGGCCACTCGTTCGCGCCGGTCAGGTTCACGATGTGCACGACGATCGCGTTGTCGATCCAGTACGCGTGGCAGCTCAGGTAGCCGGGCCCCGTGATTGTGACCGGGGGTGGGCCGCCCGCCCACTCAATCGCAGACGCCAGAAGGTCGCCGTGGTCGGGCAGTCGCAGTCGCCCGTACTGCCGGTCGATGTCGGCCGCGAGCAGGACGACTCGGCCCCCACCAGGCAGCGTGCGGGTCACGATCGCCGGGATGCTCGATCGCGGCGTCCTCATCCACGAGAACTCCGGCGGATAGATCGGCGACGGCGGTACGAGCGTCGCCGCGACCTCGGCCTCCGGTGCGATCGAGTACCCGAAGACGCTTCCGCCGAACGGCAGCAGCGCCGTTCCGGCAAACCTGTCGGCAAGCGCTCCGGCGAACGATCCGGCGTGCGATGCGTCCGCCGCCGTTCGATCGATACGAAGGTAGGTGTGGCCCGTCTGGACCTCCCAGCTCGATGTCGGTGGCTCGTCGATGTCGAACGCGTTGCCGGTCGGGCGCGCTCCGGTCAGCTGCGCGAACGGCCATTCCCGCCGGGGCATTCCGTCGATGTCGAGCGTTCCCGTCCGTCCCGTCAGTACGATGCTCCCGCCCGCATTCACGAACGCCGTAACCCGGTCGCACTGTTCGTCGCTGAGCACCGCAACGTCGGGGAGGACGATCGCGCGCAGCTGCTCTGGAGCGGTCGGAATGTCGCTCGCGTGCACCGGGGTGAACGGGATCCTTGCGCGGGTCATCGCGGCCGTGATGCCGCGCCACGGGAGTGCGCACCGCGTTTCGCGGTCGTCTCGTCCGTAGAAGTCGACGTTCTGATGGCTCCACGCAACTCCGATCTCTGCGAGCGACCGGCGTCCGTAGAGCCACCGTTCGTGCTGCGCGTGCCAGCCGAACAGATCCACCGACGTCTCGAACTGTCGTTGGTCCTCCTGGCTGGCGCCGACGTGGTGCCACCACGGCGATATGCCGCCGGCTACGGCGCACCGCATCCACGTGCGGACCTCTTCGGGGGGCATCGACGCGCGTCGGAACGCCTGTACGCCGCGCACGTAGTGAGCCATGCTCTCAGGGATCGTGGTCTCATCGCCCGATACTCCGTGCAGCAGCAGCCCGTTCACGGCGTTCTGCTCGAACCCGTTCAGCGCGTCGCGCGACTGATGATCGCACATCATGATCTGCGACACGCGGCCGATCTCGCGCAGATCCGCGAAGTTGACGTGCGACCCGAACGGATTCGCGTTCACCATTCCGAGCCAGAGACAATCGTCGCCGCCCGCGTTGCGGCATGCGTCGTTGAACCTGCGCCAGTTGTCCATTCTACACGAGTAGCTCCACGTCACCCACGCGCGGTAGTCCCGGGCGTCCCAGTCGACGCGTAGCGGCAGATCGAGTCCCGTCGCTTCGCGGAAGCGGTCGCGGCAGTGGGGACAGTGGCAGACCGTCTTCGCACCCGCGCCGGTCCAGCTGTTGTCGGTGAACCCGTCGGGTCGATACCGCGATATGATCTCGGACAGAATCAGCGGAATGTGCTCGTGATAGTAGGGCGAGTTCACGCACGCGACGTAGCGCCCCTGCGTCACGACCGGCCGGCCGTCGGCGTTGGTCACGAACCAGTCGGGCTGCGCGTCGTAGAACTCCGGCAGCGCCCGGTTACAGTCCATGCGTGCGAGCACCGAAAGCCCCGCGTCGCGCGCGTCGGCGACGATCTCACCAAACAGGTCGCGAGAGCCCAGACGCTCGGCCCGGTAGTGCAGCGGCACGTCGGAAGGGTAGTACGCGACGATACCGCCGGCGTTGACGATGACCCCGTCAATCGCCGTACGTCGCCAGTGCTCGATCCAGAACGACCGATCATAGTGTTCCGGATCGATCTCAGTCAGATTCGTCTGCCCCCACCGCCGGGCGGTTCGGTACCATGGATCGCGCATGTCACATCGTAGCACGTCACCCTACCAGTAGAAAGCGCCCGAGTTGACGGTTCGATCGGCCGGCGCTAAGGTGATATCCCAAAAGGAGAGCGAAATGAGCACCGCACCCGCACCGCCGATCGTCGACGCGTACGCGCACGTCGGTTACCCACGCTACGGCACGCCCGAGGAGCTCGCTTCTATCTGGAAGCAGTGGGGGATCACGAAGGGAAACATCGCGCTTCCTCCCGGTATGCCCGACTTCGGCGCGCTCGCCGCAGCGCGCGACGCGATGGGTGACAGCGTCCGGCTGTTCGGCATTCCCTACGGTGAAGACGGTGCGGCGCGACTTTCTCTCGCCGAGCTTCAGGTGAAGTTCGGCGTCGCGGGTATGCGGCTGATGCCGGCTGAGATCGCAGATAACCCGCGCGTGCTCGATGCGCTCGGCGAGGCGGCTCTCTGCCTGATGGCTATCAACGTCTACGATCGCACCGACGTCACTCGGGCGATGATCACCTGGCTCGAACGCTACCCGAACGGAATCATCGCTGCACCGCACTTTCTGCGCCGTGCCGGGATCGACGGGCGGGGCGTGGAGGCCGGTCACGTGTCGCGCGCCGTCGCCGATCCCGCGGCGTTCCGCGATCTGCTGCGACACCCGCGGATGCACGCGATCTTCTCGCGACACGGCGGGTGCTCCGCAGAGCGGTTCCCTCACCACGATCTGCGCCCGTGGATAGACGACGTGTTGCCGCTCCTCGGCTGGGAGCGGGTGATGTGGGGCAGCGAGATCCCGGTCATCTATCATCGCGACGAGCAGGTCGACGGCGCGATCGGATGGCTGCGCGCCCTCGGTGTCGCGATGTCGGAGAGCGACGAGGCGGCCTACCGCGGCGGCAATGCGGAGCGCGTGTTCTTCGCCGCGTCCAGTGAGCATACCGGAGTGCCGGTCGACTTTCCGGCGTGGGTGCGCGACGGACTTCGGTCGTTCATCGACGCGAATGAACCGGTCCCCGTCATCAGGTCGGGTCCGCTCGAGCTGCCGCTCGATCTGCACGGACGGTTGATGAGCGCATACCTGGTCGCGCAGCGCGCCGATCCTGCGTTGATGTTTCAGCGCTGGATCGTCGAGCAGCTTCGTCGAGTCGAATCGTAGTTGGATGCGACCACCGACGCACCGGACGCATGAGGAGAGAGGCATGAGATACGTCGAACCCGGCGCCTTTACGGCTGCCGATGACCTGTGGACTCGACTGTCGATGAACTACACGCGACTCGAGCAGGAGAAGTACTGGCCGCAGAACGTCTACCAGCGCGAACGCCAGGCACAGAAGTGGCCGGGCGACATCGAGGGGCGGACGCTGCTGTCGTGGGTCGCGCTTGCTCGCGCAACCGGCCGCGCACCGCGGTACGTTGGGCCGATGCTCGAGCGCTGGGGCGACGAGGTGAACGCGTCCGGGTACTTCGGTCGCGAGTACGGAGACGACATAAGCGAGCAACAGCTGTCGGGCCACGGATGGATGCTGCGGGCGCTCGCCGAGCTCGACCGCTACGATCCGGGCGCCGGCGCCGCCGATCGCGCGAACACGATTGTCGAGCGGCTCTTCCTGCCGACCCGCGGAGCGTACCGCGCCTACCCGATCGATCCTGCCGGACGCGAGGCGGCGGGTGAGTATTCGGGAACGCATCAGAAGCGAGTCGGCCGGTGGATCCTTTCGACCGACGTGGGCTGTTTCGCGATCGGGATGTCTGGACTGGTCGACGCGTGGGAGCGCTTCCGCGACGATCGCTATACCGCGCTGATCGACGAGATGCTCGAGCGGTTTCTGGAAATCGATCTGGCATCGATTCGGGCGCAGACGCACGCGACGATGACAGGGTGCCGGGCGATCCTGAAGCTCGCCGAGGCGCGCGCTGAGGCGCGCGGCGAAGCGTGTGGGGATGCCGCGCTGGTCGCGCAGGCAGAGTCGCGCTTTCGCCTCTACGTTGATTCCGCGCTGACCGAGACGTACGCAAACTACAATTGGTTCGGCCGTCCCCAATGGACCGAGCCGTGCGCGGTGGTCGACTCGGTCATGGTCGCGATGGATCTCTACCGGCTGACCCGGAAGCCCGAATACGTCGAGTTTGCCCAGCTCGCGTACTTCAACGCGCTCGGGCACGGCCAACGCTCCAACGGTGGCTTCGGTTGCGACAACTGCGTTGGCGGCGATGGCGAGACCGATCTCTTCTTCAAGACGACCGAGTCGCACTGGTGCTGCACGATGCGCGGCAGCGAAGGGCTGGCCCGTGTCGCTCAGTACCAGATCGCCGAAGTCGATGACGGGCTGCTGCTGCCATTCGGTCTACCAGGAGAGTATCGCTCCGGCCCGACGCACCTGGTTGTCCGATCCGGCTACCCGAAGGCGGCCGAATGGACGTTTGAGAATCGCGGCTCCCAGCCGCTATCGATCCGGCTCTTCGTGCCCACGTGGGTCACGGTGAGCGGCGCGGGATCGCCCGTCGGCGCCGACCGGCTGCTGGCTGTGGTGGTACCGGCGGGCGGGTCAGCGGTCGTGTCGGGCTCGCTCATCGAGTCGACCCGGCCGGTTCACAGCGCGACGACGACGTCGGCCCCCAGTCTGTCCGGGTACGGTGTCCGGACGCGTGGGCCGCTCTTCCTGGCAGACTACCCCGATGGCGCCGGTCCGATCTGCGACGACTATCTCCGGCACGACATGCGCGTAGAGGGCTCGCGGAAGGCGTTCCTGGTGCCGGGCTGACGCACGCCCTGGCTACTAAAGCGCCTGTCGGTAGATCTCGCTCGCCTGCGCTGCACTCATGGTCCGCGGATTGTTGTTCATCAGTCTCGTGACGAGCACGGCGGCCTTCGCCATCGTGTCGATGTCCGCCTGCCGAACCCCGAACTCGGTCAATGAGCGCGGGATGCCGCACTCACGCGACAGCTCCACGACCCGGTCGACGGCCGCCGAGGCAGCCTGCTCGATCTTCGATCGAGAGTCGGACTCGAGCACGATCCCTGGCGCGATGACACCCATCGCCTCGGCGACGCGGACGTAGCGCAGCGCGCACGCGGGCAGGTTGAACCGCATCACGTGTGGGAGCAGCATCGAGTTCGCGACCCCGTGCGGCACCTTGAAGCTCCCGCCGAGGGGATACGCGAGCGCGTGGACCGCCGCGGTGTTGACCGGTCCCAGGCAGAGCCCGCCGTAGAGGCTCCCGAGCGCCATCGCAGACCTGGCGGTGAGATCGGTCCCGTCTGCAACCGCCCGTGCGACGTGGCCTGCGATGAGCCGAATCCCCTCAAGCGCGTAAATATCCACCGCCGGGTGCGCGTGAACATTGGTGAAGGCTTCGATGCAGTGCGTCAGCGCGTCGATTCCCGTCGACGCGGTGACCGGCGCCGGCGACGATACGGTCAGAGCCGGATCGACGATCGCGACGTCGGGAATCAGATAGCGGCTGACCACGCCCTTCTTGAGCGCCGCGTCGGTGTCGGTCAGTACCGCGATCGGCGTCACCTCGCTCCCGGTACCGGAGGTGGTTGGCAGCGCGATGAGCCGCGGCGTCCGGGTGGTCACCAGGTCGATCCCGAGGATGCCCGATACCGGTTCATCGGTGGTCGACAGGATCGAAAGAATCTTCGCCAGGTCGATCGCCGAGCCGCCGCCTATACCGATCACGCAGTCGGGCGCGAAGGCTCGAACGCGCGACCGGAGGCGCTCGACCTCGTGTATCGGCGGTTCCGGAACAACCTCCGTGATCCACTCGACCACCCGGCCGGTCGACTCGATGATCTGCGCGACATCGTCGATTGCGGGCCGAACCGCCGGGTCGACGACCGCAAGAATCCGGGTCACTCCGGACAGGTGGTCACGGAGCGTCTCCCTTCGGCCAACGCCGAATTCGATGACGCCGGGTTGGCGTAGCTGGATGGGCTTTATCAATGGTGGCCTCCATGGTATGCTCCTCATCAGTGTAGTTCGAGTTGCACTTAGCGTAAAGGGGTTGCACATCGGTGGATCTCGATTACGATGTGGTAGAACTCACCGTGGAGGAGTGATGGAGTACACGACGTTCGGAAAGACCGGATCCACCGTCAGCCGGATCGGGTTCGGAGGGGCTACGGCGGGACTGAAGAACTACGTGCACGCGTTCGATCCCGATAGCCGCGCCGATCAGGAGAAGATCATCGCCGCGATCCGCCGCGCACTCGAGCTTGGGATCACCTACTTCGACACGGCACCCGGTTACGGCGACGGCGCGAGCGAGCGGCTGTTCGGCGAGGCGCTCGAAGGGGCCGTCGTCTCCGACGACGCAGCGAGCGCAGGCGCCTCCGTATTCCTGGCAACCAAGGTACCCGTGTGGGCACCGGAGAAGGCGCGCGCAGAGATGGAAGCGAGCCTGGCGCGTCTTCGGCGCAGCTCGGTCGATCTGTTTCAGATCCACGGTACCGTCTACACCGCGGAGCACGACGATGCGATCTTCCGTTCCGGGGGCCTGCTCGACGCGCTCGACGCAGCGAAGTCGGAACGGCTCACCCGGTTCATCGGCTTCACCGTTGAAGCGATCAATGAAACGACCCTTCGCCTGATCAAGTGCGGACGCTTCGATACGATTCAGCTCGCGTACAACGTGATCTTCCAGCATCCCTACGATCCGTACTGGAAGGGTGGGACGATGTTCGACGCGGAAGACGCCGGCCTCGGGATTGCGGTTATGCGCACCGTCACGTCGGGCGTCTTTCAGAAGTGGATCCAGGCCGTCAATCCCGGGAACACGTTCGACTATTCGTCGGCGCTCGTTCAGTTCGTGCTGTCCAATCCGCTGACCGACGTAGCGCTGCTGGGGATGCGCAGCGCCGAACGGGTCGAGCAGAACGTCGCGATCGCGAACGATCTGACCGGCCGGATCGACATCGCCGCGATCCACGGAAAGTACCCGACTCCGGATGGTAAGCAGGCGAAGTAGTGCGAGTTCTTGTCGTTGCCGACGACTTCACCGGGGCGTGCGACACCGGCGTTCAGTTCGCCCGACCGGGGCGTCCCTGCACGGTCGTCTTCCGTCCGCCGCAGGAGACACTCTCCGTCGCGGTGGTCGACAGCGAGTCGCGACACCTCTCTCCGCGTGACGCCGCCGAGCGCGTGAGGAGCGCGCTCCGTGACGTCGACGCGGCTACGATCGTGCTCAAGAAGATCGACTCGACCTTCCGCGGCAACGTCGGCTCCGAGGTGACCGCCGCGCTCGACGCGTGCCCAGGGCGGATCGCGCTCGTCATTCCAGCGTTTCCGGCCGGGATGCGGACCACCGTCGGCGGTCACTGCCGGGTCAACGGCGTCCCGCTCGATCAGACCGAGTTCGCGCGCGATCCGCTGTCACCCGTTCAGAGTTCCGCCGTCGCGCAGTTGCTAGGTGGCGCGCTTCGCACGCGACTCGCGAGCGACCCCAACGCGCTGCGTCGCGCGGTCGATGAAGCCGCCCCCGGCGACGTTGTCATCGTCGACGCGCAGACCCAGTCGGATATCGACGACTCGCTCGCCGTTGTCGCGCACGAGCTGTCGCGCTTTGTTCTCGTCGGTTCGGCCGGCCTTGGCGCGGCCGTCGGTGCCACTCTTCTTGGTCGTCCACAGATCGCTACGCCCGCCGACGGGGGTACGCCGCCGGTCACGGGTACCCGCGCGTCTGGCGTTCTTGGCGTCGTCGGGAGTCTGAGCGAGCGGTCGCGCCGGCAGGTCGAAC
>RECL01000179.1 GCA_007694025.1 Spirochaetaceae bacterium
TTCTTCCCGCCCGACGAAGCCAGGCAGACCGCGCTGATCGCCGATTACGGAACTCTTCAGACGATCCCGCGGGCCGGGCACGGTGTGTTCAAGAGCCGTGCGCACGAGGTCACCCGGGCGCTGAAGGATTTCCTGGTCCCGTAGCTGAACCGAACATTCCCATATCGATTCGACCACCGTATACTTGCGCGATGCCACCGAACCGGGACGAACCCGCCGCGATAGAACAGGGAGCCACCACGCGCGTGCTCCTGTCGCGCCTGGTCGCGATCGCGCTCCCGATGATCATATCGCAGGCGTCGGAGACCGCGATGCTCTTCGTCGATCGCCTGTTTCTGGCACGCGTCAGCAAAGTGCATCTGGCCGCCGCGATGGCCGGCGGACTCACGAACTTCACCGTTGTCAGCGTGTTCGCCGGAATCGCCGGATACGTGAACGCGATCGTCGCGCAGTACTACGGAGCGAACCAGCGCACGCAATGCGCGCGATCCACGTTCCAGGCGCTGCTGTTCTCGGTCTCCACCGTACCCATAGTTCTTCTGATCGCTCGTGTGATCCCGGGGTTCTTCGGTATCATGGGGCACGATCCGGCGCAGGTGCCACTCGAGACAACCTACGCGCAATGGCTGATATCGGGTTCGGTGATCCTGCTGATGCGCAACGCGCTGACCGGGTTCTTTCTGGGCATTGGTCGGACGCGGATCGTGATGATTGCGAATATCGCGGCGGCGTTCGTCAACATCCCGCTGAACTACGTGCTGATCTTCGGGGCGTTCGGGCTGCCGGCGCTTGGGATGACCGGTGCCGCGATCGGTACGCTCGGCGGCGGGTTGACCGCGCTGCTGATCCTGGCGATCGGTTACCTCAGTCGCCGGGTTGACGAAGCGTACCAGACGCGATCGGCGCGATCCTTCGATCGCGCGCTGTTCGGCCGGTTGATCAGATTCGGCGGGCCGGCGGGAATAGAGATCTTCCTGAATGTCCTGGCGTTCAACCTGTTCGTCCAGTTGATGCACGGCTACGGCTCCGACGTCGCTGCAGCGATCACCATCGCGTTCAACTGGGACATTGTATCGTTCATCCCGATGCTCGGACTCGGTGTCGCGACGACCGCGGTCGTCGGCCAGTACATGGGCGCAAACGACATCGACGGCGCTCGACGAACGACGTTGCTGTCGTTGCGCATCGGCTGGGCGTACACCGGCGCAATGATGGTTCTGTTCCTGGTCGCAACCGGACCGCTCGTGCGAGTGTTCAGCGGCGGGTTCGACGACGCCGCGTCGGTGGAACCGCTCGCGCGGGTGATGCTGCGCCTTGCCGGCCTCTACGTGATGGCCGACTCAACGCAGCTCGTCTTCGCGGGCGCGCTGCGTGGCGCCGGAGACACCGCGTGGGTCATGCGCATGAGCGCGATCCTCCACTGGGTGTTCGCGGCGATCGTGATCGTGCTGATTCGCGTGGTCGTCGCATCACCGATCGTCGTCTGGGTGGTGTTCATAGTGTTTGTCATAACGCTCGGCGCGGCGATGGTGCTCCGATTCCGTACCGGAGCGTGGCAGCAGATGCGCGTGATCTGACCGCCGCGCCCGGCTACCGCGTCGGATGTAGCGGGCGGAATTTCTTGATCGTGCCAGTCGAGTACCGTACCTTCGGACTATGAAGACACGCTTCGCGGTGATAGCTGCATCGCTCGTTCTGTTCGCGCTCATGGCTGTCGCCTCGTTTGCCGGCGGGTCGGGCGACTTTGCCGCCGGGTCGGCGGAAGATGCGTCGCTTGACGAGGGCGATCTCACCCCCGCCGGGATCCTCCCCGCGCCCGAGCCGCTGCCCGGAGAGCGGACGGCGGTATTCGCCGGCGGGTGCTTCTGGTGCGTCGAAGAGGCGTTTGAGAAAGTGCCGGGAGTGCGCGACGCGGTGTCCGGGTTTGCCGGCGGGACGTTTGCGAACCCGACGTACAACCGTGTACTCGCCGGAGGCACCGGCCACATCGAGGTTGTCCAGGTCTACTACGATCCCGATGTTGTCACCTACGAGGAGCTCCTGTACGTGTTCTGGCGGAACATCGACCCGATCGACGAGGGAGGGCAGTTCTGCGACCGCGGCGAACCGTACCGGACCGCGATCTTCTACCGGACCGCAGACGAACGCTCGGCGGCGCTGCGAAGCAAAGAGGAACTCGAAGCGTCGGGTCGCTTCCAACAGCCGGTTGTAACCCAGATCCGCCCGCTCGACGTGCTTGGTATAGACGGGCACAGCGGTTTCTGGCCGGCCGAGGAGTACCACCAAGGCTACTACCTCCGTAATCCGGTTCGCTACCGTTTCTACAAGGAGGCGTGCGGGCGCGACCGGCGGCTCGTACAGCTGTGGGGAGCAGAGGCGGGAGCCCCCGACTACTCGTGATCGAGTGTCCGCGCGAGCGCGTATTCCAGAAAGGGCACGTACGGTTCCCACGCGCGCTCACCGTACCCACCCGCCATCAACCACGCCTGCGGCAGCTGCGCCGCGCGTAGCCGATCAAAGATCGTTCGATCGCGCTCAAGGAGCTGTTCGAGCGTGAGCCGTAACCCCTGGGTCGACGGCAGTCCGTCGTGCTCGTACGGGTCGACGCCGCCGATCACGTAGACCAGGTCGGGGCGTGGGTACTCCCACAGCCGGTCGAGCGCTTCGCGAAGGCGAACCAGGTAGACGCCCTCCTCTCCCGATTCGATCGGAACGTCTATGTCGCTCGGTGTGAAACTGGGGTGTTCTACCCCGTCCTTGTCGTAGCGCGGCAGATCGAGTGGCCACCCCGATGCCATGTGGACGCTGAGCGTGACGATCGACGCGTCTGTCGCGGTGAGCGCGGCGGTTCCGTCACCCTTGTGCGCGTCGACGTCGATGACCCACGCCGTCCTGATGCGCGACTCGGCCTGCAGCCGGCGGATCGCGACGACCGAATCGTTGACGATGCAGAAGCCGTGGCCGAACCGATAGTGCGCGTGATGCGCACCACCGCCAAGATGGTAGCAAAAACCGCGCTCAAGCGCCTCGCTGCCCGCCTGATACGTCCTGGCGGTCCAGTGGAGGCTGCCCTTGAACAGGTCGGAGAGCGGGTGCGTCGCCAGCGCAGGGTCGTACCGGTGCGGCCGACCATCGTCGTCGATCAACTCGAAGACCTCAAGGATGACCTGCTTAAGGCCGTCGGAGAAGAGCCGCTCTACGTACTCAGGCGCGTGAACCCGCTCGATATCGGCACGGCATAGCTCCGTGCCATCGGACGTCAGACGCCACTGTGACTCATCGCGCCCGGCAAGTACGGGGCTGCGGCGCAGCTCGTCGAGCACCCGCTCGGAACGATTGGGGGCGACAGGAATGAGAATACCGAACTCCCTCAAGGGGATCCGTGAACCGGGATCAAACAGGACCATCTGCGAAAGGTACTCCCGATCGCAGCGATGTGAAAGTCCGATCGATCGTGCCGCTTGCCTGATAGTCGTGAACTTCTTATATTCTAAAAACTACATATAGCGAGCAACGCGGGGAGGACGTTCTGGTACTGGGATTGGGGATCGCCGTTATCATCGGGATTACACTGGGGCTCATCGGCGGCGGCGGATCGATCCTGACCGTCCCGGTCCTGGTGTACGTGATGGGGGTTCCGGCGGTCGAAGCGACTGCGTACAGCCTGTTCATCGTCGGAACCGCCGCGCTCGTCGGCGCGATCGGCTACCTGCGGTCCGGAGCGGTAAACGTGCGCGTCGCGATGTGGTTCGCCGCACCGTCGCTTCTTGCCGTGTTCGCGACCCGGCGCTGGATCGTACCGGCGATACCGACACTCATCGCGCAGATCGGGGCGCTGACGATCACGAAGGACATCGCGGTCCTGTTGCTCTTTGCGCTGACGATGCTGTTCGCGTCGATTTCGATGATTCGTGGGTGCAAACGATGCCTGACGCGGTGCGCTGAGGGCGTCGGATGCCCCGATGACGAGCTCGCGCCGCTTCACATACTGATCGAAGGGATCGTCGTCGGAACGCTGACCGGACTCGTCGGTGCCGGAGGCGGCTTTCTGATAATCCCCGCGCTGGTGATCGTCGCCGGACTGCCGATGAAGCAGGCGGTCGGGACGTCACTGGTGATCATCGCGGTGAAGTCGCTGTTCGGCTTCGTCGGCGATCTGGGCGCCGGTACCGCGATCGACTGGCGCTTCATGCTCGCGTTCGCGGCCGCGACGGTACTGGGAATGGCCGGTGGCGTCATCGGCGCACGCTTCATCGCGGACAAGCGCCTGCGGCTGATATTCGGCTGGTTGGTGCTTCTGATGGGCACCGCGATGCTGGTCCGGGAGATTCATGGCATCACGGGGCTCGGATGAAGTCCCCGACTGAACGCTGGAAGGAGATTGTGCAATGCCACACGCAGATTTTGATTCAGAGACGTTTGAACGACAGCTCGAGCAGCATCAGGACAGGATCCTGATCGATGTCCGCACGCCCGAGGAGTTCAGCGACGGCCACTTGCCGACGGCGGTAAACATCGATATCTACGATCCTGAGTTTCTTGATCGAGTTTCGCAGCTCGACCGGAACCGCCCTACGTTCGTGTATTGCCGCAGCGGGAGTCGCAGCTACAGCGCCGCACTCGCGATGACCGATCTGGGCTTCAGGAGCGTGTTTAACCTCCAGCGCGGAATCATCGGCTGGAACGGGGCGCTCGAGTAGACGCCGAATAAAGGAGCAGGGATGTACTTCGAACATTTTTTTGAACCCGGCCTGGCGCAGAAGAGCTATCTGGTGGGATGCCAGAAGACGGGTGAGGCGATCGTTATCGATCCACGCCGCGACGTCGACGTGTACCTCACGGCCGCCCGCGACAACGACCTTCGGATCACGAAGATCGCCGAAACGCACATCCACGCGGACTTCCTCAGCGGCAGCCGTGAACTGGCCGCGGCTACTGGCGCTGAGATCCTTGCGAGCGATGAAGGCGGCCCCGATTGGCAGTACCGATTCGCGCACACGGGGCTCAGGGATGGCGATCAGATCCACGTTGGTAACGTTCGCCTGGACGTGATGCACACGCCTGGGCACACGCCCGAACACATATCGTTCATTCTCTACGATCTGCCCGCTGGTCCCGCAGCGATGATGGCCTTCACCGGCGACTTTGTATTCGTCGGCGACGTGGGCAGGCCCGACCTGCTTGAGGAAGCCGCCGGGATCAAAGACACGAAGATCCGCGGCGCGCGAGACCTGTGGAAGAGCCTCCGCCGGTTTCGGGAACTCCCGCAGCACGTGATGGTCTGGCCCGCGCACGGAGCCGGGTCGGCGTGCGGAAAGGCGCTGGGAGCGGTTCCGTCGAGCACGGTCGGCTACGAACTCGCGACCAACTGGGCGTTCCAGATCGAAGACGAAGAGACCTTCGTGCACGAGCTGCTCGACGGTCAACCCGAACCACCCTACTACTTCGCCGAGATGAAGGTGCGTAACCGCGCCGGAGCGCCGGTTCTGGGCACAGTGGAGCGCCCACCGCTCCTTGGTCCCAGGCGGATCGCAGAACTGTGCGGGATCGCGGAAAGCCACAACGCGCAATCGGGTGAACGGTTGGAGTCGGCGCAGATCCTGGACGTGCGATCGCAGTTTGCGTTCGCCGGCGCGCACATCCCCGGAAGCATCAGCGTGCCGATGGACCGGTCGCTCAGCAACTGGGCGGGATGGACGCTCGACTACGACCGGCCGATCGCGCTGATTGCGCCGGATCACCAGGTGAGCGATGTCGTGGACGCGCTCATCAGAATCGGTCTGGACACGATCGTCGGGTACATGCCGTCGGTCGACGGATGGATCGATGAGGGGTTGCCGGTCGCGCGAGTCGACCAGTTGACCGCCGACGAACTCACCGCGGAGCTGGACAGCGACGCGGACAAGTATCACGTCATCGACGTGCGATCGCGGTCGGAGTTCGACGAAGGGCACATCGACGGGGCGGTGAACATCCACGCTGGCCGGCTGACACGCCTGGCCGATCAGATCCCGCGCGGTCGACCGCTGCTGGTCCACTGTCAGTCGGGATACCGATCGATCATCGCCGTCTCGTCGCTGGAACGGCTCGGCATCGGTCCGGTCGTCAACCTGATCGGCGGCTACGGCGCGTACGTCGACGCTTCGCCTGCCTCGCAGGCTACGACGAGCCGCTGACGCTGCTTCAGTCGGCTCTTGCCGGCGCGGTGTCGGCGCGCTCACCGAGAGGCTGCTCGAGGAGCGTTGCCGTCGACCGGGCCCACTCAACCGCCTGGTCTATCGCTACCGATCCGCGGTCGCTCTCGTGGCGCAGTTTCGTCTCCGCGCCGCCCTGCTCGATGCTGCGCGGGCTCACGGTGATCCGGATCGGGATGCCGATCAGGTCGGCGTCCTTGAACTTCACGCCGGGGCGTTCGTCGCGATCGTCATACAGTGTGTCGATACCGGCACCCTCGAGCTCGTCGTAGAGCCGTTCGGCCTCGCTCTCTGCGCCGTTGATCACGATCAGGTGCGCGGTATACGGCGCGACGCTCACCGGCCACAACAGCCCGTCCTTGTCGTTGTACTCCTCCGCGATGCTCGCCAGTAGGCGCCCGACGCCGATACCGTAGCTTCCCATGATCACGGGCTTGCGCTCTCCATCCTCGTCGAGGAAGAAACACCCCATCGAATCGGAGTAGCGCGTGCCGAGTTTGAAGATGTTCCCCAACTCGACCCCACGCCGAGCTGCCAGCGGCGCCCCGCAATCGGGACACGGTGATCCTTCCTGCGCGGCGGCGATGTCGGTTACAACCGACGCGGTGAAATCGCGTCCGTAGTTGACGTTACGGAGATGGTACCCCTGACGATTTGCTCCGGCGACCAGATTCGGGGTCGTGGCGATACTCAAGTCGGCAAGGACCGACACACCGTCTATCCCGACCGGGGACGCGTAGCCCGGTACCGCGCCGACCGCGGCAATCTCCTCAGACGTCGCCGGGCGCAGCGCGCGGACGCCCGCGGCGTTCGCCAGCTTGGTTTCGTTGACCTCCAGGTCGCCACGGATCACCGCGAACACGAGCCTGGTTTCTTCGTCGTTGACCTGGCCGACCATGACGACGGCCTTCGCGGTCCGCGAGGCGGGAACGGCCAGGAGCTTCGTGAGATCCTCGATCGACGTCGTGCCCGGAGTGCTCACCTCCTCGACGGGGAGCTGCTGCTCTGCGGGCGCACCGGCGTCAGGCTCATCGCGCCGGAACGCGGCCACCTGCCGGTTCGCACGAAACCCGCACGACGCGCAGATCATGATCGTATCCTCGCCGATCGGCGTCAGGTACATGAACTCGTGCGCGACCTTACCGCCCATCATCCCGACGTCCGACTTCACCGCCAGAGCGTCCAGGCCGCACCGCGAGAAGACGCGGTGGTACGCCTGATAGTGGCGGTCGTACTGAAGATCGAGCCCCGCGTCGTCGCGGTCCAGGCTGTAGCTGTCCTTCATGATGAACTCGCGAACCCGGATCAGCCCTGCCCGCGGCCGGGGATCGTCGCGCCACTTGGTCTGGAGGTGGTAGATCAGCCGCGGAAGCTGCCGGTAGCTGCGGATCTCCTGGCGAACCAGATCGCTCACAGCCTCTTCGTGAGTCATCGCAAGGACCAGGTCGCGATCCTGCCGGTCCTTGAATCGGGTCAGCTCGGGTCCGATCACGTCCCACCGCCCCGAATCCTTCCAGATGTCGGCCGTGTTCACGACGGGCATCAGGAGCTCCTGCGCGCCGATCCGCTCCATCTCCTGCCGGATGATGGTCTGGATCTTGCCGACGACCCGCCATCCGAGCGGCAGGTAGCTGAAGATCCCGGCGCCGAGCTGGCGGATGCACCCGGAGCGCACAAGGAGTCGATGACTCTCTACCTCGACGTCGGCCGGCGCCTCGCGAAGCGTCTGACCGAACAGCTGTGACATGCGCATAGGGACCTCCTGGATCGCTCGGTAAGGTATCACATCGGGAGGCTTAAGAAAAAGGGGAGTTGACGAGACGCGCCGGGTCCGGTATCAAGATCAAAACTGCAAGAGGGTACGAATGGTACAACGCTTTTCATTGGCCATGGTTCTTCTGCTCGCGGCTGTCGTCGCGAGCGCTCAGATAACGCGAACCGGCTGGGACGAGCCGGTCGCCGGTTCGCTTCTATCGGTCGTCTTTCAGGAGCGCGTGAGTCCTCAGGAGATCTTCGCGCGCGGCATCGAGCTGTTCGAACAGTACGAGCGCCCGCTCCCCGAGTACGGCGCCGACGTCTATCGCATCATCTTCTGGTCCGCCGACTTCGACGGAACACCGATCCACGCGCACGCGCTGCTCGTGATCCCGGTCGCCAATACACCGATCTCCGCACCCGTTCTTGCGTTCGGATCGGGTACCAGCGGCCTGGGCAACCACTGCGCACCGAGCCTGGAGATGCCTCGCTTTGAGCGACTCGGCTGGTACAAGGAGAACATGCTCGACTACGCCGGGCAGGGCATCATCGCGGTCTTCCCGGACTACATCGGGTTCAACAACGTGAAGATCCCACAGCGCTACTTCAGCAAGATGGCAGAGGGTCATGTGATGCTCGACAGCCTGCGCGCCGCGCGCACCGTCGCGTCGAGCCCGCGGACGATAGTTCGCACGCGCACGACGCCCGCCGCGGAAGACTTCACCGCCGGCTACTCGCAGGGCGGACACGCCGCGCTCGCCGCTGCCGACATCCGTCCCGACTACGCGCCTGAGATAAACCTCATCGGCGCGATCGGATTCGGTGCGACCAACAGCATCGAAGCGCTGTGGCGCGACGCGGGCTTCTATCCGCCGAGCATCATCTACACCTTCATGCAGATGTACGGCCGCGCGCTTGTCCGGCCCGAGCAGATCCTCCAGCCGCAGTGGCTTGAGAACCTGGAGTACCAGGTCATGAGCGAGTGCGTCTTCACCTTCCAGTTCACCTACCCGCACAACGTGCGCGGTCTGTTTACCGAACGGTTCTACAACGCGCTGATGGCCCGGAGGCTCGACGTCGAGTTTCCCGAGATCAAGCGCCTCCTCGACGAGAACGAAACCGGCCTGACCGGGCACGGGCTGCCGGTGCTGATGATCCAGGGAAACCAGGACATCATCGCGACAAACGCGAGCCAGCGCGAGTTCGTGCAGCGCCTGCGCGCGAGCGGCAGCGACGTGATCTACATCGAAATGGACAACGTACGCCATCGCCAGACGCGGCCCGCCGGCTTCGCCGAATCGGTCCGGTTCATTCGGAACCTGATGGGAAACTGAGCGCCGACGACACGAACCGGATCGCGACGCCGGCGGTTACGACCGGCGACGCCGCCCCGCGCACCTGCTCGCTGTCGGGCGACGCGTACAGATCGAGCAGGAGCTCTACGCGGGTCGGACCAACGCTCCGCACGCCCAGTTCCGCGTCGATCTCGTACTGAACGCGCGGTTCAACGACCGCCCACGGCCACTGCCCGGTGGTTCGCGTGACGTGCACGCGCGGGTAGAGCCTTGCGAACAGCTGTGCGCGCGTGCCGGCGGCGTGGTGCAGCTCCACAACCGGCTCGATGAGTACCGCGGTTCGGGGCTTCGCGAGGACGCTCTGCCAGAACGCGAGCAGGTCGATGAACGCTCCACGCAACCCCGCGGTGAGAACGGCAGAGCGTACGCGCACCGGCTCCATCCAGACGCTCATACGAACAATGTCGGAGCTGACCTCTCCGTAGCCGCCGAGCAGCGGGTGCTGACTCGTACGCCCGTACTCGAAGACGAGCGAATCGAACCGACCGGGCAGCGCGACTCCCGCGAGCAGGCCGTACTCGAACTGGACCGAGTGCATGAACCAGGTGAAGATCGACGCGGGGTCAAGGTCCTGATGGTCGGGTCCGACGAAGAGAAAGGTTCCCCAGTAGAGCGACGCCGCAAACCGCTGCCCCCGCCACAGGCTGAAAGCCGCGCGCTGGCGCACCGTAAACAGATCGTGAGCGCCAGGGATCAGTGCGTTGTGATGATACGCGACGTCGTGGTACGCGCCGGTCAGCGGCCCCAGGTCCGACGCGTGAGCAAACGGGTTCGCCATCTGGGGCGGCTCCGGTAGATCCCGCGCGGGCAGAGCGACCGAAAGGAGCGCGAACGCCGCCACACCACAGACGACGCGGCGCGTTCGACGTACCGACTTGTATGTGCGCACCATACCTTCAGGATACGCAGAGCAGACCGACGCGACCACCCCCGGGGAATTGGCACGCGGCGCCGGGAACGGTATGCTGATGCAAGGAGCATCATCATGACCTTTACCGACTACGTCCTTCACCAACTCCGGGAGATGAAGCGCGAGCTCCTCTTTGCGATCGAAGACGTCGCGCCTGAGGATCTGTTCTCATTCGAGCCTATGAACCACTGGCCTGTCGGGTGGATCGCCGAGCACTGCACCGAGATCGCCGACAAGCTGCTCTACAAGTCGGTAACCGGACAGTACATGCACGACTATCACGAGCAGGTCGTCAACTGGACGCAGCGCGAACCGCAACCGGGAGACCCCTACCCGACGCCGCAGGAGATCGCGCGCCGCTGGGCCGACCTCTGCGACTGGATCGTCGCTCACGTCGAGAAAGGCGGGCCAGATGCACTGAGCGCGAGCGCCGGCAAGGCGCCGTACGTTCAGAACGTGCTGCTCGCGGTGAACCACACGAACTCGCATCTGCGGAGTCTATGGTGCATCCTGGGCGAACGCCGGGTCGACCACAAGTGGGAAGAGCAGAAGA
>RECL01000398.1 GCA_007694025.1 Spirochaetaceae bacterium
ACGCGCCGCCGCTGATCGTTCACCCAGGCCGCGATCCGTTCGAAGGCGGCCAGGAACACGTCGTCGGTCAGCGATCCGTCGAGTACGCGGACGCGTTCACGGTACGACTCGACGTGCGGCGACGTGTAGAGCCCAACGCGGTGACCCGCCGCGTGCAGGATGTGCGCCGCGTAGGCCGCGGTCGACCCTTTGCCCTTCGATCCGGCAACGTGGATCGTCGGGTAGGCGCGGTGCGGATCGCCGAATGCTTCCAGGAGCGCACGCATCCGCTCGAGCCGCCACCGGCGCGGCGAGTAAGCGCCGCGTTCGACGTTGACGAAACTCTCAAAGTAGTCGAAGCCCTCTTCCACGGTCGCGAACATATCAGCGGAACTCTTCGCGGTCGCGCAGCGCTCGCGCGTGCCAGTAGAAGCCTTCGTAGTCGGCGAGCGTGGCTGCGTGGCCGGCAATCTCGCGGTACGCACCGCGGCTGACATGCACGATTCCCGAGCGCTTGACAAAGTCGCGCACCGAAACCCCCGACCACGCGCGCGCGAATCCTCCGGTCGGCAGCACGGCGTTCGCCCCGGCTGCGTAGTTCGCGATGCTGAACGGCGTGTGCTCCCCGAGCAGAATCTCCGCGGCGTTCGTGATGAGCCCCATCGTCTCGAACGGGTCGGTCGTGCGGATCTGCAGGTGCTCCGGCGCGATCGAGTTCACGATGTCGGCGCAGTCCTCGATCGTCGCAGCGGTGATGATCGCGCCGTAACCGGCAAAGACCGACTCAAGAAAGCTCCGCCGTGGCTCGGGGGTCTCACCGATGAGCTGCTCGATCTGTCGAGCGGTCTGTTCGGCGAGCGTTCGATCTGTTGTCACGAGGATCGCCTGCGAATCGGCGCCGTGCTCGGCTTCGATCAGCAGGTCGCGCGCGACGCGGAACGCATCGGCCGATTGATCGGCTAGGATAGCCGACTCGGTCGGCCCCGCGGGCAGCCCGACATCGATGCGGTCGCGGACGATTCTCTTTGCGGCCGCGACGTACGCGCTGCCCGGCCCGACGATCTTGTCGACCGCCGGAATCGACTCGGTCCCGTACGCAAGAGCGGCGATCGCCTGTGCACCGCCAACGCGGTAGACGTCGTTGACTCCGCACCGATCGGCCGCGTAGAGGCACGCTGCGTCGACCGATCCGTCGGGTGCCGGCGGCGTGGTAACGACGACGCGGCGCACCCCCGCGATCTGTGCGGGGATCGCGAGCATGTAGAGCATCGACGGAAAGCTCCCGCGACCGCGTGGCACGTAGAGCCCTACCGAATCGATCGCGACGGTTCGCTCGCCGGCGAGGACGCCTGGTCTCACCTCGGTCAGCGTCGTCTGGTGCTCGCGCTGGGTTTCGTGAACGGAGCGCACGTTCGCGATCGCGTAGTCGAGCGACGCGCGCACGTTCGGGTCTAACCGGTCGACCGCGTCGGCTATTTCGTCGTCGCCGACCCGAAGCGGCAGGTCGGGATCGGTCATCCGATCGAGCCGCGCCGACAGCTCGCGCACGGCCGTGTCACCGCGACGCGCGACGTCGGCGACGATCGACTCGGCAACCGCGACCGCGTCGGTGACGTCGCTCTCCGATCGCAGCAGTAAGGCGCTGCGCTCGTCGTCGGTCAGAGCCGACCACTCCACGATTCGAACTTGCATGTGGGAAGGGTACCGAATTCGCGCCCGTTTTTGAATCGCGAATGGCGAGGGTTGACAAAGGCTCGGGCGCGGTTGTATCGTTCTGCTCGTGCTCCGATTCCCGGTTGTGTAATGGTAGCACCACAGATTCTGGCTCTGTTAGTGGGGGTTCGAGTCCTCCCCGGGAAGCGATAGATGCCCCCTTCGTCTATCGGCTAGGACGAGAGATTCTCAGTCTCTAAAGAGGGGTTCGATTCCCCTAGGGGGTAGCCGAGGGCCTTGCGCCGCCGCGTCATGCGGCGTCGTCAAGGCCGTTTTTTTGCGTGGAGATGCGATGAGTAGTACGTGCTTTCTCGTGCTCGCCGACGGGCACGTATATAGCGGATCGCCGTTCGGGGCGGTTGCACCGACCCCTGACGAGCTGTCTGCCGCTTCCGGCGTTTCCCCGAAAGCGGTCGGCGAGGTCGTGTTCAACACCGCGATGAGCGGCTACCACGAAGTACTGACCGATCCGTCGTACACCGGCCAGCTGGTCGCGATGACCTACCCGCATATCGGGAACTACGGGTGCGATCCCGTGTGGGGTGAGACCGGGCCGGAGCCCTTGTCGCGTTCGGTTGTCAAACCCGCGGGCTTCATCGTCCGGTCGCTCTACACCGGACCGGTCCCCGACGGTCGCACGACGCTCGACGACTTTCTTCGCGCATCGAACACGCCAGGCATAACCGGCGTCGACACAAGGGCTCTTACGCTTCGGCTGCGCGACGGAGGGTCGTGTAACGGTGCGATTGTACGCGCAACCGGTGACCGCCTGGCCGAAGAGGATGTTGCGGCCGTGGTCGCAGCGCTCGGCCGCTTCCCGGCGATGGAGGGCAGGTCGCTCGTCGGCGAGGTCGGTAGCCAAGACGTGGTAACGGTCAACGAAGGCGGATCTCCGCACCTGGGACTTCTGGACTGCGGGCTGAAGGCAAACATCGTCCGCGAGTTGTCGCGACGGGGATGCCGCGTGACGCTGCTTCCGAGCGATGCCGACGACGCGCTTGTTGCGACGCTTGGAGTGGACGCGCTCTTTGTCTCGAACGGACCGGGCGACCCTGCCGTGCTCGATCGTCAGGTCGAGCTGGTCAGGCAGTCGCTCGGAAAGCGTCCCGTGCTCGGGATATGCCTGGGGCACCAGCTGATTGCCGAGGCTATGGGCGCAAAGACCTACAAGATGAAGTTCGGGCACCACGGAGTGAATCATCCGGTTCGTGACGAGTTCACACGCGCTGTCTTCGTGACAAGCCAGAATCACGGGTTCGCGGTCGACGAAGCGACGCTTCCGGCGAGTGCGCGCGTCTGGTTCCGAAATGCGAACGACGACACCGTCGAAGGCATCCGTGACGACGCGGCGCGCGTGCGCACCGCGCAGTTCCACCCCGAATCGGCGCCGGGTCCGTACGACTCGCGCTGGATCTTCGACTCCTTCCTGGAGGTTGTGAAGTAGATGCCGGCGCGACGCGACATACAATCAATACTTATCATCGGCAGCGGTCCGATTGTCATCGGACAGGCGTGCGAGTTCGACTACTCGGGCAATCAGGCGGTCAAGGCGCTCAAGGAAGAGGGGTACCGGGTGATCCTGGTGAACCCGAATCCCGCGACGGTGATGACAACCCCGGGAACCGCCGACGCGATCTACATGGATCCGCTCGAGATCCCTTACATCGAAGAGATACTCAAGGCGGAGCGGCCCGACGCGCTGCTCGCGACGATGGGCGGACAGACCGCGCTGAACCTCACGATGGACCTTGCGCACGCGGGTGTTCTGGACCGGTACGGGGTAGAGGTGCTCGGCGCTCGCGTGGAGTCGATCAAGAAGGCCGAGGACCGCGGCGAGTTCAAGAAGGTCGTCGAAGGTATCGGGCTTGAGAGCCCACAGAGCGACCTGATCTCGACGTATCGCGAAGCGCGCAACTTCGTCGAACGGCACGGGCTGCCTCTGATCATCCGGCCGAGCTACACGCTTGGCGGCCGCGGTGGGAGCATCGCGCACACCGCCGAAGAGGTTCAGGTCTTTGTGGAACGCGCGCTTGCTGAAAGCCCGGTGCATACCGCGCTGATCGAAGAAAGCCTGATCGGGTGGAAGGAGTTTGAGCTCGAAGTGATGCGCGACGGCGCGGACAACGCGGTCGTCGTCTGCTCGATCGAGAACGTTGATCCGATGGGAGTACATACCGGCGATTCGATCACCGTCGCGCCGATCCAGACGCTCAGCGACCGCGAGTATCAGGAGATGCGAACCGCCGCGATCGAAATCCTGCGCGCGGTCGGCGTCGACTGCGGCGGGTCGAACGTGCAGTTCGCCGTCGATCCGTCGAGCGGCCGGATGGTCGTTATCGAGATGAATCCGCGCGTGAGTCGCAGTTCCGCGCTCGCGAGCAAGGCGACCGGCTTCCCGATCGCGCGGTGCGCCGCGCGGCTTGCGGTCGGGTTCACGCTCGATGAGGTCATCAACGACATCACCGGCAAGACGGTCAGCTGCTTCGAGCCGTCGCTCGACTACGTCGCGGTGAAAGTCCCCCGATTCGAGCTCGAGAAGTTTCCACTCGGCTACGACGAGCTCGGCACGCAGATGAAGAGCGTCGGAGAGAGCCTTGCGATCGGGCGCACCTTCTGCGAGGCGCTCAACAAGGCGATCCGCGCGGTGGAGATCGGATTCAACGGGATCGAAGAGCTCTCTGTGTCAGCCGCCGAGCTTGAACGAATGACGGTGACGCAGCATCCACGGCGGCTGTTCGCCGCGTATACGATCCTCAAGCGCGACGGGGATGCTGCAATCCCGGAGCTCGAACGGCGCACCGGTTTCAACCGCTGGTTTCTCTACGAGTTGTCACGGCAGGCCGAGTTCGAACGCGCGATTGCGGCGCGACCCGCTGGTCAGCCGATCGATTCCGCGACGATGCTCACCGCGAAGCAGTTCGGGCTTGCCGACGCGCGGATCGCGGCGCTGACCGGTCGGACCGCAGCGGACGTCGAGCAAAGCCGGGTCGCCGCCGGAATCGTCGCGGGCTACCACTTTGTCGACACGTGTTCGGGCGAGTTCGCCGCCGATACGCCGTACTTCTACTCCACGTATGGAGAGCTCGACGAAGGCGCGCCCTCCGGGACCGGCGATGACGACGGGTCGGTCATAATACTGGCGAGCGGGCCGAACAGGATCGGGCAGGGGCTCGAGTTTGACACCTGCTGTACGCTCAGTTCGATGGCGTTTCGTCGGCTCGGCGTACGAACGATCATCGTGAACTCGAACCCGGAGACCGTTTCCACCGACTTCAACGTGTCGGACAGGCTCTACCTTGAACCGCTTACCGCGGAGGACGTCAAGTCGGTGCTTCGAAAGGAGCGCGTTCGCGACGTTGTCGTCCAGCTTGGCGGGCAGACCCCGCTCAATATGGCCAGAGAACTCGAAGCGGCCGGCGCTCGGATCGTCGGCACACCGGTTGCGAGCATCGAAGACGCGGAGGACCGCGGCAAGTTCAGCGCGCTGATCAACCGGCTCGGGCTGCTGCAGCCGGCGAACCGGATGGCCGGGACCGAGGAAGAGGTCCGATCCTTCGCCGAACAGATCGGATACCCGGTCTTGTTGCGTCCGTCGTTCGTGCTTGGCGGTCGAAGCATGGTGATCGCGTTCTCTCCCGACGAGCTCGACGGGTTCCTCTCGCGCGGGATCGTCATCTCTCGCGAACGCCCGGTGCTTGTCGACCAGTTTCTTGAGGATGCGTTCGAGTACGACCTCGACGCGCTGTGCGACGGGCAGAGCGTCTACGTCGCCGGAATCATGCAGCACATCGAAGCCGCGGGCGTTCACTCGGGCGACAGCGCGTGCGTCTTTCCTCCATTCCGGTCGGAACCCGCGATTCTGCGCGAGATGACCGAAGCGTGCGCTCGCATCGCGCGCGACATCGGTGTTGTCGGATTTCTGAACATCCAGTTTGCGGTTCGTGACGGACGGCTCTACGTGCTTGAGGTCAACCCGCGCGCGAGCCGCACGGTTCCATTCCTGTCGAAGGCGAGCGGCGTCGACCTGGTCGATGCCGCTGTCCAGGCGTGGCGCGGACGGTCGCTTGCCGAACAGGGGCTGATCAACGACGCCGACACCGGAGTGCCGGGCGTCGGGCAGGGCGAGTGTATCACCGGGTGGGCGGTCAAGGAGGCGATGTTCAGCTTTGACCGGTTCCGCAACGTCGATCCTCTGCTCGGGCCCGAGATGCGTTCCACCGGTGAGGCGATCGGGATCGGAGAGACGTTTGGAGAGGCTTTTGCGAAGGCGCAGAGCGCGGTCGGAGCGGTGTTGCCGACGAGCGGTCGGGCATTCGTGTCGGTCAACGACTTCGACAAGGAAACGATCCTGCCGATCGTCCGCGACCTCGAAGGCCTCGGATTTCAGATCGTCGCAACGCGCGGCACCGCCGACTTTCTGTTCCGCAACGGCGTGTTCCCGGAGGTGATCCTCAAGATCCACGAAGGACACCCGAACATCATCGACCATATGAACGCGGGGCGGATCCAGCTCGTGATCAACACGCCGAAAGGCCGATACACGCAGCGCGACGACGACTATCTGCGGATCGAGACCGTCCGACGCAAGATAGCCTACACGACGACCACGTCGGCTGCGCGCGCCGCGGTCGAGGGCGTGCGGTACCTGCTCCGTCGCGAGGTCCGGGCCCGGCTGCTGCCTACCGGCCGGGCCCCGCGCTGACCGCCGCGACTACGTGACGCCTCTACTCAACGTACTCGTCGAACTCAACGTTTTCGTTGAACTCAACGTACTCGTTGAAGTAGTATTCGAGGCTGTCGACGATCGCTTCCCAGCTCGCTTCGACGATGTTTTCGTGCACGCCAACCGTGTCCCAGGTACGGCCCTCGTGGTCGGTCGATGTGATGAAGACGCGGACCTTCGCCGCCGACGCCCGTTCGGGGTTCAGTACCCGCACCTTGTAGTCGGTGAGGCTGATCTTGCCGATGAATCCGTAGATCGGCACCAGCGCGTCGCGCAGCGCCGCGTCGAGCGTTTCGACCGGGCCGACCCCGACCGCTGCGCCCATCAGATCGCGCCCGTGCGCCTGCATGAAGATACGGCCGACCGTCTTTGACGGGGTTTCGTGCGCCTTGTAGCTCTCCATGTGGTAGTTGCGTAGCTCCAGAAGCGGCCGGTGGATGCCGAGCGCGCGTCGGACCAGAAGGTCAAAGCTCGCCTCTGCCGCCTCGTACTCGTACCCGTCGCGCTCCTTCTGCTTGAGCGCCGTGATCAGCTCGTCTACGATGGGGTCCGACTTCGTGTAATCGCCGTACTTGCCGAGCTTGTCGACGACGGTACTCTTGCCGGCGAGCTCGCTCAGCAGCACGTGCCGTTCATTTCCGACCTTTGCCGAATCGATGTGCTCCATCAGGTAGTCGGCCTTTGCGAGTACATCGGCGTGCTGACCGGCCTTGTGACTGAAGGCCGCGGTTCCGACGTAGGGTTGTCTCTTGTCCGGGATGATATTCGCCTTTTCGGCGACGAACCGGCTGAGCGATGTCAGGTGCGGCAGCCGCTCGGCGCACGCCGGTTCGTACCCGAGTTTCAGCACGACGTTCGGGATGAACACGCACAGGTTCGCGTTCCCGCACCGTTCGCCCCATCCGTTGACCGTTCCCTGTATATGGATCGCTCCGCCGTCGACCGCGGCGAGCGAGTTCGCTACCGCCGTCCCGCAGTCGTTGTGAAAGTGGCCGCCAAGCGGCGCAAGCTTCCGGTCGGAGAGCTCTGCGTAGACGCGCGATACCATCGACGGGAGGTTCCCGCCGTTCGTGTCGCAGAGAACCAGGACGTCGGCACCGGCGTCGGTTCCGGTCTGAAGCACTCGTACCGCGTAGTCGGGGTCGTCGGCGTACCCGTCGAAGAAGTGCTCAAGGTCGAAGATAACCTCGCGTCCCTCCTTCTTGCACGTGGAGACCGAGTCGTGGATCATCCGCAGGTTTTCGTCGATGTCGGTGCCGAGCACCTTTTCCACGTGCGCTTTCCACGTCTTTCCGACGATGACGACCGCGGGGGTCTGCGCGTCGAGCAGCGCCCGGATGTGGGGGTCCGAAGCAGCCGATCCGCCGGCCCTGCGGGTGGAGCCGAACGAGCAGACTGTCGCGTGGGAGAACTTCATCAGCGCGGCCTGTCGGAAGAACTCCTCCTCCTTCTTGTTCGATAGCGGAAACCCGCCTTCGATGTAGTCGATCCGCATCTCATCGAGCTCGTGCGCGATCTGCAGCTTGTCATCGAGCGTGAAGCTGACTTCGGTCCCCTGCATGCCGTCGCGAAGCGTCGTGTCGAATACCTTGAGCGGTCTCACTCGGCCTCCTTCTTCGCCCGGTTCACCGGCGGGTTGACGATCGCGCGGTAGCGGCTGACCGCGCTGACGTACGCGCGCGCGCTCGCTTCGAGGATGTCGGTCGATGAACCGGTTCCCTTGTATGGCTTCCCGTCGATCCGCAGGAACACCGATACTTCGCCAAGGGCCTGCTTGCCCGGGGTAACCGCCTGAACTGTGTACTCTTCGAGCGTAGTCTCGATACCGAGCGCGCGGTCGATCGCGCGGAAGATCGCGTCGACCGGTCCGTCGCCCGTGGATGCTTCTTCGAACAGATCGTCGCCCTCAGACAGACGGATCGTTGCCGTCGGTACCGCGGTGTTGCCCGAGATGATGTTGAAGTACTCGAGCGTCACTCCGCCGACCTGGTGACCGAGCTCGTCGCTGATAATCGCGAAGATGTCTTCGTCGAACACTTCCTTCTTGCGATCGGCGACGGTGAGGAACCGTTCGTAAGTCTGAGTGAGCTCTTCTTTGTTCAGCGTGATGCCAAGGTCTTCGAGTCGCTTGCGATACCCGTGCAGACCGCTGTGGCGACCAAGGACGATCTTGCTGTCGTCGCGCCCGACCGTCGCCGGGGTCATGATTTCATAGGTCTGGCGGTGCTTGAGCATACCGTCCTGGTGGATGCCGGCCTCGTGCGCGAATGCGTTTTCGCCGACGATCGCCTTGTTGCGGGCGATCGGAAACCCGATCATCGCCGACAGCATCCTGGACGTGTGGTAGATATGCTGCGTCACGACGTTCGTCGTATACGGCAGCGTGTCGTGACGAACCGTGAGCGCCATAACCAGCTCTTCAAGGCTTGCGTTGCCGGCGCGTTCGCCGATACCGTTGACGGTAACCTCGGCCTGCCGTGCGCCCGCTTCGATCGCGGCGATCGTATTCGCGACTGCCAGTCCCAGGTCATTGTGACAGTGAACGCTCAGGATAGCCTTGTCGATGTTCGGTACCCGCTCGCGTAACGTAGCGATGAAGCGGTGCATCTCCTCGGGTGTTGCGTACCCCACGGTGTCGGGAATATTGATGACGGTTGCTCCAGCGTCGATGGTTCCCTCAACCAGCCTGCACAGGAAGTCGATATCCGAGCGGGTCGCGTCCTCCGGGCTGAACTCGACCTCTGCGACGCGGTTGCGCGCGTGCTTGACCGCCGCTACGGCCATTTCGAAGACCTGGTCGGGGTTCTTCTTCAGCTTGTGTTCCATGTGGATCGGGCTGGATGCGATGAACGTATGGAGCCGCGGGTGCGCGGCCTTCGCGATCGCATCGGCCGCCTGGTCGATGTCCTTGGGTACCGCGCGCGCGAGCGCCGCAACCTTCAGCCCGCGAACCCGCTCTGAGATCATCGCGCACCCTTCGAACTGCGCCGGCGACGATACCGGGAACCCCGCCTCGATGATGTCGACGCCGAGCTTCTCAAGCTGAAGCGCGATCTCGTACTTCTGCTCGACCGTCATCGACGCTCCGGGCGACTGTTCGCCATCGCGAAGCGTTGTGTCGAATATCTCGATCCTGCTCATCTGTCCTCCTCCTGACAAAAAAAAGGCCGCCTCCCCTCAGGAAGGCGGCCTTGTGGGTTTCAAACCACCGGCTCATGCTCCCTGCGGGCCTATATCGGGACCAATTAGGATGCTAATGGGAAGCGCGAGACCGGGTAGCGATGCGAGCACGATATTGCTCATCACGAAAGTAATAGTACGCGGTTTTCCGGAATTGTCAAGCATCGCCGACCGATTCGGTTTCGCGGCTGCGATTGACCGAGGTGCCACCGGCGGCTACGATGCGGTCATGTCGACGAGTGTGTTCGACAAGCTGGTCTCCAGTCTCTCTACGACCGAGCGACGCGACATGCTCGAACGGATCGCCGGCGCGGTGGAACTGCCGTCGGCCGATGCGGCGACCGACGAGCCTGTCGCGATCGACCTGGAGGCGAGATACCGGTCGATGGGGCTCCTGCGACGGTTCATGATCGTCCTTGTTGCATTGTTTTCCGGCCGCGAGCGCCTTTCCGTGGTGGAAAGCTATCTGCTGCGCGATCTTGCCCGGTCGGTGGCATCGCGTCTTCCTCATGGTTTCGACACCGTTCAGCAGCTGCTCAAGCCTGGCGCGCTTGAGGACATCCGCGAACTGGCCGCCGCCGCGCGCCTGCTTGCCGAGCCTATCGGGCGCGTGATGGGCAGCGAACGCCGCTCGTTCATATCGTTTCTTGCATCGCTTCACGCGCCGGAAACGCAGGCGCGACTCCTCGATGAGACCGACCCGTTCGCGGTCGGTCGCCAGGAACCCGATCTGCGCGAGGCGGATGTTCGACGTCGTGTACTTAAGGCGTGCGAAGACGCGCTCGCGGTGGTCTCTCCGACGATCCGCTCCAGGATCTACGGTGATGTGCGCGGGCTTCATAATCTGATGGCGCTCGGCTCGTTTCCGTTCGACCGGATGGGCGCCGTCTTCATGCCGGTAGCCGACGGGCAGCCGGTAGCCGCTCCGCTCGCGCGGATCGCCGACGATCTGTCGCGGCTGGCAACTATCTACGCAGGACTCCGCCAGGGGGTATCTCCGAAGCTCTTCGAGTCGCTCGTGCTCTATCAGAGCCGCGACGCACTCGACGATGACGACGATCGGCTCGAGCAGCGCGTACGCGACGAAGTCGATCGCCTGGCCGGTGCGTACGGCCGCATCGGTGCGTTCGGCAAACACTACCCGATCGCCGATCTGGTGAGGATCGC
>RECL01000069.1 GCA_007694025.1 Spirochaetaceae bacterium
GCGATCCGCTGGCCCCCCTCCCGCTTCTCCATCCCACCCGACCCGACCCTATCACCAACTGATCCCCTCTGGTCTCACCCCTTGGATTCTACGCTGCGGCGAAAGCTCGCGCTATTCGCCGTAAATAAAGCGGTGATTGTTGCCTCTGCGGCGAATGCGTGGCATATTCACCGCATATCAGGCGGTAAATATGGAGTACATCAACCAGAAGCCCAAATGGCCGAATTTCACATGGAACCACGACGCGCTTGCGCGGCGACTGGCTGAGGTACGGTTTCACCAGGGCCTCCTGCTCGGGCGGATGAAGAGCCTCGGTTTCGACCTCCGGAGCCAGGCCGCCCTGAACACCGCCGTCTCGGAAGTGATCAAGAGCTCTGCTATCGAAGGGGAGTTCCTGGATCCCAACAAAGTGCGGTCGTCCGTTGCGCGGCATCTTGGGCTGGAGACCGGCGGAAAGGTCGTCGCCGGGAGGGATGTCGAGGGCATCGTAGAGGTCATGACCGATGCCACAAGGCGATTCCGTGAACCGCTCACCGCTACGCGACTCTTTGCCTGGCACGCCGCCCTCTTTCCCACCGGTCGCAGCGGCATAACCACGATCACCGCAGGGGCCTGGCGTACCGATGAGCGCGGACCCATGCGCGTGCTTTCCGGGCCCATGGGAAGGGGGAAGGAGCACTTCCAGGTACCGCACGCAGAACGAGTCGACACGGAGATGAGTCGATTTCTGGACTGGTTCAATAACGAAGAGGGAACCGATCCAGTACTCAAGGCCGGGACTGCCCATTTCTGGTTTGTAACCATTCACCCCTTTGACGATGGAAATGGACGAATCGCGCGCGCGATTGCCGATATGCTCCTGGCGCGCGCCGACGGAATCGCCGATCGGTTCTACAGCATGTCCTCCCAGATCGAGTCGGAGCGCACCGAGTACTACCGACAACTCGAGGCACAGCAACGCGGAGACATCGATCTCACCCCATGGCTGCAGTGGTTCATAGAGTGCCTGGACCGCTCCTTCGATCGCGCCGGCGCAAGCCTGGAACACGTCGTGTACAAAGGGTGGGTTCGCCATGCCATCGGCACGATGTCCGCGAACGAGCGCCAGAGAACAGTCGTAGAACGTATGATGGATCGCTTCCAGGGATACCTGAACACCTCGAAGTATGCCCGAATGGCAAAGTGCTCCACCGATACAGCCCTCCGAGACATCCGCGATCTGGTAGAGCACGGCATACTCGTACGCAATCCCGGTGGTGGCCGGAGTACCAGCTATCGACTGGCCTCGACCGGTGAAGTGGAGCGGATCGGCGACGTGGAGATGGTCATTGATCCCGCTTGATCATTTTCCCACCCGAGACGATTCTATGTTCATGAGTGCGATGAGAACGATCAAGACGGTGCGCCCCGATAAGAAGGGACGAGTCACGCTGGGGTCGCTTCTGCACGGCGCCAGTAGCGTCCGAGTGAGCGTTGATGACCAGGAACGAATCGTTCTTGAGCCGTACGTCGAGGTTCCGCTTCGCGAGTCGTGGCTCTACCAGAACGCCGATGCCCTGAAACGCGTGCGCCAGGGCCTGCGCGATTCGGCGGACGGCGACGTCCATGATCTTGGTTCGTTCGCGTCGCCGGACGGTGACGATGAATGAGCTATCGGCTTCTGTTCACCGCTCAGGCGCGCGGCGATCTCCGTCGGCTTGAGCAGGACGAAGGCCTCGCGAAGCGGCTGAAAGCGGTCCGTAGAGCGCTCGGGTACCTGGAATCCAATCCGCGCCACCCATCGCTTGCCACGCACGAGTACTCGTCCCTGAGCGCGATCAGATCACGGTTGTCGCGATAACCCCGCATCCGTAGACTGGCTAACCTCATGCTCTACGCGTTGATCGAAACGCACCCGCCATCTGTTCGACTTCGTGACGGGGTATGCCGATATGTCGTGCCCGCTCACGCCAGTGTCCAACGGCTCCAAGGATCTCCGCCATCCGGTTCCGGGCATTCGCCGCTGACATGCCGAAGTAGTCGGACACTGAGAGCGCGAGGTCGAAGTCGGGGCGGTTGTCGCCGGCGGTGACCGCGAGCGACAAGCCGGTACCGGTCGGATCGGGATTCACGTCGTAGATCGGCGACAGGTGCCACCCGTGCCGACCGAGCAGGAACCCGTGGTTTCGCAGATGATCGTCAAAGTTGCTGACCGCCATCGAAAACACGATTCGAGACCACAGCTCCGCCAGATCCTCCGTGGGTCGCTCCCCGTAGCGTGTGATGGCTTCCGCAAGGTCAATGTAGGAGGTTGGACGCGCGTCGTTGTCGGTCCGGCCAAGCAGCGTCATCGCGGATGCAAAGTGAATGCGCCGGTTGTCCGGCGTCCGGTCAAAGCGTTGGACAACGAACGTGGTTCCGGCATCGGTCATTCGTTGAACCTGTGCAATGGGAACCGCAAGACCTGCATCTCCCGCGAGCTGATGCACCAGGTACTCCCATGCCCCGACATCCACCAGGTCCCGATGAGCCGGAAACTTCGCGATCCACAGACGTCCAGCATCGTCGCGGACGCTCGCCTTGGGGCGCGCTCCGCCCAGGGATGATCCCGGCGCAAAGATTATGTCCAGCCACCGCGAGTCGTCGTCCCCGCCTTGCGGCCGGTCCACCGCGCGCGCGGCCGCCTCGAGCTCCCGCAGACGCGTCCACGGCGGAGTAGCCCACGGATCGTCTTCGGCCAGGAAGCCACCGTCGTCGGACGCACTGAATCGAAGGGCCCCCAAGCGTGCCCGGTCATGAACCCCAAGCAGATAGTCGTAGTCGTCAAGGTGGCGGACCGGTCGCTCCTCCGTACGAGCACGAGCTGCTTCTCGACGTTGCATCAGGAGCCGACCCCATCGATCGGGCGCGGAGTCGGCAAGAAAGCCGAAGACCGTGCGGCCTTCCTTCGCGTACTGCGGGCCCCGGAACGGCATGAGGTCGGGATCGATTACCCGTAGGTCCTGTCGCTCCAACCAGCGGTCATCGAACGCAAAGCTCGCGGTACGCCTGCCTCGTTGTCGGGAAAGAACCACCTCACCAAACTTCTGAGGCTGTTCAAGATCCGAACAGTCGGCCCAGATGGCAAAACGGGATCGTTCAGCCATCGGGTCCTCTCTTCGGGGCGCGCCTGCGCGTTGGGAGATCCAGATCCTGAAGCGTCCGGCCCAGTTCATCGTCGGCGGCAATCTGCGCAAGGTCTCCGTCGATTCCGATCGCAAGCAGTACCTGAGTGTAGATGCCCATCGATACCGACGGTGACCCGCGTTCGACCGCCCACACGCTCGACCGGCTCACGCCGGCGCGTTCGGCCACCAGCTCAACGCTGAGCTTGCGCCGCAACCGCGCAAGCTGTATCCGCTCCCCCATATCGGCCAAAAGCCGGCGGGAGGTTGGATAGAGCGTCACCGATTTGCGTCCCATAACGTCTCTATTTAACTACAAATCCCGCGTATTGTCGATATCATCGTCGGTGCGCGTCCCCTTCGCTGATCGCCGATTCGACCGTTTTGCGCGCGATGTCCACGCCGTCGTCGGTCATACCTGTACCGCCTGTCGGCGCGCGTGGGTGACTATCGGGGTGGCCGCGGCGGGTTCGGCGACGATCAGGTCGATCTTGCGGTCGCCGATCCGCCTCTGGATATCGGCGATCGTTCGAAGCTTCGCTTCAACCGTGTTCACAGACGCGGCCGCTTCTTCCGGCAGCTCGACGAGCAGATCGATGTCACCGCCGCGCCGGGCGTCGTCGGTGCGCGACCCGAACAGATAGACCGTCGCGTCCGGCCCGAACCTGTCGCGGACCGCGTCGCGAATCGCGGTTCGCTGTTCGTCGCTCAGCCTCATCACCCCGCCTCCCGCAGCTTCTCCACCCTTCCACAGTCTACCACACGGCCGCGCCGCCCTCAAAGCACGATCGTCTGATCGCGCTCCGGCCATACCACCTCTCCGTCGAACAGCGTGCGCGCCGCGTCGACGCTCGCTCTAGCGGACGAACGGGGGCCGTGGAGCAGAACCAGGGTCCCGACGCCCGCGTCGCGCGCGATCCGCGCGGCGTCGAGCGCTCCGGCGTGGAGCCCCTTGTTCGTGTCGGGATCCGCGGCAACCGGGCCAAGCGTGCAGTCGTGGATCAGAAGCGACGCGCCGCTTACGTGGTCGGCCAGCGGCGCGTGGTAGGCGGTGTCACCGGTGAACGCGAAGACGCTTCCGGTCGCCGTGTCGGTGAGCTTGCCGCAGATTCCCTGAACCGGGTGGAGCGTCGGCACGGTGTCGAGCACGAAGCGGTCGTGGGTGAACGTATCACCCGGGCGCACCGGGTGAACCCGCGGCGCCGTCGTCTCTGAACCGAAAAAACGCTCCAGCTGGAGAAAGTCGCACGCACACGAGACCACGTGCTCGACGTCGTCGGCCGGCCCGATGATTGACAGATCGCGCAGGTCGCGCCGTTTCATCACCTGGTAGAAGAGGAACGCCGGCAACGACAGGTAGTGGTCGTGGTGCATGTGCGTGAAGATCAGGCAGTCGATCGACAGCGGGTCGATGTCGTTCCGGATCAGGTTCTCCACCGACGACCATCCGGTATCGATCAGGATCCGGTCGTTGACCACGAACGATGCCGTGTCGTCGCCGCGGTCCGGGATCGCGGTCGACGTGCCAAGAAAGGTGATGCGCGTCGCGCTGTCCGGCGTCGTCACGACGTGCTCTCCGGTATCGTCAGGCGCACCGCCGCCGGTCCGGCCAGGCTCACCGACACGGTGCGCGCGGTCTGGTCAAAGGTGAACCACTCGGGTTCGCCGGTCGCGATCCAGTTGGTGCCGTCGTAGCGGCCCGATTCGGCGCGGATCGCGCGGCAGCCGGGCCACACCGCGGCGGCGGTCGGGATCGTGATGCTGCCGCGGCAGCCGACTATGAGGTACTCGCCCCGCGACGCGTGTACCACCAGGAGTCGGCCGTCGGCCGCGCAGGAGAAGCGGACCTCATCGCCTGCGATGCTCGTGGTGCCCGAGTGCGGCGTGCCGGGGCGCGGAGGGACGATCGCGGCGATCCGGTCGGTACCGGCGTACGCTGCAATCGGTGCGGCGGCCAGGCCGATCGCGTCGTACGTCTCCCGAAGCGCGACCGCCCCGTGCGCGGGGGTTCCGTCGGGCAGCACGTACGGCTCGTGGGAGTTCGGGTACGATATATCGAGCGCCCACGGCGCGATGATCGGCGATCCGTAGCGCGCGATCGAGTCGAAGCACAGCCGCGGAAGCACCGGACCCGAGTCGCTATTCGTCTCCGTGATGCAGACCATGTTCCGGTCGACCCGGTAGCGGTCGAGGTTCGCGCGGAAGTCGGCGACGCTCACGTCGTTGCCGACGTAGAGGTTGAGCCCTACGAAGTCGATAGCCGGGCACTCGCCCAGGTAGGTCGCGACGTCTTCGCCCGGCGACCCGCCGATGTTGTGCGGCGCGAGCGATCCGCCGACGAAGTTGCAGAAGAACGGAAGCGGATACTCGGCCTTCCCGGCGTCGGTGAGCGGGCGCAGCCACTTCCGCGCGAACAGGCGCGCGCTGAAGCTCAGGTCGTCGAGCTGCCATTCGGCGTAGAGCTCGTTCGCCGCGGGCGAATGGTCGCGCCACATCGAACGGTCCTGCCGCAGAAGCCCGAAGGTCGCGATCTCGTTCTCCACCTGGATCATCAGCACCGTGTACGTACCTTCGTCGCGTTCGCGAATGTGGCGCATGAACGCGGCGAACGCGGCGGTCTCGCGCTCCACGATGCGCGGGTACGCGTACGACGCCGAGTTGTGGTGCGTCACGCCGTGAGCGTCGACCGCGCGCGGGTAGGTCGTCGCATCCTCGACGATGTACATCGGCGCAAAGAGCTCGGTCGTGAAGTTGCGGTAGAGCGATCCGTCGCCAGACGCGTAGTGCCCGAACCACCCGAGCACCAGTCGAAGACCTGCCGCGCGCGCGGTGTCTATCGCGTGATCGACGTACGAAAAGTCGTACTCCCCCGGACCCGTTTCGACCTGAGACCATTTGACCGGCACCTTGAGCGCGTTGAGGCCCAGCGACCGCGCGACCGGGTAAAGGTAATCGTACCCGCCCATCGTCTGTGCGTACCGTCCGTAGACCGACTTCTTCCACGGGATCTCCACCGTCAGCGTCGTGAACGGAAGCCCATCCACGTAGAGCACTCGCCGCCCGTCGATCGTCTCGATGTGCGGCCGCAGATCACTCGATACTGGAACCATGTTCTCCTCCACTGTGCTCATCATTCGCTACATCCCGACCTCGGTACGCGCTGCAGCGCGTACCGCCGCCCGATAGACGACAACCACCAGAAGCTGAAACAGCGCGGGCGCGGCGAACGCGACCGGTAGCGATACGTGCTCGGCCAGAAACCCGAGCAGCCACTGCGAGCTTCCGGCGCCGATCGCCGCGCCCATCGCCATCACCGCGGTGACGGTTCCCGTTAGCGCGGGGTCGCGCCGGTTGAGCTCTCCCATCACGTTCGGAAAGACCCCGGACAGGCAGAGCCCGATCCACGCCAGAAGCGCGTACGCGGCTAACGCGTCGCGCGCAAGCAGGAAGCCCGCGACTCCAGCCGCACCCGCGATCCCCGATCCGGTGACCAGCGCCAGGCTCGACATCCGGTTGCCCAGTACGCTGTTCGCAAGCCGTCCGATCATGATGAAGATCCACAGGATCGACAGCCCGGAAGCCGACGCGACCGCGCTCATACCGAGCTGCCGCTGCAGGTAGTAGACGACCCAGCTCGACAGCCCCACCTCCGCGCCGACGTAGAGCATCAGCGTCAGCGCGCCCAACACGACGTACCGCTTGCCGATTACCGCGCCCAGATTCGCGAGCGGCCGCCGATGGGTGGAAGCCTGCTTGACGGACGCGCCGCGCGCTGTAGCCGCGCGCGCCGGGAAGCGGGTGGTGAGCGTCCACGTCAGCAGGACTCCGGTCGGGATGAGCGCGAAGAACATGACAGGCCGCCACTCGCCGGTCGCCTGGAGGTAGAGCCCGATCAGGAAGGGGCCCACGAAGGCGCCGATGCTGAAGAAGGTGTGCACCAGGCTCATCACCGCGTGCGCCGGCCGGCGCAGCGCCGCGAGCGTCGGCATCACGTTCGCCGATGTTTCGATGAACGAAGAGCCGAACAGCAGCACGAAGTGCGCCGCGACGGCGATCGCAAAGAGCGGCGACAGCCCGTAGACGCCCAGGATCACGATCTCCACGCCAAAGCCGACCGCGAGCGCGGCCCGCACGCCGACGCGGTCGATGATCGCTCCGGCAATCAGCGGCCCGGACACGAACCCGAGCGATCCCATCGCCAGCAGCAACCCGGCCAGACTCTCTCCGATGCCGAAGCTCGCCATGATGTTCGGGATCATCGGCCCGACCAGGAGGAGAATGATCCCGTGCTGCGTCATCGCCGCGAAGTTGAGCGCTACGATCTGCCGCGGTGACGCAACGTCGCGCATGACGGTCGGTGCCCTCCCGGGGTCAGTACGTTCCGAGCTCGAGCGCGCGGTTCACGAAGTAGCGATACGTGTCGTACTCGACCGTGTCGGGGATCGAGTGATCGCTGTGTACGACGTACCCGTAACCCTGCTTGACCGTCGGTATCTTTGATTCGAGCTCGCGATCCACGTCCGATCGGTCGTTCGTGTAGAGCGTCCGCACGTCGATGCCGCCCATCAGGCTCAGCCGGTCGCCGTAGTTCCGGTGAATCCGGACCAGGTCCATGCCTGCCTTGACCTCGATAACCTGGAGACAGTCGACTCCCGCCTCAAGAATGCCGGGGATCAGCGGCTCGACGAAGCCGCACGAGTGCATGATGACCGGAAGCCCGAGCGACTTCGCGTGGTCGATCGTCATCTTGTGGTACGGCTGGATGATCTCCCGGTACATGTCGGGCGACATGAACGGTCGCTGCTTGAAGCCCATGTCCTCGTAGAACCAGATCCCGTCGGGCAGGCCCTCTTCGGCGAACAGAATTTCCTGGAGCGCGATGTTGAGCTCGGCGTAGGTTCGAGCCATATCGCGCACCCAGTCGGGGTCGAGCGCCATTCCGACCAGCATGTGTTCGTGCCCGCAGACCGGATGCATCTGCTCGAACACGTTGACTCCCGCCCAGCAGAAGAAGCGATCGGCGCGTCGCGCGGCGTCGCGCGCCGCCCGGTACGCGTCGAAGTTGATCCGTCGACGATCGGGCGTCAGCTTCGATTTGACCAGTTCGGTCCAGCTGCTGCGTTCGGTAACCGCGAACCCGACGTGTTCGGGGGTCGCGTCGTGCAGCTTGTGCCGCCTGAGCATCGCGCCGTTCCCGTCGCGGGTCAAGATCGTTTCCTCGGTTTCCTCGATGACTTCCGGCACGAAGTCCAGATCGGCGACGTAGCTGAACGGCCAGCAGTTCTGCAGGTCGTACCCGAAGTGATCGTGCGGGTCTTCATCCTGACGCAGGTGACCTTCGGCCGCCCACTTCTTCCGGGTGTCACCCCAGAAGTGCTCGAAGAGCCCGATCCGGTCCACCGGCTGCCGTTTCAGAATGCGAGAGATTCGTTCGATTGAGGTCATGCGCCAGTGTACATCGAAACGCCGCGCCGCGCCACAACGTGCCGCCGCGCCACCACGTGCCGCCCCGCCGGCGACCGGAGCTACAGCGGTAGCTCGTGCTTCCAGAGACCCGTACGGCTGATCGATATACCGGTGAACGGCTCTCTGAACAGCACCGGGTTTTCCAGGATCCAGTGGTTGTAGCCCTTTTCGGCCCACGGTGACTTTGAGTCGGTCACGATGTCGACCAGATCGACCGTTCCGATGATCGACTTGACGTGGAAGAAGGGTTGGTGGGGATTCTTGCGGTACGCGTTGTACACGTCCGACAGGAGATTGTACTCCGCGACGGCGGGCTCGCTCTGCGCATCCTCGTTCTTGAGCGTGACGCGCACCCCTTGTTCCGGGATCGACACGTAGCGGCACTCCTCTTCCAGGTCGGCCACCGCCGCGATCAACCGGTCGAACTCGTGGATGATCGGCGTTGGGAAATCCGACATGTCGGGCATTCCGGCGAACGCGTAGCGACCCGTCGAGTGGATGTAGAGCGTCCCGCGGTAGTCGGTCGAAAAACCGCGGTTTTCGACGTCCGCCACGCCGTAGCACAGGAGGTACGAGCGCGGGCTCGGCACCGAAAGGCACGTCACTTCCATGAGATCCCCCTGCCGCAGCATGGCGCAAAAGGCGTGCAGAATCAACAAAATCGGCACCACTCCGGTCGTATTGATAAGGCCCGCCGCTTTCAGTACACTGACTCAGATTCGGAGAGGTGCGAGAGTGGTTGAATCGGGCGGACTCGAAATCCGTTGTACCGTTCTGCGGTACCGAGGGTTCGAATCCCTCCCTCTCCGCCGAATTGTCCCGGCTTCGGGACGTTGGAGAGATGGCCGAGTGGCTTAAGGCGCACGCTTGGAAAGCGTGTGTGCGTTGACGCGTACCGAGGGTTCGAATCCCTCTCTCTCCGCTCGCCTCTCCAGCATGGCTGGGTCCCGTGCGACTGGCTATCGCCGAACCCCGTCAGGTCCGGAAGGAAGCAGCGGTAAGCGACCGGTCAGGGCGCCGCGGTGTGCTTGGCTATCTGGAGAGGTTTTCTTTCATGAATTACGAGGTAACCGCGACCAGAAAACGGCCCCGAACCTTTGACTCGTTGGTGGGTCAGGAGTTCGTGGTCGCGAGCCTCAGGAACAGTCTCAAGTCGGGACGCATCGCGCACGCGTACCTCTTCTCAGGGCCGCGCGGCGTCGGCAAGACGTCGGCCGCGCGGATTCTTGCGCGCGCGCTCAACTGTCCGAACGGTCCCGACGCCGAAGGGTGCGATGACTACCCCGGCAGCGAAGAGATCGCCCGCGGCACCGCGATCGATGTGATCGAGATCGACGGCGCGTCCAACACGTCGGTCAACGACGTCCGCCAGATCAAGGACGAGGTGCTCTTCGCGCCGACGACCTCGCGCTACAAGATCTACATCATCGACGAAGTCCACATGCTCAGCAACAGCGCGTTCAACGCGCTGCTGAAGACGATCGAAGAACCGCCGCCCTACATCATCTTCATCTTTGCTACGACGGAGATCCACAAGGTACCGGCGACGATCCGCAGCCGCTGCCAGCAGTTCACGTTCCGGCTCATACCGGTCGATGATGTGAAGCGAATGCTCGCGGCGGTAGCCGGAGAGATGGCGGTTCAGGCCGACGATGACGCGCTGTTCTGGATTGCGAAGGAGTCGACGGGCAGCCTCCGCGACGCGTACACGCTGTTTGACCAGGTCGTCAGCTTCTCAGACGGGCACATCACGCTTGAGAAGCTCCGCGACAAGCTGGGACTGGTCGGGCTGGAGTACCTCAACTCCATCGCCGACGCGATCGCCGCAGGCGACGGGCACGCGATCGTCGAGCTTACCGAAGAGGTGCTCTTCCGCGGCGTATCCGTGGAGCAGTTCACGATCGACCTGGCCGAGTACTTTCGAAGCATCCTCTTCATCCAGAAGGGCATTCATAAGGAGTCGATTCTGGGCTACAGCCCCGATCGGTTCAGCGGGAAGATGCTGAAGACGCTCACCGACACGCAGGTCGAGCACGCGCTCGAACTCTGTCTGTCGCTCTATCGCGCGATCCGCTACAGCATGAACCAGCGCTTCGATCTGGAGCTGGT
>RECL01000086.1 GCA_007694025.1 Spirochaetaceae bacterium
GGCAAGGCGATGGGAACGGGTCTGCAGCACTTCAGACTCCAGGAGGTCCAGGTGGTCAACGATCCGGCCGGCAAACCCGAGATCGTGCTGCACGGCAGCGCGCACGAGACGTTCGTGCGGATGGGCGGAACGCGCATCCACCTGTCGTTGACGCACGAGCTTGACAACGCGGTCGCCATGGTGGTTATTGAGGCGTAGATGGCCGATCTGACGTTCTTTTCACGGACTCCCGTCACATGCCCTGTCTGCGACGGAAAGTTCTACCGGGAGGAACTGCGGACCGGCCGCGGACGGCTGAACGCCGGTACGTTGACGCAGGAGCTGCGTAGGACGTACGTGCCGTCGCAGAAGTACGGAGAGGTCTTCCCACTGATCTATCCGGTGATGGTGTGCCCGGCGTGCTACTACGCCGCGTTTCAGGCCGACTTTCTGACCGTCCCTCCCCAGGCCGCCGACACGATCAGGAGCGAAGAGCAGCGCCGGATCGGCGATACGCGGCTGATCCTCTCATCCCTCGACTTCAGCGGCCCACGCGGTCTCGAAGAGGGGTGCGCGTCGTACTTCCTGGCCGCGTCGTGCTACGAGCACTTCCCGAAGGACTTCTCCCCGACGTTCAAGCGCGGCCTGTGCTGTCTGCGCGCTGCGTGGGTCTGCTCCGATCTGCACCGCAAGCGACCCGACGACAACTACGACTATCTCTCAAGCCTCTTCTATCGCAAAGCGCGGTTCTTCTACGCGAACTCGGTCGCGCTCGAGCAGAAGGGCAAGGAGACGCTTTCGGGGGCGCCGAACCTCGGGCCCGATCTGGACAAGAATTACGGCTACGACGGTGTGCTCTACCTCACCGGGTACCTCGAGTACAAGTACGGACCCGCCAAGGACCAGCCGAAGCGGCGCGTTGCGCTCGAGCGTGCGAAGCGCACGGTCGCCAAGATCTTCGGGATGGGTAAGGCGAGCAAGGACAAGCCCGCGGCGATCCTGGACAACGCGCGCGACGTGTACGACGAAATCACGCGGGAACTCGGCGAGGAGCACAGCGACCCGGAAGCCGCTGAATGAGCCGTACGCTCAAGGTCACGATCGCGTACGACGGCACCGACTATGTCGGATGGCAGGCGCAGGCGCGCGGACGAACCGTGCAGCAGGAGGTCGAGCGGGCGCTGCTCACGATGCACCACCACTCGGTCCCCGTAGTCGCCGCCGGCCGGACCGACTCGGGGGTCCACGCCGACGGTCAGGTCGTCCACTTCACTACCGATATCGATTCGCTGCCGGTCGACGCGTACTGCCGCGCGCTGAACGCGAACCTCCCGCGCGACATTCGAGCGCTCGACGCGACCGACGTGGACCCGCGGTTTCACGCGCGTCACTCGGCGCTCCTGCGAACCTACCGCTACTACTGGCGGCTTCCCGGTTGCGAGTCCGCTACCGACCGCAGGAGCGCTCCGCTTCGCCGGTTTCCGTCGGTCGCGCGACTGAACGCGATCGCGCGACCGTTGCTGGGGGTTCACGACTTCTCAACGTTCACGCTCCCGTCGGAGGCGAGCCCCAGCAGGGTGCGCGACGTGCGACAGCTATCGTTCTTCCCGGCCAAGGGCCGGCTGGTCATGGAGATCGCCGCGAACGCGTTCCTGTGGCGTATGGTGCGTCTGATCGCCGGGACGCTCGTCGAGCTTGACACGGCGCGGTGCGAACCGGTAGAGGTGGAACGGAGGCTGCGCGCGCGATCGCACCACGAGTCGGGTGCGGCCGCGCCCGCGGCCGGCCTGGTCCTCCACCGGGTCGACTACGGCGGGTGGGCCGGGAGCATGGCGCAGGATGCGCCGGCGCCTGCGCAGGACACAGAGGGGGGCGACGAGTGAACGAGCAGCGACGCGCGTATTGGCGATTGCTCGACCTTGCCGAGGACTACCTGCGATTCGCCGAGCGCACCGCGCACGACGAGCCGCCGACCGGTACCGATTTGCCATCGCATTCGAGCACGACGACCAGTTCCGATTTCGACTACGTGGTCGATGACGATGCGGAGCGGGAGACCCAACCGGCCGTCGGCCACGCTATACCCGCCGGTGCCGACGACGGCGGCGAGCGCGGCGCGCGGTCGCGGCGGCTGTCGATGCTCGAAGAGCGCGTGCGCGTGTGCACGCGATGCGCGCTGCACGAGGGTCGGTTCAACGCGGTGCCCGGAGTCGGCGTGCTCGATCCGCTGGTGATGGTGATCGGCGAAGGCCCGGGTGCCGATGAAGATCGTCGTGGACTGCCCTTTGTCGGGCGCGCCGGGCAGTTCCTGGACAAGTGGCTCGAGGCGATCGGTCTGTCGCGCTCATCGAACGCGTACATCACGAACATCGTGAAGTGTCGTCCTCCCGAAAACCGCGACCCGCGACCGGCGGAGAGCGACGCGTGCATGCCGTATCTCAGGGAGCAGATCGAGCTGGTCAGGCCTCAGGCGATTCTGACGGTCGGGCGGATCGCGTCGGGTATCCTGATCGGCACCGGCGCCGGGATCGGGAGCCTCCGCGGGCGAACCTACTACTACAACGGCATCCCGCTCGTTCCGACCTACCACCCGAGCGGTGTGCTGCGCAACCCCGAGCTCAAGCGTCCGGTCTGGGAGGACCTCAAGCGGCTGAACGCGATGCTCGACCGCGGTTCCGTTGGCTGAGCACGCTTCTTCCGCCACCCGCGGCATCGATCGGCTGGTCGAGGTCGCGTTCAACGTTCCCGTAGACCGGACGTTCACCTACCTGAGCGCTGAGGGAGCCGAGCGGCTCCCGATCGGTAGCCGCGTCGTCGCACCGTTCGGGCGCCGGTCGATCGCCGGTTTTGTGGTCGGGTATCCCGATGCCGCGCCCGACGGGGTGGTATTGAAGACGATCACGCGCAGCGCGAACGAACTCCCGCTGTTCGACGCAGGATTTCTGGAGCTCGCGCGATGGGTCAAGCGGATGTACTACTGCTCGCTCGGTGAGACGCTCGCCGCGATGATCCCCGGCGGCAGACGCGAAGTGTCGCTTCCGTCGATCGCCGACGATGTCGCCGCGTCGCAGACCGAACTCGAACTGTCGGCCGAGCAGGCGAGCGCGCTTGAAGCGGTGTTTGCGTCGCCGACCGGCCTCTACTACCTCTACGGAGTGACCGGAAGCGGCAAGACCGAGGTCTTCCTGCAGGCCGCAGAGCGCACGATCGCATCCGGGCGGTCGGTGATCTACCTGGTACCCGAGATCGCGCTCACGCATCAGTTGCTCGACGCGGTGCGCCACCGATTCGACGGTCGGGTTGCGGTGCTCCATTCGCGCCTGACGCCGTCGCAGCGCCTGACCGAATGGCACCGCATCAGGCGAGGGGAGGCCCGGCTGGTCGTCGGTGCGCGCAGCGCCGTGTTCGCTCCCGTCGGTGACCTGGGGCTGATCGTGCTTGACGAGGAACACGACGGATCGTACAAGTCGGGCTCTGCGCCGCGGTACCACGCGCGGCAGGTCGCGATGAAGCGCGTCGCCGAAGCCGGCGGCCGGATGATGATGGGAAGCGCGACCCCGAGCGTCGAAGCGTGGCACCTGATGGATTCGGGCGCGATCGTTCGGCTCAGCTTGAGCCAGCGGTTGTCGGGCGGGGCGATGCCGTCGCTCGAAATCGTCGACCTGAAGAAGGACCCCGGTCCGTTGTCGCAGCGGCTCATCGCCGCGATGCGCGAGACCCACACCGCGGGGCGACAGTCGATCCTGTTTCTCAACCGCCGCGGCTTCGCGCACTTCTTCCACTGCCGCACGTGCGGCTACGAGATGCGGTGCGAGCGGTGCTCGGTCGGAATGACCTATCACAAGGAACGCGATCTGATGGTCTGCCACTACTGCGGCTACCGGGTCCGTCCGGTGTCGCAGTGCCCGGAGTGCGGATCGCTCGACGTGGGGTACTCGGGCTTCGGGACCGAGCGAATCGGCGAGGACCTTGAGCGTCTCTTCCCCGAATGGAGCATCGCCCGGCTCGATACCGACACCGCGCGCCGTCGCGGTGTACTCGAGCGGACGATCGAAGAGTTCAGGGCGGGGAAGATCGATGTTCTGCTCGGTACGCAGATGGTCGCGAAGGGTCTCAACTTTCCGGGCGTGCAGCTGGTCGGAATCGTGCTCGCGGATACCGGACTCCATATGCCCGATTTTCGCGCGGCGGAGAGGACTTTTGGTCTGGTCGTGCAGGTCGCCGGCAGGGCTGGGAGGTTTCACCCCGACGGCCGCGTGATCGTGCAGACGTACGCGCCTGAGAACGGCGCGATCGCGCGTGCGGTAACCGGTGACCTGGACGGGTTCTACGCGAACGAGCTTGCTGCGCGACGCGAGCTCGCGTTCCCGCCGTTTTCCCGGTTCATCAGAATGGTTATCCGAGGTGGTGATCGCGCTGCTGTTGCGCGCGACGCCGACGAGCTCGGACGCCGGTGCGTCGCACGGCTGCGATCGGCGGAGGAAATCCTTGGTCCGTCGGAGTGTCCGCTCTCGGTGATCGCCGGCAACGTACGCCACCAGGTGATCGTGCGGACCAACCGGTTCGGAGCCACGCATCAGGAGCTCGCCGCGCTCCTGTCCGGGTACACCCCATCGGCCGGAGTCTACGCCGAAGTCGACGTGGACCCGGTGTCGCTCCTCTGAGCCGTTTGACGCACGACCCCGGCAGTTCGTACCCTCTGGAGGTGCGACCTGGAGGAAGCATGAAGCGACTGGAGCTGGTGATCCACCCCGACGTGCTGCTGCGCGATCGGTCGCAGAAGGTCACCGACATCGATGAGGAACTCGTGAGCCTGACCGACGCGATGATCGACACGATGCACCGTGCCCGGGGGATCGGTCTTGCGGGCGTCCAGGTCGGGCGCCTTGCGCGGCTGTTCGTGACGCACGTCGACCGGGACACTCCGCGCGTGTTCATCAACCCGTCGATCGTCGAAACGTCTGTCGACGTCGGTGCATACGAAGAAGGCTGTCTGAGTATCCCCGGAGTCTATGCCGACGTGAACCGTCCGCTCGCGGTCAAGGTTCAGGCGTGGAACGAGAAGGGGCGGCCCTTCACGCTCGATGCGGACGGGTTGCTCGCCCGGGTCATCCAGCACGAGCTCGACCACCTCAACGGCGTGCTGTTCATCGATCACATCGCCGACTCGGTACGCGAATCGGTGATGGCCGACTACGACTGCGACGTCGATCCGGCAACCGTTTCACGGCGCTGATGCGGGTTCTCTTTGCCGGAACCCCGCAGATCGCGGTTCCCGCGCTCGACGCGCTCGCCGGCAGCTCTCACGACGTCGTTGGTGTTCTGAGTGCGCCCGACCGGCCCGGTGGTCGCGGTCGCGAACTCGTCGCGAGTCCCGTCAAGGCACGCGCGACCGAGCTGACGGTGCCGGTTCTTCAGCCCGAACGGCTCGGCGCCGACGCAAGGCGGGCCGTTCGGGAGCTTCGTCCCGACGCGCTCGCCTGCTTCGCGTACGGGAAGATCTTCGGCCCGAAGTTTCTGGCGCTCTTCTGCGGGGGCGCGCTGAACGTCCATCCGTCGCTGCTGCCGCACTACCGCGGGCCTGCGCCGATTCCGGCCGCGATCATGAACCGCGACGACCGGACCGGTGTGACCGTCCAGCAGATAGCAGCAGAGATGGACGCGGGCGACATCGTAGTGCAGCGCGCGGTCCCGCTCGACGGGAGCGAAACGACCGAGTCGCTCGGAGAGCACCTCGCATCGATTGGCGCGGCCCTCCTGGTCGAAGCGCTCGATCGTATCCAATCCGGCAGCGCTGTCTACACGCCGCAGAATCATCGCGCAGCGACCTATACGCGACTGCTCGACAAGAGCGATGGCCAGATCGACTGGACGCGCTCGGCACCCGAAATCGATGCGCTTGTTCGTGCTTCCATCCCGTGGCCCAAGGCGTACACGTCGTTCGCTGCCGATCGGCTCGTCGTCCTTGAGGCGCGCGTTGTGTCTTCGGCCGGGCCCGGAGAACCGGGGCGCGTCCGTTCGGTAGACACGACGGGTGGAATTCTGGTAGAAACAGGAAACGGCGTACTCGGCCTCCAAAAGCTCCAGGTCCAGTCGCGCAAGGCGCTCGACTGGAGGAGTTTTGTGAACGGCATGCCGCAGATCGTCGGTTCTCTGCTTGGAGGCTCCTGATTGCGTGAATCGTTCTGGGACCGGTTCAGGAACGTCGTTCCGTCAAAATACGACGATCCCGATGTCCGGCTCTTCAAACTACTGATCATCGCGTTTTTTGCCGCGCTCTTCCTGATGACCGTCGCCGGACTGACGACGTTTCTGGTCTCGCTGCGCGGAGCCGAAGAGACGATGGTCCCGAACCTGGTGAACCAGAGTCTGCTCGACGGGACGCTCGCGCTCCAGGAGCGGGGGCTGAACCCGCGCGTGGAGACTCGCTTTTCGGCGGATCCCCGGCTGGCAAACCAGGTGATTTCTCAGTCTCCACCGGCCGGGACGCTGATCCGCGCCGGCAAGCACGTCGATCTGGTCGTCAGTCGAGGGGCGCGCGTCGACCGCATCGGCGCGTACGTCGGCCGATCGATCACCGAGGTTCGCGCCGAGCTGCGCGCGCTGTTTGCGACCGGAGATCAGACCATCGAGATCGGTGAGGTAAGCTACGTATTCAGCGATCAGGACGCCGGCACCGTCCTCGCGCAGGACCCACCGGCCGGAACCGAGATCGCTACCATCGTGTCGGTCGCGCTGGTCGTGAGCCGCGGCCAGGACGTCGAGCGCGTCGAGCTGCCGTCGGTCGTCGGGCTGCCCTTCGATCAGGCGGTCGACCGTCTGGTGCAGAACGCGATCCCGTTCCGGTTCACGGTCCGCGACGCCGGGGCCGACGAGCGTTCGGGTCACGTCGTCGCGCAGGACCCGCCGGCCGGTGAGGCGGTCGAGCGCGGGAGCTTCATCGACGTGACGATGACCCGCCCCGCGGTCATTCCTGACGGGCAGGTTTTTGGCCTGCTTGAGCGCTCGCTTCCGCAGTACGCGGTCGAAGTCGAGCTGACGCTTGAGGCCCAGACGCTCGTCGGCGAACGCGAAGTGCTCTTTTCGATGCTCCACCCGGGGCGCGGGTTGTCGGTGCCGTACCAGGTTGCGGAGAACACCGCGCTGGTGCTCTATCGGTCCGGACAGGAGATCTATCGCGTTATCGCGCGCCGACCGGTAGACGTACCGGCGGCTGTCGATCAGGAAGCGTCCGGCGACTGATCCTGGCCTTGCCGGATCTCCGCTGCCGCGCTATACTCAAGTCCGGCTGGATGCTCCGGCATTCAGCCGGCGACCGGCGAGCGTCGTATAATGGCATTACCCCAGCTTCCCAAGCTGGTGACGAGGGTTCGATTCCCTTCGCTCGCTCTACTCGGTCCTGCTTCCCGGTCGATGCGGCCCTGTCGGCCTGACCTCCACAACCTGCGAATCATCAGTCTGTTCGACGCGCAGCGACGCAAGGTCATTCGCCGCGATCGCCGCGGCCGTTCGGTTCAGCGCTGCCAGACGCTCCGGGATCAGGGATCCCCGCGACTCAGGGACGACCAATCGCACGTACTCCCCGCCGTCGTCCATCCCGTAATGCGTTGTGGACCGGTCGGTGTCTGACTCGACGACCATCGCGATCTCGAAAAGGTAGAGCGCGATCGGGACGGCCTCCTGCGCCGACAGTTCTACCGGAACGCGGGGCTCACGATCGGTCTCAGGCGGTGAGTCGTAGACCAGCCGGTGACGCTTCCTGTCGCGGTCGAAGGCCAGGTCGTATACCGTTGCCGCGATATCGATCAGGCCGATCCGCAGCGCGTTGCGGTCGGTGTGGAGTAGATTGTTGATCGCCGACAGCACCCTGATACGCGCGTACACCGACCGGGCGTCCGATCGCGCGGTGTCGTCAAGGTCGATCATGCTCAGGATGAGCTGCATGTTGTTGTTGACGCGGTGGTGAACTTCGCGCAGAAGCTCGTCCTTTAGCGCGACCGTCGTGCCGAGTTGCTTCTGCACCCGCGTGCTTGCGTCGAGTTCGATCCGAAGCCGCTCTGCGAGCGTTTTCTGGCTGTTGACTGATCGCTCCAGGCGGTCAAGGATCGCGCGTACAACGATCGCGAGCGCGAGCGCCACCACGATCACGTTCGTACCGATGATCACCACCGTGACCGGCTGGTTGCCGTGACCCTCTAGCCCGAACGCGATCGCGACTCCGTACCCTGCCAGCAGCGCAACCGTAGCAAGTAGAGTGATCACGATTGCCCGGTGTGAGCCGAAGACCGCCGCGATGACCCCGGCCGCGATCATCCAGATGTAGCCGGCGCCACGCGGACCGACCGTGACAAGCAGGATAGCGCTCAGGGCAAGCGCCGTCGCGATCACGACCGTGAGCTTGACGCCTGCTCTGACGCCCGGAATCCAGGCAACGGCCAGTACCAGCGCGTAGGTTACCGTGTTCGCAATCGCAATCAACACGATCCCTTCATCGAGCGCGATCCAGACGCCGGGAATGTAGGCGACCACGCCGATGCAGGAGAGGACTCTCAGAAACCTGGTGAGCAGTAGCTCCTGTTCGTCACGGACGCCCGTCACGACCGACGCGGGCCTACCGCGCCCGTTCTATGATCAGCGAGTAATCGAAGTACGCCTCTGCATAGTCGGAGTAGCCCAGGAGGAAGTCGTCCCAGTCGGTTTCGGCGAAGTTCGGGTATGCCGAAACAACGACGTAGTACCGGCCGGCGGCCGGAAGGTAGACCGGGTCGAGCATCGACGCGAGGGAGATCCCGCCGTCGTCGTCTTCGTCGACCAGATAACCGTCGGCGTCAAAGATCGCGAGGATCGAGTCGGCGTGGTCCGATGTCTCGATGACGACCTCGATCCTCAGTTCGACCGGTCCGTCGACGTCGAACGCGATCACGTCTATCCCGGCGTCGATGTTCCCGGCGATAGAAGTCGTCAGCGGTTCAAGCTCGATGACGTCCGCCCGGGCGACGATTGCGTCCCAGTCGTAGACGATATCGCCGTAGGGAAAGTCGTCGTACTGGTCGTAAAGGCCGAACTCGATATCGCGCGTTCCGAACTCGATCGTAATGTCGAACGCGACGCTGCTGAGTCCCGGGGCCGTGAACGCCGCGAAGCGGTCGGCATCGTCGGTCTCGATGAACCGTGGATACGTCGTGACGATCGCGTAGTAGATCCCCGGCCACGGCAGATCGACGCCGTTGAGCATCGACGCGAGTCCGTACGGGCCGTCGTCGTTCCAGTCGATCACGTATCCGTCTTCGTCAAACACGTAGAGGACCGTGTCTTCGTCGGCGTGCTCGATGCCTTGGCGGACGTCGGTGACAATCACCTCGATCGTGTGCGGGCCGCTGCCTTCGACATTGAACCGGAACACGGCCTGGCCGTCGGCGACCTCTCCCGACGCGTAGCCGACAATCGGCTCGAAGTCGAGCGTCTGCGCCGATGCGCGGAGCTCCTCCCACGACTGCGACAGACCCGTCACCGGCGCGATCAACGCGGCCACGATGACTCCTGCGATCGCCGCGATCCGGGCGACTCTACCTGATGGACTCACCTCGCTCCTCCTGCGTCTGCTACGATAGCAGCTGGTTGTTCTGTCTAACCGATGTCTCCGGCCTCGATGAGCGCCTTGGCCTGCGAGATGCAGACGCGTGCCGCGGCGTCACCGGTGTCGAACAGCGGGGGCCGCTCGCTCGCGGGAGCCGCGACGTAGACCTCGTTCCCGTCGCTATCGGTAATCGTCGCCGCCTCGAAGACCCACTTGCCGGGCACTGCTTCGGCGAGGTGGACATTCGGCGTGATCGTATATCCCTTATAGATGAATGGTTCCATCCTGACTGCTCCTGTGTAGAATGTATCACACTGCGCGAACGTGTTCACGTTCGACGCTACTCGATCAGTACGACCTGGATGTCGCAGACGTTCGTGTTGGTCGGTCCGGTGCGAAGGAGCGAGCCGATCGCGTCGAAGAAGCGGTACGAGTCGTTGCGGTCGAGTGCGTCGCGAATCGACAGACCCTCCTCGCGCGCCCGCGATAGCACCGCCGGCGATGCGAACGCGCCCGCGGCGTCGGTTGGCCCGTCGTTGCCGTCGGTCGCCCCCGACAGGAAGCTCACGCCCCGGTATGCGTCGGGATTCTCCGCCATCTCGCCGAGCATCGCGAGCGCAAACTCCTGATTGCGGCCTCCCGTGCCGTTGCCACGGATCGTCACCGTCGTCTCTCCGCCGGCCAGGACACAACAGGGGCGTTCGACGATGCCGCGCCCGCGAACCGTGTCGCGCGCGATGCCCGCGAGCACCTTGGCGACCTCTCGTGCCTCTCCGGTGATCTGCGATGTCAGAACCACCGTGCGGTAGCCGAGCGATTCGGCGCGCGCGCGTGCGGCATCGAGCGCGAGCGCGTTCGTCCCGATCAGCGCGTTGTGCACGCGATCGAAGGACCGGTCACCCGGCTTTGGCGTATCGGGAATCGTTCCGGCTACCCCGTCGGCAAGCACCCGAGCGACCGATTCCGGTAGGCGATCGGCGATTCGGTAGCGCCGGGTGATCTCAGCCGCGTCGGCGAACGTCGTCGGATCGGCCGTCGTCAGCCCCGACGCGATGCTCTCCAGGTTGTCGCCGACGACGTCGGAGAGGATCAGGCTGAGCGATGTAGCGGGATCGAGCCGCGCGCAGAGCCGCCCGCCTGAGATGCCC
>RECL01000192.1 GCA_007694025.1 Spirochaetaceae bacterium
ACACCCCGGCGGCGACAACCCGGATCAACGACCAGTCCGGGCCCGGTCGGGGCGGGACGGGTCGGTGTTCAACGCGGAACTCCCCATTGGCGATGAGAACGACGGCGGTTGCGTCCATCGTTTGATCGTAGCGCTCGCCGCGGACCTTGTCAATCTGGATCATCCTTTTTCTGTCACTTTCCGCTATACTGACCATTTTTGACCGGTCTTGATTGACGCCCGGTCTCCTGAGTGCTACGATGCGGTATGGCAACAATGAAGGCCGTCTTCATGGACGGCGTAGAGTCGATCGCAGTGCGCAAAACCGATATCCCGTCGCCCGGGCCGGGAGAGGCGCTGCTGAAGGTACACAGCTGTTCGGTGTGCGGTTCCGACATCAAGATCTTCCGCTACGGAAACAAGCGTTTGCGCTTCCCGGTCATCGTCGGGCACGAGATCGCCGGTGAAGTCGTTGCGATCGGCGACGGTGTCGAGGCTGTCGGAGTCGGCGACCGCGTCGCGGTCGGCGCCGATGTCCCGGGCCTCTGGAACACCAACGTCCGGGGCAAGGACAGCTTCATCGACTACGCAACGGGTCACGAGTTCGACGGGGGCTTCGCCGAGTACATGCTGCTCAATCAGCGCATGCTCGAGTTCGGTCCGGTTACGCATGTCCCCGACACGCTCGGCTACGACGCGGCGGCGCTCGCCGAGCCGCTCGCGTGCGCGGTGAAGGGGCTCGAGTTCGGTAACTTCGGTCCCGGAAAGAGCATCTGCGTGATTGGGCTCGGGCCGATCGGGTGCATGATCCTGGAGCTTGCGCGCGCGTACGGAGCGTCGCGGATCTTCGCGTCACAGCGCTCGAAGGGGCGCCTGGAGACCGCGCGACGCTTCGCCCCGGACGCACGGTTCATCTGCACGCAGGAGGAGGATCCGGTCGCCGTTGTGATGCAGGAGACCTTCGGACGCGGCGTGGACATGGTGATCACGACGTCGGGGAGCGTCGCGGCGCACAAGCAGGCGATCGAGATGGTGGGCCACCTCGGCTACGTGAACCTGTTCGGTGGGCTGCGCGGTGAGCCCGAGCTGACGGTCGACTCGAACATCATCCACTACAAGGAGTGCTTCGTGATGGGTACGCACGGGTCGGATCCGTCGCATCACAAGGAGGCGGTCAGACTCCTGTCGACCGGTGCGGTACACGGCGACTGGTACGTGTCCAAAACCTTCCCGCTCGATAGAATACACGATGCGTACGCGTACCATGAGTCGCACACCGGACTCAAGGCGATCGTACGGCCACAGGAGTAGTCGTGATGGAGCATGCCAAGCCAGCCGAAGACCGGAACGTGCTCATCGCACCGTCGGTGATGTGCGCCGACCTGTTGGACCTGGGTAGAGACATCGATGCGCTTGTCGACCTGGGCGTGGACTGGCTCCACCTGGACATCATGGACGCGCACTACGTTCCGAACCTTACGCTCGGAACCGATCTGTGCCGGCAGCTCGGCGGGCGCTACGCGCTGCCGCTGGACATGCACCTGATGGTCGACGATCCGGACCAGTGGGGACCGCTGTTCGCCGGGATCGCCGCAGGCGCCACCGGCGGCGGCTACGTTACGATCCACCCGGAGACGACGTGGCACCCGGCGCGCACGCTCGCCGCGATCAGGGACGCTGGAGGAAGACCCGGCATCGCGATCGACCCGGCGGCCGACGTTGACCGGTTCAGACATCTGCTCGCTCTGTGCGATTTGGTGCTGGTCATGTCGGTAAACCCGGGCTACGCGGGTCAAAGGCTCCTGCCGTGGACGCTCGACACCGTGCGCGACGCGGCGCGGCTTCGGGGCGACCGCGGGCTCGACTACCGGATCGAAATCGACGGCAACGTGAGCTGGCAGAACATCCCGGCGATGATCGACGCCGGTGCCGACGTGCTGGTCGCGGGAACGTCGAGCCTGTTCGACCCGACGCTCGCACGCGACCAGGCGGCGGCGAAGATGCGATTGGCGGTCGGTCGCTGAGCACGGCCTGCTCCGGCCGGCCCGGCGCCAGCGAGCCACCATGGCAAACGTCAGGCCGGCTTCGCGCGCGGCGTCGAATCCGCGTCCAGATCACCGAGCGCGTAGCGGATCCCGGCCAGAAAGTGCGCGAGCACCGGCGGGTTCGCAAAGATGTGCGCGTTGTGCCCGAGCGATGAGTAGAACACCCTGCCCTGCCCTTCGCTCCTGATCCAGCTGATCGCGATATCGGAGTCGGCGCGCCGCTCGGCCAGAATCTTCCGCTCGGGGCTGAAATCGGTCCTGGCTTCGTTGATCCGCAGCAGCACTCGAAGCCGATCGCGCGAGTAGTGCTCCTTCATCTGGAACACCTCGTCCTGGATCTCGAAATCGCGCCCGCCGAACGATGCGTTGATCGGACTGTCGGCGTCCTCGGGCGTGAGCACGATCGTCTCGTTTTCCTTCCACGGATGACCGCCGTTCTCAAAACCACCGATCATCCGCCCGTAGTCGGGGAACTGGTCGTAGCGTGGGTACTGGCAGAACGTCGCCGCCGCCGCGTGAAGCCCGACGAATCCTCCGCCGCTACGAACGTAGTCGAGCAGGCTCTGCTGCAGCGCGGTGTCCTCGGTCAGAACGCCCACGGTGTTGTTGAAGCAGACCGCGTCGAACTCCCCCAGGTTGTCGGCGGCGAGCATCTGCGGATCGTCGCAGAAGAACGCGGTCCACGCGCCGCTATCGGCGCCGAGTCGTTCGATCGCGTAGTTGCCGGGATCGATCGACGCGTGCCCGTCGCGAATCACCCCGTCACGAACGTTCAGGCTCGTGACCAGCAGCCTGCGCGGTCGACGCTCTCCGCGCGCTGCCGCCGGGTTTCGCGCCAACCCGATCGCCTCTGCTACCGCGCGATCGATCGTCGCGCGCTGTTCGTCGCCTATCCTGTGCATATGCTCTCCTATTGTTGGGCAGGTCTGCCCGGTACCGCGGGAAACTCTCCGCCTACGAAACAATCATCGGTCCTCGCCATCCACCGGTCCATACGCTCACGCAGATCGTCGGCGATCGGCACCATCGACGGGTCGGTGATCCGGTTGCACGCCTCCTGCGGGTCACGGTAGAGGTCAAAGAGCTCCTCGTGACCGGTCTCCCTGTCGTACCACCCGTGCGCGTCGACGATCGGCGTCGATGGCCCGTCGTGGCGCATCAGCGGCCCGGTCGGCAGATGGCGACGGATCAGCTTGTAGCGCTCGGTGCGTACCGCGCGTAGCGGCTCGAGCGTGCCGTGGTAGGTCTGTTCGGTGAACACCTCGTCGTGAAGCGCCGCGACGCGACCGGTGACCAGCGGAACGAGCGACTCGCCTTCGAGCCATTCCGGGCGCTCACAGCCGATGAGATCCATCAGCGTCGGGTAGAGATCGAGGTGCGACACGATCGGCTCGATCACGCGCCCGCCGGCGAAGCCGCCGTCGGCGACCAACGCGGGAGCGCGCATCATCAGCATCACGCCGGTTCCGTAGTCGCTGAGCGTCTTCTTTCCGCCCGGGAACTCGATGCCGTGGTCGGTCGTGACGATCACGATCGTCGAATCGTCGAGTCCGTAGTGCCCGATCGCGTAGAGCACGCGGCCCATGTACTCGTCCATGATCCGCACGCCCTCGTAGAGGCTTTCGACGTCGCGCCGGATTTCGGGCAGGTCGGGCAGCGTCGCGAGCGGCGCGGTATAACGCGCATCCAGGCGCTCCGGGTCGTAGTAGCGCGTCTTGCTGAAGCGAGCGCTCTCGGTACCGATGCCGAGCTCAGGGCGCGCCAGGTTGTTCCGGTGCGGTTCGTCGAGTCCGATCGACAGGAAGAACGGGGTGTCGTGCGTGTCGCCGGATGCCGCGGCCGACTGCGAACGCTCGGCCAGGTATCGCTCGACGTGGTCGATCGTCTCCTGGTAGAACTCACCGCACTGCGGCCGGGTGTCGAGGATTCGACTGTAGCCGAGCGGCGACAGGTCGTGGTGATCCACCTCGTGCTGGCATCCGGCGAGCACCGTCTGATAGCCAACCCGATTCAACTGGTGGACCAGGTGCTTGTCGATGTCGTCGATTGTCCACCCCTGCGCGCCGGGTAGCCCATACATGCCCACCTGGTGTGGGTACTGGCCGGTGAGCATTGCGGTCCGGCTTGGCCCGCACGTCGGTGCGGCCGCGAAGCACTTACGAAAGAGCACGCCCTGTTCGGCAAAGCGCTGGAGGTTCGGCGTCGCAACTGGCCATCCGTACGGCTGAACCGCGCGCCCGGCGTCGTGGCAGTGCAGCAGCACGATATTCGGACGGTTCATCGGTCGAGTCCCAGCTCCACCGCGAGCGGATATCGCTCCTGGACGACCGGCCGGCGAACGATCTCTCCGATCCGCGCCGACTCGTAGACTCCGATCAGGAGTTCGAACCCTCTCATCGCGAACGGCGTACCGAGCGGATGGTCGGAGTCGGGCCTGTCTTCGGCCAACAGCCGAGCGAGGAGCGCGTACGACGCGGCGATCTTGTCCGCCGTGGGCTCGGCGTCGGCGTCCGCGCCACGCGCGGGCGGCTTCCAGCTGCCGTCAGCAGACCGGATGAAGAGGTTCTGCTCCTCCTTGTCGCCGGCGCGCCAAATCGAACCGCGCGTACCGATGACCTCGATGTCGTGGTACGGCCGGCCGGGTACGCGCAGATCGCCGGTCAGCAGTTCTACCCTCACCCCGTTCTCCAGCTCGACAACCGCGAACATGCCGTCTTCCACCGGATGACCGAATCGCCAGCCACCGAGCTTGTCAAATCCGCCCCCGCTCTTCGCATCGGAACCGGCCGCTGCAGCGGCGGCGGTCGCCGCCGACTCGTAGTCGTCACGATGATGCGCGGCAAAGGTCCACTTCCAGTCGACGTCGCCCGCGACGAAGAGCGCCGAGTCGATCAGGTGCGTCCCGTCGCTCAGCATGTCGCCCGCGCACGTTCCGCGGATCAGATAGACGTCTCCGATCGCACCCGATGCGATCGCGTCGCGCATCCAGACAAAGTCGCGGCCCAGGCGACGCTGATGGTTCACGACCAGCCTCACACCGCGCTCGGCGCAGACGGCTACCATCTCGCGTGCCTCGGTCAGATCGACCGCGATCGGCTTCTCGCAGCAGATCGCCTTCGCGCCGCTGTGCGCCGCGGCGATCGTCATCGCAGCGTGAAACCGGTTCGGCGTCGCGATCGTGACCAGGTCGGGTTTCGCGTCGTCGAGCATCCGGTCATAGTCGGTATACACGTCTGGCCGGCGCCCGGCCGTTCTGCCTATCTCATCTGCGAGCGCATCGGCCGTCGCGCGGTCGATGTCGCAGAGCGCAACCAGCTCGACATCGGCCAACCGCGCGAGCGCGAGCGCGTGGTTCTTCCCCATCCGTAGTCCGACAACTCCAGCGCGTATACTCATCTGTACTCCTTATACTATGGACCGCGCCATCGGGGGCGCGGCACGATCACAGGGTCTCGATCCCTCCCAGGTCAATTCGTCGCGTTCGGTTGACAAACTTCGACCGCGAGTGGCGATGGCGCGTTCTCACATCGTCGGCATCGCCCCGATAGCTGCACTTGACACAGTAGTACCGTTCGTCGCGGTGCATCAGAAGCACGTCGATCTCACGGTCGAAACAGACCGGACACCGCAGCGTCGCTACATCCGGCTCAGTCTGACGCATAGCGCACTCTCCTGTCCATCGGATGGCTTGGTCGTCATCGACAGCTTGGTCGTCATCGACAACTTGGTCGTCATCGACAGAGTTACGTACGGCGAAAAAAGGTGTCCCTCTTCGGCGCGGGCGGTCCACCGGCGGCCGTCAGCCGGCTCGAGCTCGACGCGTGTGGATACCGACGGGAAGCGGGCGTACGCGCGCGCGCCGGACGACGACGTTGCGAGTCGTCTTCCGTCGTACCGGTAGTCGATCTCCGTCGGAGCCTCGTCGACAACACCCAGGGTCACACCAGCCAGCGGCTGCGGATACTCGGTGATTCCTGGCGCAAGCTTCACGCGTTCGCACACCTCGATCTCCCCGTCGTCGCACGCGACCAGCTTCCGGCGGTAGACGATCGCGCCGTTGCGATGCAGCTCGACTGTTGTCGCGATCGTGGCCACGGCTCCGTCGCCGACGGCTACCGGTTCGAACTCGACGACGGTTGCCTGGGGGCCACGGTCGACGCGTGCGATGCGGGTCGGGTACTCGCCCAGGTCGTACACCTCACCTGCGATCGTCACCAGGGCGGTTGAACGCGCTCCGTCGGATGAATGGTTCGGCATGCCGGTCCGATGCTGGCTCTGGATCAGGTAGGGATAGGTTCCGTAGCACAGCGCAGGGCTCTCGGGACCCGTGTCGACGGCGACTTCACCGACGTAGGGGCGAAGATCGCCGATCCCCCCTCCCTGCGTCGCGTCGAGGAGCACGCGCCAGTTCGCATCTACGTACCAGAAGTAGTGCTTGCCGCTGCCGTAGAGCAGCTCCTTCGCGAAGAACGCTTCGGTCGACCCGATCGGCCGGTGGTCGCGGTACCAGTCTGCGAAGCCGGTCAGCGTCATGTCCTGTACATTGCCCGAACGCTTGAGTTCACCCAGGTACTCGAGCTGCTGGCGGTAGAGGCTCTGGGCGACTTCGGGCCGATCGTCGATCGCGTGGTGCTCGGCGAGCCACGCGGTGCTGACAAACGAGTTGTAGTACGAGTAGCCGCCGTTGAACTGCTCCTGCCACCGGAACATGTCGATGAGATTGCGGTCGTATGGGCACTCTTCGCCTTCGTAGCCCATTCCACGCATCACGTTCGGCGGATGGCTCGCCCAGAAGTCATTGCGCCCTTCGTACGACAGGACCATGTCGCGCATAAGATGCGGAACCGCGACGATCCCGCACCAGTCGTCGGCATCGCGCGCCGGGCGCAGAGTGTGCGACGACGATGGATACCACGGTCCCCACGGCATCCCTTCGTTGAACAGATACCAACTGTGATTGCACCCGTGGAAGACGCGAACCCCTTCTTCGAAGCATCCTGCGACCGCCGCGCGCACCTGCGGCATGATCTGCCGGACCAGCCGCATCGTCGACGCGTCAAGGTGGTAGGACGCAAGACTCGTCGGAGCGAACCCGAACGAGTCCTCGAACTCCCGTGCAAGGTGCTCGATCACAGCGCGCTTGTGCACCAGACTCAGCAGCCAGAGCGCCTCCTGTCCGTACCCGATCAGGTCGACGATCGATCGATGGGTCAGCCCGTGGAATGAAAGACCGATCTCGTCTCCAAACTCGGCGGCGTGCTCCTTCGCGAGCGCAACCTGCGCCGGATCGGCGAGCGACTCTGCGGTCATCAGGATGGTCGTTCGGATCCCGTTCGCGTGCGCGTACTCCTGTTCCAGTTCGAACAGACCACGCCTCTCCGCCCGATCGGGCCGATGCATGATGTTCAGGATCATCGGGGGCCATCCTGAGCGACGATCCTCACACCGCCGGTCAGACCGTGCGGAACAAAGCGATACGCGCTGCCGGGCGGCTGATGAAGCGGGCTCTGTGCCCACGTACTACTGAGCGCGAGCCCCTCGGAGTGCCACGGACCAAAGATGTTCTGCGCACTCGCACCGACCCGCACCTTCATCGTCGCGGGGGCTTCGTTGAGCCCAACTGGAATCCTGAGGACCGCCGGCGACTCGAGCGCAACCATAGGCTCAAGGCCGGCGATCTTCACTTCCGCGTACGATCCGGCGAAGGGAATCTCCGCCAGGAGCGTTCCGGCACCACCGGTCGGTCCGCCACCGCCGGCCGCGGCGGTTGTCGCTGCTGCAAGGTCGATCGAGTACTCGACATCCCCGGGGTAGAAGGGCATCCCCTGCGCATTCAGATCGCCACCCTCCAGCGCGTTCGCGGCGCCGATCGTAAAGCCGCGTGAGTCGGGTACGACGGCGAAGTCGCCAAGAAGCATCGCTGGTGAGATCTCCATCAGCGGGTCAAAACGGTCGGCGGTGAGCTCGACGACATTCTCTCCTGCACTGACAAGGTGAGCGATCTCCGCCCGGTGGAAGTCCTCGATCCGCCACGGCTGCCACGCGTCGTCGGACAGCGGCGCGCCATTGACGCTGACGCGGTGGAGGTGAGCCCGCTCGATAACCAGATCGAGCCCGCATCGGACGCTGTCGACCGCGGCGTCTGCAACCGCGAACCGATAGACGACGCGCGGGGCGAAGCGGCGATACGAGCGTTCAAGCGTGTTCCGTCGAAACTGGATCGCACGGTCCCACGCGTTGCCGCCGACGCCTGCCCATCGCCAGAGTTGTTCGTCAGCCGCAGAGACGTGCAGATCATCGATGACCTCATCGTCGCGACCAACGGAACAGTAGTCGATGACCACGACGTTCGGATCGACCCGCCTGATCGAAGTCACGGGTGCCACCGCATCGCCGCGGTCGATCCCGCCCGAGACACCGGCGTGCCCGGTGACCACGCGCAGTCGCGCGTCGCGCTGCACAGGGTCGCCCATCGTGAAGCCGAGCGCCGCCGGATCGCCGTGCGTCGCAACGAAAGCGGCCAGACCGTGAGCTGGAACCACCGTTGGCCGAGATTCACCTTCGCCGACGACGGGGTACGCGGTGCCGTCCGACGTATCGAGCTCGATCACGTTCGGCGCCTCCGACGTCCACGAGAACTCCACCGGTTCGTCGGTGCTGTTCGCAAAGAGGTAGAGAAACGATCCGTCGGCCAGAATGCGCCGATGCCACGACCCCCCGCGCGTCACCGTCCCACCGATGTGCGTCGACGGGTAGCGACGCGCGACTTCTGCGGCGAGTTCAGCGTCGTTGGCGACGCTGATCGCGCTGGTGGCCAGGAGCTTGCCGCGGGGGTCGGGCCGCGCGTCAACAAGCGGCGCGCTCCCGGCGAGGAAGACGGTGCCTCCCGCGGAGGCGCACTTGGACAACAGTTCGCACGTGGTTCCGGCGAGCGTTTCGGTCGTCGTCGACACCGCGACGCACTCGTAGGCGCGCTTACCGACGACCAGCCGCTTTCCTTCGACTGTGGCGTTCGCAAGCGAATCCTCGTCGAGCAGGTCGAATCCGACGCCGCATTCGAAGAGGTCGAGTACAAGCGAGGTGAAACGCTCGTCGAGCGACTTCGACGCCGCATTACGTGCGGCTGCGACTTCCGGCGCGACCGCCGCGAGCGAGCTCGGCGCGAAGTGAAGCCACCCGGTCCGCGTTGGTTCGACAATCGCGACTGTGTTACGCTCCTCGCTCACGGTAAGCAGGCTCACGATCCGCGCGACGTGATCGCCGTGCGACCGATAGTGCTTCCACCACGCCGCCGGCTCCCCGAGCGTCTGTGGCCACTCGTACTTGCGCGTCCCGGCCAGCGTGTAGTGTGACAGGTGCGCCGCGTACCCGGTCACGCCGAACGACAGGAGCGTGTTGTCGGTCCTCTGAAAGTTCCCGATACCGACGTCGTAGCCGCCGGCGCCGCCGTTCTCTACCATCGTCCGCTTCGCGCCGGTCTGGCTGGCGACCGATGCAAGCTCCTTGAGGTTGAGCACAGCCTTTGGCCAGAAGTCGGGACGGTTGATCTGGAACTCCAGCAGATCGTTACTCGGCACCGCCATGCGCGCCATCGCGGCCATGTTGTCTGGCTGTTTGCCGGGACTCGGCCACGAGTGCTCCCAGAAGTGACCGGTGAAGCCGATGCCCTTCTGCCGGCACCACTGGTCGACCGGTGTCACGAAGTTGTCCAGAAAGAGTCGGTTCAGGGTCCGGAAGTAGTCGTAGCGCACGCGCCCGTCACCAAACCAGAGATCGTCCCATGACTCTTCCAGTCGGTAACCGTGCTCATCGGCAAATTCGGCCAGCAGAAGATCGTTGACCGCGAAGCCGTCGCCGTGCGCGGGGTTCGGCTCGTCGGTGAACGCGTATTCGATGGTAGTGCCGAAGTCGGCGGCGAAGCGCTTCCAGTACTCGTCGTGCGTCGACTCCAGGAAGCGCCGCGTCGTGTCTGGGAGCGTCAGGTCGACGTACCCGAAACCTGCGCTGAATGCGCGTGGCGTCGCACGCGCCGCGACGACCGCCGCGACGCGAGCCCCCGCACGCATCCGTGCGGCTGCATCGTCGCGCGTAAGCGGTAAGACTCGGCTGTCGTCAATCGTGATGAAGCCCGCGGCGGGCGTCCTCGCGATCTGGTCGACCGATGCGATCGGGAGCAGCGACACGTGCCCTGCGACGGTGTTGGGATCGCGCGACGGCACGTGCCCACCGGCAAATCCCGACGGGTACGAGTTCTCATCGTAGATTTGAAGGTGGAGACCGAGCTGCTTCGCGGTTGAGAGCGCGTGCGCCCACAAGTCCCACCAGCGATCGCTCAGGTACTCGGTTACCAGACCGGGTCTCGGATGCATGAACGCACCGCCCATCCCCTTGTCGGCGAAGTCGCGCAGCCACCGGTCGATCCCTTCTTCAGAGAGGTCGCCGTTCAGCGACCAGAACGCCATCACGCGGTGCGTCGCAGCTGGGACCCGGAAGCCCGCACCTGGGGCCGATTCCGGCAGATCGTCTCTCCCGTTCATGCCATCTCCGTAGAAGGGGGCGCCGTAGCTTCCCCGATTGCGCCTGAGTCAGTCGAATATCGAGCTGCCGCGGCGGATTATCCCTTCACGCTACCGAGTACGATTCCCTTCGCGAAGTACTTCTGCAGGAACGGAT
>RECL01000068.1 GCA_007694025.1 Spirochaetaceae bacterium
ATGACCCCGAACCTGCCCGTCATGCTCGCGGGTTACGCCGACCGCGACAGGCCCGCAGATTCGGTCCGTGACCCGCTGCTGGCGGCTGCTGTCTCAATCGGGTCCGATGCCGGCCGCGTGGTGATCGTCTCCATCGACTGCCTGGGGCTCGACGTCACAGTGGCCGCGCCGCTTCGTGCCCGCGTTGCCAAGATCGCCGGCACGTCTGCCGATCTGGTCCACCTGTGCGCGTCGCACACACACTTCGGTCCGATCCTGTCGCGCTCGCGCAGTTACGACCCACGGTTGGCCGTTCAGCCCCCGGAGGAGGATGCGTTGCGTATCCTTGTTGGGGCTGTGTCTCAGGCGGTCGAGAACGCGATCGCCGACGAACGGGAGTCGTCGCTCGAGACGCTCACGCTGCGCGCGGCAGGATTCGCGTTCAACCGACGTTTTGCGGCCGGGGCGGATGCGACCGAAACGCACTTCCTCTTTCCCGAAGACGCGGGTGACCGGCTCTCCGAGCGGCCGATCGATGAGCGGGTGACGGTTCTCCGGTTCCGCAGGGGCAACCGCTTCGTGGCGACGCTGGTGAACCTGGCGTGCCACCCGGTGTGCGGCGCCGACGATGCTCGGTATGCGGTTTCGGCCGACTGGGTGCACGCGATGCGAAGCACGCTTTCGGCCGAGTTCGGCTGCCCCACGCTCTTCCTTCAGGGCGCCGCCGGCGACGTAGTCCCGATGGCGCGGCTTGGCCGCTCGAGGGAGCTCGTCGGCCACGGGTACGCGTCGGTCATTCTTCTCAACCGGCGGCGATTCCGCGCGGTGGCCAACCCGGTGGCTCGTTGTGCAACACGACACCTCACCTTCCCGGTCGTTTCGATGTACGACGGGACCGACCTTGACGCCGACTTTGACGCGGCGCGGCAGGAGATCCTTGCGTCGGCTGCCGACTGGAGGGATGGTTCGGCGCCGGGCGTGGCACGCTACCGATCGCTCCTTGCGGCGCGCCTCTTCCGCGACCTCTGTCCGGACGGCACTCTCGGCTTTTCAGTCTCCGGAGTCGGGCTCGGGCCCCTGGTGTTCGTGTTCCTTCCGTTTGAGATACTCACCTCGTTTGGCACCGCTCTCGCGGAGCGGTATCCGGAGGCCCGGATCGTGAGCTGCGCGGACGGGTACGACGGCTACCTGCCGGACCGGACGGAGATCGCCGCCGGCGGGTACGAGGGGGAAGCCGGCAGCCGCCATCTGGCCGTGGATGCCCGTGACGCAGTGCTCGAAGCCGCGTCCGGAGTCGTCGAATCGCTCGTTCTGTGAGCTGACCTGGGCTTGTCGCCGCTCACTTCCCGACGACGTCGCGGATCACGCGGAGCCAGTTGCGGCCCATGACCTTCTCGATTTCGTCCTGTGAGTACCCGCGGGTGGCCATGCGCCCTGCGACCATCGGGAGCCCCGTGCAGTCGGGCATGACCAGGCCGTAGGGCGCGGTGAATCCGTCGAAGTCGGTGCCGATGCCGATGTGGTCGATCCCGGCGACGTCGATCATCCGGGTCAGGTGGTCGAAGACGCGGTCCATCGTGACATTGGCCGGTGTCGGGTCGACGAACACTCCGGGGAAGGTCACTCCGACCAGGCCTCCGAGCGATGCGATCGCGCGCAGCTGATCGTCGGTGAGGTTGCGTGGGTGATTGCAGAGCGCGCGCGCGTTCGAGTGCGACGCGACGATCGGCCGGGTCGCTACGGAGAGGACGTCGGTGAGCGCCTGGTCTGAGAGGTGCGACACATCGACGATCATCCCGATCGCTTCCATCTCCCGGACGACCTCCCGGCCGAACGCGGACAGACCGTCGTCGCCGTCGCCGTAGACGCCGCGGGCGATCGCGTTGCGCCTGTTCCACGTGAGGGTCATTAGTATCACACCCCGCTCGTGAAACTCGTGGAGCGTCTCGATGCTCGTCCCGATCGCCTCGCCGCCCTCGATCGTCACGAAGCCCGCGGTCGTGCCTTCGGCTACCGACCGTTCGATGTCCGACGCCGAACGCGCGTGCACGAGCCCTCTGCCCGCCATCACGAGCCGATCAAACGTCGACAGAAGCGCGCGCGTGTGCGATGTCGCGTCGGCGACGTGTTCGTCGGTCGTGAACAGCGCGAGCGCAACCGCGCTGATGCCGGCTTCCTGGAGCCGCGGGAGATCGACGTGACCGCTGTCGGATCGCTCGAAGAAGTCGCGCCGTCCGTGGTGGACGTCGAGGATCGCGTCTGTGTGTCCATCTATGATCAACACGTGACTTCCCCGGGGAGCGTTACTTCGCGCGCGAGCAGATCGTCGTAGGTCTCGCGCCGGACCGACAGCCGGTGTGCACCGCCGTCTGTGAGCACCATCGCGGGTCGTGGCAGCAGATTGTAGGTGTTCGCCATCGAATGGTTGTACGCGCCGGTCGTGAACACGACGAGTGTGTCTCCCGGCCGCGGCCTCTGGAGGCCGATGTCACGGATCAGGATGTCCCCCGACTCACAGCACTTGCCCGCAACGGTCACCAGAGAGTCGGCCGGGTCGTCGGGACGGTCGGCCACCAGAGCGGCGTAGCGCGCGCCGTAGAGCGCAGGGCGCGGGTTGTCCGTCATACCGCCGTCGACGCTCACGTACGTTCGGACCCCCGGGATCTCCTTGATCGAGCCCACCGTGTAGAGCGTGATACCCGCCTCCGCGACGATCCACCGTCCTGGTTCGATCACGATTCGCGGAACCGGGATGTCCAGGCGCGCGCAGTGGTGCGCGACGTCCTCCATCATCGCATCGGTGAAGTAGCGCAGCGGCTTCGGATCGTCGTCGGTGGTATAGCGCACGCCGTATCCGCCGCCCAGGTTGAGCTCACGGGTCGTGAGCCCGATCGCCTCCATCTGTTTCACCAGATCCAGAAGGACGCCCGTCGCCTGCCGGAACGCATCGTTCGCATGGAGCTGCGAACCGATGTGCGCGTGAAATCCAAAGAGCTCCACCGCGTCGCTGTCGAGTGCGGTGCGCACCGCGCGCTCCAGCACGTCGCCGTCGAGCGGGATTCCAAACTTGGAATCGACCTGCCCGGTCGAGATGTACTTGTGCGTGTGGCCGGCGACTCCCGGCGTGATCCGGAACAGTATCCGCGGTCGCGGGCCAGCGTGTGCGGTCGCGACGCCGATCAGCAGATCGAGTTCGTGGACGTTGTCGACGACGATGCGCCCGACTCCCAGACTGACCGCGAGTTCGAGCTCTTCGCGCGACTTGTTGTTCCCATGGAAGTAGACCCGCTCCATCGGGAACCCGGCGCGGTGCGCGGTGTGGATTTCGCCCCCCGATACGACGTCCAGGCCCATACCCTCGGACGCGACTATCCGGCAGATGTCGAGCGTCAACAGCGCCTTGCTCGCGTAGAGCGCGAATGTGTTTCCGTGCCTGTCCAGAAAGGTCGTACGGATCTCGGACAACCGTTCGCGCACCATACGTTCCGAGATCACGTAGAGCGGTGTGCCGTACTCGCGCGCGAGCGCGACCGTGTCGCATCCGTCGAAGCTGTATCCCACGCTACCTCCCTCTCCCGTCCTCGGTCGCCGGCTCTAGTATCTCGAACCGGCCGCACGACGCGTCGATACGGGCCGGTACGCCCATCGGTAGCGTCAGCGTCGGCACTCCGTGTCCGGCGACCACACCGCTCAGCACCGGCTTGCCCGACGGACCAAGCTGGTCGGCGAACACCTCGGCAAGCGTAAGGGTCCGGTCGGCCTCCGACGCGACGCAGCGTTCCCAGGTGCCGAGCACGACGCCGCTGCACGCGTCGAAGTACCCGGCGAGCCGAAGCTGGTTCAGCATCCGGTCGACCCGATACGGAGCCTCGTCGACGTCCTCAAGGAACACGATCGCGTCGTTCGGGTCAAGCGCGTAGTCGGTTCCCACGAGCGCCGACACGAGCGCAAGGTTTCCGCCGGTGAGCCTCCCGGTCGCGACGCCCGGCGTCACGCAGCCGACTCCCTGGTTGCCCGGCGAGTCCGCGAAACGGACCGGACCGGCGCCCCCGTTGGTCACGACGCGCAGCCACCGGTCGCGCGACGGTGCGTCGAGCTCTCCGAAGCCCGAAGCCATCGGTCCGTGGATCGTCGGAAAGCCCGCGTAGCGCGCAAATGCCAGGTGAAGTCCGGTTATGTCGCTGTAGCCGATGAAGAGCTTCGGATGACGAGCGATCAGGTCGTAGTCGATGAGGTCGAGGATCCGCGGTGTACCATATCCGCCCTTGAGGCAGAGCACCGCGTCGATCTGCGGGTCGGCAAAGAAGCGGTGTACATCGTCGGCGCGCTCCGCGTCGCCCGCCGCCAGGTAGCCGTAGCGCTCCGTCATCGCGCCCGCCGCCGTTGCCCCGACCGTCACGCGAAACCCGAGCGACTCGATCGCGTCGATCGCGTCGGGTAGCGCGTTCTGCTGCGTCGTCGACCCCGACGGAGCGATGATCCCGATCCGGTCGCCCTGTCGCAGCGGTTGCGGCTTACGCAATGGATGCGTCGTGCGCTGCGTGCGCGGCGTGTGCACCTTGGCGGCCATCGCTACAGCACGAACTGCAGAAAGGCGAGGACGTCGATCCACCGCGTCGCGGCAAAGAGCACGCCGCACGCACCGTCGCGGGTGGCCCCGGGATAGAAGGACGCGCGGCGCGCCATCGCGTGGCGCGTTGAGACGAACTCGATCGATACGTCGAACCGGTCGGGAAGCGCGACGATCATATCCGTGGGGTCGGCCGCGAGCGCATCGCTCACCGCATCGGCGATCGCCCGTTGGGCGCGAGCGGGGTGCACCGAACGCGTCGCGGCGCCGATTCCTTCGAACACCGCGACCGTTCGGAGATTCGGCGCGATCGTCAGAGCCGATTCGCAGAGTGCCGAGTCACCGGAGAGTACGAGCGACGGGACGCCGAAGCTCGACGCGGTGTACGCGTTCAGCAGCAACTCCGATGCAGGAAGCCCGTTCACCTGAATCCGCTGCGAGTTCGTGTTCAGCGTGTGCGCAAGGGGGTTTCCGTCCGAACCTGCCTCCGAGTGGTAGCCCAGGTAGCACGCGCCGATGAAGCTCTCGTCGAGGCCGGCCATCATCGAGTACGGGTCGCGCGTCCATGCCCTGATCAGCGACGCCTGTTCAGGAAGGAGGCTCGGGTCGATCGACCGACCCGAGTCGTGCGCGTCCTTGACTACGATGTCGTCGACCCCGGCATCGCAGGCGGCTCGACAGAGCGCGGCCGCTTCGAGCGTCATCTCGCGTCGGAAGTACGCTCCTTGCGCGTCGTCGATCCGCGTCTCGGTCCAGTCGGCTATCCCGCAAATGCCTTCGATATCGACGCTGACGTAGAGTCGTTTCATGATCCCTCCTTTTGTTGGCCGAGCGCGCGCAGCGCGACAGCAACCTGCATCGCGGCGCCAATCGGCAGGCAGGCTTCATTGAGCACGAAGCGGCCGCTGTGAAGCGGTGCGTATTCGTGATCCGGGCTCGCGCATCCGAGGTGGTAGAACGCGCCGGGAGTATCGAGCAGGAAGAAGGAGAAGTCCTCGACCCCCATGCTCGGGCTCTCTTTCCAGACCACGCCGTCGGGCCCCAGAAGGTCGCGGGCGGTTTCCGTGACGATGTCGACGGCGTCGGCGTGGTTGACGAGCGCGACGTAGCCGTACGACACGTCGACCTCACCGGTTGCGCCGAACGCTTCGGTGACGCCGTTTACGACGCGTCGCACCTTGTCGACGAGCGCGTCGCGTAGATCGTCGTTGACGGCACGCAGCGTGGCCGACATCGTGACGCGATCGGCGATGATGTTTGCCCGTATCCCGCCGTTTATCGTACCGACGGTGATGACCGCCGACTCGAGCGGCGAAACCGCGCGCGACACCAGGTTATTGAGCGCGACGACCACGTGCGACGCGACCAGGACCGCGTCGATCCCGGTCTCCGGGTAGGCGCCGTGCCCACCCTTGCCGTTGATCGTGATCGACAGCGATGTGCTGCAGCCGTTGAGCGTCCCGTACCGCGTCTCTATCCGGCCGACCGGCAGGTAGGGCATCACGTGGAGCCCGAACACGTAGTCAACGCGAGGGTTCTCCATACAGCCGCGCGCGATCATCGGTTCGGCGCCGCCGACGGTCTCCTCGGCCGGTTGAAAGAGCAGCTTGACGGCGCCGTCGAAATCGCCGCGATGCTCGGCAAACCAGCGAGCCGCGCCCAGGAGGATCGTCGTGTGCGCGTCGTGCCCGCACGCGTGCATCCTGCCGTCGACCGTCGATGCAAACGGGAGCCCGGACTGCTCGCGGATCGGGAGTGCGTCGATGTCGGCGCGAAGCGCCACGGTCCGTCCCGGTCGTTCTCCGCGGATCAGGCCGACGATCGCGGTGTCGGTCCGCTCGTAGTCGATGCCCAGGCGCCCGAGCTCGAGTTCGATCCGCGCCGCTGTCTTCACTTCTTCGTTTCCGAGCTCGGGGATCTGATGGAGTTCGCGGCGAACTGCGACCATCCAATCGGTCATCACCGTGCACTCGTCCAGGAGCTGCTCACGATCCACTGCTCACCTCCGCATCGATCTCATCGACGATCTGCGTGATTCTGCCCCCGCGGTGGTAGACCCGCGGGACCCGCTTGCCGATGCCGGCGAGTACTTCGTTGCGGTTAGTCGCGGCCCACGTTGCCGCGTCGATCAGCGCGACCTCATCGTTGCCGGAGCGCCCGAGCAGCACTACCTCATCACCCTGGGACACTCCAGGAACGGCCGATACGTCGACCGTGCACTGGTCCATGCAGACGAGTCCGACGACCGCGGCCGCGACGCCGCGGATCACGACGTGCGCGCGGTTGGAGAACGCGCGGCGGTAGCCGTCGGCGTAGCCAACCGGGAGCGTCGCGAGCGTTGCTCCCGACTCCGGCGCGCGCCACGTGAAGTCGTAGCTCACCCCTTCGCCTGCGGCAAGTCTTCGGACCCTCGCGATGCGGGTCTTGAACGCGAACGGTACCCGGATGCCTGGCAGCGTGTGCTGACCCATCGGCGGAGCGCCGTAGAGGATCGCCCCGGGTCGCACCATGTCCAGGTGAAAGTCGGGGTAGCGCACCATCCCGATCGAATCGCACAGATGGATAGACGCAAGGGCGATGCCGCGTGTACGCACGCGGTCTGCAAAGTCGGACAGGCGTGAGAACTGACGCCGGTCGGATGCGGGGCTCTCGAGCGCGAGGTGCGAGAACATCCCGTCCACCACCAGCCCGGGCATGCGCGCGATGCGTTCCACCGTGTCGACGGCAGCGTCATCATCGTCGCACCCAAGGCGGTTGAACCCGGTATCGAGCTTGATCTCTACGTGCGCTTGTCTGCCAGTCCGTTCGGACCACTCCGACAGCAGCGCGGCCTGCCGCTCCTCGAATATCGTGATCGCTATCGCGCGCTCGGCCGCAGCGGTGAGCAACCGGTCGGGCGTGTAGCCCATGATCATGATCCGTGCGTCGGGAAAGGAGCGGCGAAGGAGCGACGCCTCGGTCAGGCACGCGACGGCGATCAGATCGGCCCCTGCGCGCAGGAGGATGCGTGCGACGGGCACAGTACCCATTCCGTACGCATCGGCTTTCATCACCGCCGCGATCGCGACGCGTCGATGCGGGTTCGTCCTGTCCAGGAACTCCCGGACGCAACGATAGTTCGACACGAGCGCGTCTTCGTCGATCTCGTACCAAGTATCTCGTGCGGGTTGCGGGTCAACTGACACCGGTGAATATATCACGGGCGGTCAGCCTCGCGCGAGTCGTCGGCATCGCAGCACGGATCAACGTCCAGGAGCGGCTTGTCGGCGTTCTCCCGGTCGGTATAGTGCCACCACTCCGCGTGGTACGACGCGAATCCGGCGCGCTCCATGATCGCGCGCAGCAGTTCGCGCCGCCGGACGAGATCGATCGGTCCGCCGTCCCAACGGTGCGATGCGCGCGGAGAAAACTCGTCGTAGTCGCTCGGCATCGGAAGTGCGCCTCCGTCCGGCGTCGCGAGCGTCACATCGACCGCTGCGCCACGATTGTGCAAGGACCCACGCGATGGCGGCGCGACAAAGTCGTCGTCCGGATGCAGCTCCCACATCGCGCGCTGAATGCGAAGCGGTCGGTACGCGTCGAGTATTACTATCGCGTGTCCGTGAGCGCTCGCGTCGACCGCCGCGTCGACGAGCTTCGCCGCCGTCGCGGCGAGCAGCCACGCGTGATTGCACCGGTAGAGTGCGCGGCCGAACACGTTGTCGGGCCTGCGGTACGCAAGGTCGACGAATACGCCCGGGCACGCACGCGCGACATCGACCAAGCCGGACGGCAGCGCGCGCACAGGGACAGGCGGTGAGTTCGGGCGATGGATCATCGCGACTGCCTACTTCTCGGTCACCGTGACGACGCCGTTCCAGCCGGGTGGGGGTGGAGTCTTTCGAAACTCCTTGCACCGCAGCAGGAACAGGAGCGTGTTCCGATCGTTCGGCAGCAGCTTGCGGGCAGCAAGGAGGTAGCGCGCCGCGGTCGTGAAGTCGGCCTGGTAGTAGTTCTCTATACCCCGACGATAGAGTTCCCACGCCTTCGATTCGTCGGGAGAGAGTGATCGACGTGCCTCGTAGATTCGCGTTGCTTCGAGTTTGCCCTTGACTGTGACCGTGTCGATCAGCCGACACGGCACCGAGTCGCCGACGGCGTCGGCGATCCGCTCGGAAATCAGGAAGGGTACGTGGTACTGCTTGGTCAGTCCTTCGAGCCGGGACGCAAGGTTTACCATGTCTCCGACAACGGTGTAGTCCATCTTCTTGTCTGTTCCAATGTTTCCGATCGTAACCGTGCCGTAGCTGATTCCGATCCCGATCCGGAAGGGAGGCCGGCCCGCCGACGCCTGCGCAGTGTTGAACCGACGCAGCGCGTCGAGCATCGCGAAGCCCGAGTTCACCGCGCGCAGCGGGTCGTCGTCGTGCGTGACCGGCGCACCAAAGAAGGCCATGATCGCGTCTCCGATGTACTTGTCGACGACGCCTTCCTGATCAAGGATCGCGTCGACCATCAGCGTGAAGTACGCGTTCAGCGACTCGACCATCAGGTCGGGCGCCAGTCGCTCGGCTATCGTCGTGAACCCCCGAATATCGGCGAACAGGACCGCGAGTTCGCGGTTCTCTCCGACGAGCATCGACTCGGGGTTCTGGAAGACGCGGTCTATCACCTCGGCGGGAACATACTTCTGGAACACGTTTCGAATCTTGCGCTCCATCCGCCGCGCCACAATGGCGTCGAACGCGTGTTGCCTGATCTGCGTATACGCCTTGTCGAGCTGATCGGTCATCAGGTTGAACGTGTGGCCCAGATCGCCAATCTCATCGCGATAGAGGATGTCGACTCGATTGGACAGATCGTTCGACTCGATCGTGCGACGCATCGCAACCGCCATAGCGCCGAGCGGTCGTAGCAGCCGCGTCGTGAACGGAATCAACAACGCCAGGCTGATAGCGAGAGCCGCCGCCAGGACGATTGCCGTCTGCCGGTAGATGCGATCGACGACCGCGTAGAAGGCCGACTCGTGTTCGGTTACCAGCAACGTCCAGCCGAACGGTTCGAAGGCAATTGGCTGCGTCACCCGGCTTCTCCCGCCTATCGTGGCGACCTGCCATGTCGACCGCGAGCCGTCGGCGATCCGCTGCAGCGCGGCCGCTTCGCCGTCCCGCACGTCGACGGGCCGCGTTGCCATCGCGACCGATCCGCTCGAGTCGATCGCGAGGATCAACTCGGTGTCGCCGCGCACGAGCCCGCGCGCGTACGACTCGACCGCCTCCTGCGCCACCCGCACGAACTCGCTGTTCGCTGCAAGGTCGTTCGCGACGAGGAGTTGCCACTGGGCGTCGGCGTACTTGCGCAGCTCTTCGGCCTTGAACCGAAGCGACGCCTGCGCGAGCGTAGTGACCTCCGTCCGCGTCGAGTACGCGGCAACAAGGCCCGAAATCGCGAGCGGAGCGACGATGAGGGGAATCACAATCGCGAACAGCTTATGCCGGATTCGCATGGAAGCATCAGCGTAGCCGCGTGTTTCGCCAGTGTCAACGAGCCCGGAGCTCGCGTCCTGGTTGAAAGTTGCTTGCGGTATGGCGGCTCCATGGTTACCTTTGTTGTGTGGACGCACTCGAATCCGACCGTGATTCGTCAGATCCTCTGTCCGATGGGTTCGATCGACTAAGCGATTCCGAGCGCGACGAAGTATACGCGCAGATCGATCGGGTCGTACGCGTCGCTGAGCCCGATCCCGGACAGTTCGCGTATAGACCAAAGCATCGCGGATTGGTCCTCCCGCTCGTCGTGAACGCGATCGCCGTCGCGCTGATCGTTGCCGCAGCGCTCGTCCTCACTGATGTCTTTGCCACGACACCCGAAGCGACGATCGTCGCTGCCTCCGGCGCGATGACCGCCGAGGCGACGCTCCTGGATCAGTTTCGCAGAGAGGCAGCGGTCCGACTGGACGAGCAGGAGCGTGAGATCGGGCGCATCCGCGCCGAGCTCAGTGCGGTAGCCGACTCGCAGAGCGATCTGGATGCCGAGGGCAGGGCCGAGGCCGAGCGTCGGACGCGAGCGCTCGAGTCGGCGCTGGCGTCCGCGGTAGCCGCCGAAGCGGCGCTGCGCTCGCAGGTCGC
>RECL01000205.1 GCA_007694025.1 Spirochaetaceae bacterium
TCGCGAGCCTGCGATCGGGCGACCTCACCACCGCCGCGGTGCACGAGCTGCTGCAGCCCGTAGCAGATCCCGAGCATAGGGATGCCTGACTCCACAACGGACGGGTCGGGCGCGGGCGCTGCGGCGTCGTGAACGCTCGCCGGGGAACCCGACAGGATGATCGCCTTCAGGTCGGGCGACGCGAACTCGGCAAGCGGTGTCGTGCCCGGGAGCACCTCGCTGTAGACACCGATCTCCCGGACGCGACGGCTGATCAGCTGCGCGGTCTGCCCGCCAAAGTCCAGGACTACGACTGTGTCCACGGATCTACCCGAAGAATCGTCTGCGAACGCTTGTAGCCGGTACTCACAATTTCGACCGGGGCGCCGACGAACTTCTCGATGAACGCGATGTAGTCGCGCGCGGCCTGCGGGAGCTCGTCGTACGATGCGACTTCACCGATATCGGACTTCCATCCGGGGAGCGTCTTGGTAACCGGGCGGCACCGGTCGAGCGCGTACGCCGACGACGGGAAGGTGTCGTGCATCCCGTGGTCCGACTCGTAGGCGACGCACACCTTGATCTGGTCGAGCGTGTCGTACACATCCAGGTGCGTCATCGCGAGCGCGTCGATGCTGTTCGCGCGCACGATGTACTTGAGCGCGACCAGGTCCAGGTAGCCGCAGCGGCGTGGCCGGCCGGTGGTCACGCCGTACTCGCGTCCCTTTTCGCGCACAAGCTCCTCAAGACCCGAATCATCGGTCGACCGGAACTCGCTCGGGAACGGACCGTTTCCGACGCGCGTCGAATACGCCTTGAACACACCCAGGACCTTGTCGATCCGGCGCGGTCCGATCCCGCCCCCAAGGCTCGCCCCGCCCGCGGCAGAGTACCCCGAACTCACGAAGGGGTAGGTTCCCTGGTCCAGATCGAGCAGCGCGCCCTGCGCGCCTTCGAACAGAACGTGGTCGGTCCTGCCGGCGTGCGCCATGAACTCGACCAGGTCGACGATCATCGGCCGCAGTCGATCGATGTGCGTGGTGAGGTAGTCGCGCGACTCCTGGTCGAGCGTGTCGACGATCTCGGGTTCCTCCGCGTCGGCGATCCGCACGCCGTCGCGCGACGCTTTGAGCGCGTACGCGATCCCGATTCCGCGTCCGGTCGTCCCGAGCGGCCTTGCGCGCTCCTGGTCGCGCTGCGTGTCCAGGTCTCGGTACGACGGGAGGACAAGGTGGGCGCGGTCGGAGACCAGCACGCGACCCTCCCAGTCGATCCCTTGCTCGGTGAGCACCGCGAGCTCTTCAAAGAGCGCCGCCGGGTCGATCACCATGCCGGTACCCAGGATCACCTTCGTGTCGGGGTAGAGCACGCCCGACGGGATCAGGTGGAGCTTGAACGTCTCGTCGTCGCGGACGATCGTGTGCCCCGCGTTCGCGCCGCCCGAGTAGCGCACGACTGCCGCTGCGCGCTCGGCCAGAAAGTCAACGATCTTCCCCTTCCCTTCGTCGCCCCACTGAGCGCCGATGACTACAACATTCATGTGCCGTCCTATCGTGAGTAGTTTGGCGGCTCCTGAGTGATCGACACGTCGTGCACGTGGCCCTCCTTGAGTCCCGCCGCCGATATCCTAATGAATTTCCGGTACGCTCGCAATTCGTCGATGGTCCGGCACCCCGTGTATCCCATGCCCTTGCGCAGCCCGGTCACCAGCTGGTGCACGAACGGCTTCAGCTCGCCCTTGTACGGCACTCGGCCCTCGACGCCCTCTGGCACCGGCTCCTCGTTGTCCGACATCTGGTAGCGGTCCCCGCTACCCGCCTTGATCGCGCCGAGCGAACCCATTCCGCGGTACGCCTTGAAGATCCGCCCTTCGTAGATGATCTCCCGGCCCGGCGATTCCTTGAGCCCGGCGAAGAGGTTTCCTATCATCACGCTGTTTGCGCCGGCGGCGATCGCCTTGGTGATGTCTCCCGAATACTTGATTCCGCCGTCGGCGATGACCGGGATGTCGGCCTTCGCCGCTTCTTCTGCGACCCAGCTGACCGCAGAGAACTGCGGAACCCCTATCCCTGCGACGACACGCGTCGTACAGATGCTGCCCGGTCCGACCCCGACCTTGATAGCGTCGGCCCCGGCGTCGATGAGCCGCTTCGCTCCGTCGGCCGTCGCGACGTTGCCGGCCATGACCGGGATCAGGAACTTCTGCTTGAGCGTACGGACTGCCTCAACGACGTTGCGCGAATCTCCGTGCGCGGTGTCGATCACCAGGAAATCGGCGCGCGCATCCTGCAGCGCCTGCGCGCGTTCTTCCAGGTTCGTCGGGCTGATCGCGGCGCCGACCAGGAGTCGCCCGTGCGCGTCGATCGCGGCGTTCGGATAGCTGTTGTGTTTCTCGATGTCCTTCACGGTGATCAGCCCGGTCAGGTGCCTGTCGGTATCGACGACGGGGAGTTTTTCGATCTTGTGCTCGTTGAACTTTTTCTGGGCACTCTCGTAACTGGGGACTCCGATTTCAACGACCGGGTTGGGCGTCATTACGTCGCTGACGAGCAACGAGTAGTCGGTACAGAAGCGCATGTCGCGGCTCGTGATGATGCCGACCAGCCGATCGCCGTCGACAACCGGCAGGCCGCTGATCCGGTAGCTGTCCATGATCTTCGCGACCTCACGGATCGTCTGAGACGAGTCGACGGTCACCGGGTCTTCGATCACCAGGTTCAGAAATCGCTTGACGCTTGCGACGTGCGCCGCCTGATCCTCGGTTGTCATGTTCCGGTGGATCACGCCGACCCCGCCTTCGAGCGCGAGCGCGATCGCAAGGCGATCTTCGGTGACGGTGTCCATCGCGGCCGACACGATCGGCACGTTCAGGTAGAGCTCACCAATCAGACGTGTTGCGACGCTCGTTTCTCCGGGCAGAAAGTCGGAGTAGCCCGGTAGCAGCAGTACGTCGTCGTAGCTGAGCGTTTCATCGATCCCCATGCAGTACCTCCTCGATACGATTCATCCGTGACTGATAGTCGCGAGCGAGTGCGCGGGCTCTCTCGGCGGCGCGGCCCGTGTACGACGCTGGATTGCTGAAGAACTCCTTCGGATCATGGCCGACGGCGCCGAGCGCTTGTGACAGCTGTGTCCACAGCGGGTCGTTACGCATCAGCACCGACACCATCGTCTGTCCGGTCCGTTGCGACTCGAGCGTCGCGGCTCTGAGGTCCTCGTGAGCGTCGTGTCGACCGGTCGTCGCAAGGAGCGTGTACGCCGCCTCCGACAGGATCAGATCGCCGGTCATCGCTGCGTTGGCCGCCATCCGGTCGGTGTGAACCTTGAGCGTCTGGACGACCTTCGTCATCCGCGCGACCGCCGCAACCAACCCGGCCAGATAATCGACGACGAATCGCCCTGATGCGGAGTTCGTCAGGTCGCGCTGGTGTTCGGAGATCTGGTCCATGAAGAAGGTCATCACGCGCGGCGCGAAGGTCTTCCAGAGGCTCTTGACGTGCTCGGAGTTCCACGGGTTGCGTTTCTGCGGCATCGTGGAGGATCCGACCTGATCGTCGGTAAACAGCTCCGTGAGTTCGGCGATCTCGGTGCGCTGCAGGTTGCGCAGATCGTCTGCCAGGTTTGCCAGCACGCCAAACGCGACGTTGAGCTCGAGCAACAGCCGCAGCAGGTACTCTGGTTCGACAAGCTGCGTGCTGTGTTCGCTCGCTTCGAGCCCGACCCGAGCGAGCGTCTCGCGCTCGAAACCGAGCGGGTCGTCGGTGACCAGCGACAGGCTGTTGTACGCGCCGACTGCGCCCGCGATCTTGCCGCGAAGCTCACGGCTGCGCGCTTCGATGAGCTCTACCGATTTGCCGAGCCGCGACACGTATTCGGCGATCGCGAACCCGAAGGTGATCGGAACACCGTGCTGCCCGTGCGTCCGGCCTATTTGCAGCGTGTCGGCGTGCCGATCGGCGAGCGTAACGAGTTCGCGCTCGAGCGTGATCAGCATCGGCAGGACTGTCTTGCGGACCGCGGCGCGGCAGCGCAGCGCGTTCGCGGTATCGAGCACGTCGACCGACGTCGCCCCGACGTGGACGTACGGCGCGATGGATTCGGGAAGGTAGCGCTTGATCACCCGCACGAGCGCGCGGACATTGTGGTGCGTCTTTTCTTCCTCCGCGGCGACTTCGTCGGGCTGCACGACGTCCGGGAGCCGGTCGATCGCGTCGGCGACCGCTGGGTCATCGATCCCCTGCGCCCGGGCGTGCGTGTGAAGCAGCGCCGCTTCGACAAGCGTGCAGTAGCGTACGAGCGCCTCTTCAGACAGGTCATCTGCGAGCGCTTCGAATGTGTCACGGTTGGCCTGATAGTAGCGGTGGTCGAGCGGCGACAGGTTGCGGAAGATCGATCGCGTTTCCATGCGGTATTCTGACGAAATGCCGATCGCGTGTCAAAGCCATGCCCTGGCGGCTGTTCGATGGCGGCCGATGACATGCTGTCGATACTGTGGTACAAGAAGACATGCTCTGCTGCTCCCGGCCTGTCCTGCGGGCCTCTGGTTTCGCTCTTGTTGTCTGCATGGCGGTTGTGATCTTCGTGCTTGGTTCGTGTACGCAGAGTCCGGTCGATCCGGGCCCGATTGCCGACCCGGGACGGGCGATTACGCCGGTTGGCAACGACCGGATCAGCCTCGTGGCCGAGACCGGTGGTCTACCGGAGACGAACGGGCCGGCTCTGGGCAGCGAGTTGAAGGTGCGGCTGCCCGACGAGTACATCCCGTCGCAGGCGCTGATGGCGAACCTCGACTTCGACGAGAACGAGGAGCAGATCATCGTGTTCAAGCGACGCGATGATCCCGACGATCTGATCCGATTGCTCGTGGTCACCTACGACTCGGTCCGTAACGCATGGATCCGCTCGTGGGAAGGCGTGACGAACGCCACCAGCACCCGCAGCTTCACCGTGTATACCGACGATCTGGTCGGCGACCACGAACAGGAGATCGTCGCGTTCGGGATCAACAGCCGGGGTGAACAGACCCTCGACGTCTTTCGCCGCACGAGCGACGCGCTCGGTTTCGGGCTGTCGTACACCCGCATCCTGTCGATCGAGGCGGATATCACGATCAGAGTCGAATCGGTGCCGCGGTCGGAGGCGTACGAAGCGATGGCGACTGTCAGCGCGCCGAGCTATCCGGTGATCGCGGAGCGTCGCGATCCTGAGTCGCGGAACGACTTCGACGCGGTACGTACCACCTACTTCTGGGACTATCCGTCGCGCCGCTACGTCGCCGGGCTTGTCGAGTCGGTATCGGGTGAAGCCGTGCAGGACGACCGGTTGAGGGCTCTGTTCGCGGGTACCGAGGCCAACTTCGAGCAGTTCCTCCACGGGCCGTGGTTCCGATCGTCGGACGCGGGGGATCTTCAGATCGCGTACTTCGGCGCGCGCGACCGGTCGGTGGTCTTCCACAGCCGCGATCTCCAGCAGGCGTTCATGTGGGCCAATTCGACCAAGCCCGTGTACGGTCGCGGCGTCCAGCTCATCGTCGTCAACGAAAACCTCCAGACCGTCAAGCGTCTGATAAACGTAACCGTCCAGGGGGTCAATGAGATCACAGTCGCGATACAGGGCTCCGACGGGCTTGGCGGGACGTACGCGCGGCTGACCGGCCCGCTCCAGGCGTCGATTGTTCAGAACTCGCAGCGAGCCGTACTGTCAGCGATCGGGCTCTCCGGGGTATACCGTGGGGATCTTGGACGCGAGATCGTCTTCAGCGGGTCTGAGTATCGGTTTCGTCAGGGCAGCAATGCGCACTCGGGAGGGTTCGCGCTGTTCGACCTCGGTGAGGACACGATCCTCACGCTCCGGGCGATCGATGAGAACCGGCTCCCGGTCAAGACGCTCACGTTCCGCGCTGTGTTCGAGGAAGGACGCGAGTCCGATCGTATCACACGGTCGCTTCACCTTGAGCCTGGTGATGTCGGCATCGCCGGCTTCTTCGACAACGGATCGCAGCGGTTCACGGTCGAGCAGATCGAGACGATCGAACGCGACGACGGCTGAAGCGAGCCGATCGGATCGCGCATCGTCGTTTTGGTCAGAAGACCGGAAATCCGCTGAAGCCCGCCTCCATCAACCGCACCATCGTCGTGTTGCGCGTGGCATCGTCGAGCGGAACGAGCACAACGTGGACCGTCGTGCCTTCACGCTCCTGCGCGACGACCGTTGACCGCAGGCCGAGCGCGCGGATATCTGCGGCCAGGTGATTGGCATTGTCGACGTCGCGGAACGAACCGACCTGGATTGCCGTGGCTACCGGCTCGGCGCGTGCGCCGTCCGCCTCGGTTGGGGCTGCGCTTGCCGGCGCGACCGCCGCGGGTTGTGCGGAGACGGGCCGTGCGTCTTCTGTGCCGCTGGTCGCGAGCATGAGCAGCGACGGAAGCGGAGCCGGCACGACGCGCGTGCCGTCGAGCGTTCGAAGCGCGACGCTGTCAGGGTGAAGCCGCAGCAGCGTCGCCCGCGCGTCGTCCCTGCCGGGCACAACGATGTACTCGAGCAGCAGCACGGTTTCGGGCTCGACCAGGTCTGCGTCATCGAGCGCGAGCAGCGTGTCGACCGACCGTGCGGCATCGGCGCTCCGGCCGGTTATCTGCATGACCCGGGCGACCAGAGCGAATGCTCTGCGTTTGAGTTCGTAGTCGTCGGTGCGATCCACTACGGTGCGCGCGCGCTGTTCGGCCGCGACGAACTCTCCTCGCTGCAATAACAGCTGTGCCTGCGCGTAGAGCGCCGCGTAGTCGGTGCCCCCCGATGCGAAAAATGCGGTCTCGTAGAGCGCGGATGCGCGCTCGAAGTCTCGCGCGGTTCTCAGTACGTCGGCGAGTCTGGTGGCCCAGGCAGCCCGCGTGGACGAGCTTGTCACCACCGGTATCACCCGGTCGGCCAGGCGTGCGATCGCGGTAACCGTTACCGCGGCGTCGAACGCCGCCTCAAGCCGTTCGGCGAAGGCGGGATGACCCGGGTTGGCTACCAGCCACTCCACGTCGGCGACTGCATCGCGCTGCGCATACAGCGGCAGCGTGACCAGCATGAGTGCGATAGCGTAGACGCGATTCGTTGACATCTACTGTAATTGTCGGTGCGATCGAGGCAGCTGTTGACAGTGAGTGCGACTAACGGCGTGCGCGCAAGCCCTTGAGGAAGCGGTACGCGCCAACTGCACCGGCCGCGATCAGACCGATGCCACCCAGACTGAGCAAGGCGCCCCCGACGCCGAACCCGATTCCGCTGAGTACGGTCAGGATGCCCGCTCCAGCGACCACACCGCCGGCGACGCGGTCCTCCGCGCTCGACGCGGCTACTATCGCGCCGCCGACTGCGAGCACTCCCCCGAGGATGAAGGCCCACGGACCGCCAAGCGATCCCAGAATGAGCAGCACTCCACCACCGACGATGCCACCGATCCCGACCGTGCCATGGCGCACGAGTGTTTTTGTTGGAACAAGGTCTCTGCTGTCGCTCACCGGGGTCCTCCCACGCGAATCGTCTTTGTTCGTACAGAGTCTTTCAGCTGAAATATACCAAAAGGCGCGCCAGGGCGCAGGTCACCGCTCAGTGGCGGAACGAACGTTGCCCCGTAAACACCATCGTCGCGCCCGCTTCGTTGCACGCGTCGATGACTTCGCTGTCGCGCAGCCCGCCGCCAGGCTGGACGACCGCTGTCACGCCTTCGCGCAGTCCGACATCGACGCCGTCGCGGAATGGGAAGAACGCGTCTGAGACCATCGCAGAGCCGGGAATGCCTCCGCGCTCGCGCTCGGTCTGCCGCCAGATCTCCGCCTTTGCGTCGGGATCGGTAACCGCGTTGAACGGAGACCCTGCGGAGCTCCACGCGATGCGATCGGCGTGCTTCCGGTACGCCTTGTCTCGCGCGATCTCAGCGACGCCGACGCGATCCTGCTCGCCGGTGCCGATTCCGACGGTAGCCTCATCGCGGACGTAGAGTACCGAGTTGCTCGTAACGCCGAACTCCACAAGCCACCCGAATCGCATATCGCGGGCCTCCGACGCAGTCGGCTTTCGCTCGATCTGGTACTGGCGGTCCTTCCTGACCGTCGATGCCGGGGTCGTGAATAGCTCATCGTCGATCGTGGGCGTCTGCGACCACTGCAGGACCATCCCGCCGTCGATCAGCGAACGAAACTCGACGACTCGCGCGCCGACGTAGTCGTTGAGCCGATCGATCGCAGCGATACGCATGATACGGAGGTTTTTCCGCGCGGATAGCACCGCGATCGCTCCTTCGGCGAACTCGGGTGCGACGACCACTTCGCTGTACGACTCGGCTATCGCCTCCGCCGTGGCGATGTCGAGCTCACGGTTCACCGCAACCACGCCGCCGAACGCCGCGATCCGGTCGGCGTCGTACGCCTTACGGTAACTGTCCGCGAGCGTATCACCGAGCGCGACGCCGCATGGGTTGTTGTGCTTGATGATGACCGTTGCCGGGCGCTCGCGAAAGTAGCGCAGGATGTTGAGCGCGCTGTCGGCGTCGGTGATGTTTATCTTGCCCGGGTGCTTGCCGCTCTGCAGCAGTTCGACGTCGCTCGCGAGGTGTCTGCCCGGCGCGATCGATACGACGTCGCCGAGCTGCAGGTTGCCGTTGACCAGACGGTAGAGCGACGCCTGCTGATCCGGGTTCTCCCCGTAGCGAAGCCCGCGGTGTTCGCCGTCGATCGTCCACGCGACCCGTTCGTAGAAGAGCGTCTGTCGCCGCTCGCCATCGTCGAATGTGATCTCCATCCGTGGCGGAAACTGGTCTTCGTTTATCGTCTGATACATGCGCCGATCGACGGTCGAGCTCATCTGTCGCCCTCCATGGCGGTGTGGGTAACCGTATACGGCGCGCAGGCGGCCGGGAAGGCTTGCGCTGCAAGGTAATCGGCTATAGCCGAATCGTAGGCTGCCGTGTGCGCGAACGCTTTCTGCGCAAGGCGATACCTGGTCTTGAGCGTCAGAGAGCCGTCGTGGGCGCCGAGTTCGTCGGCAATCGTCGGATAATCAGCCGGATCGCACACTGCGGCGACCCGCAGATAGCTCTTCGCGGCCGCACGCAGCATGCACGGCCCGCCGATATCGATATTCCCGCGCGCGTCTTCGGCGTCGGCGCCGTGGCGCGCTACGGTAGCGGCGAACGGATAGAGATTCACGACGACCATGTCGATCAACCCGGCACCCAGACGCGCGCGGTCGTCGTCGTGCGCACGATTGTACGGCTCGCTGAGCAGTCCAAGGTAGATCCTGAAGTCGAGCGTCTTGACCAGGCCGCCCTGCATCTCCGGCTGACCGGTGTAATCGCTGACCTGGATCAACCGATGCCGCTGGTCGTCGGGACATAAGTCGCGCAGCCGCGCGAATGTCCCTCCGGTCGACAGGATCTCAAGATCCGGGATCGCGAGCAGTCGCTCGGCCAGCACGTCAAGACCGTTCTTGTCCGACACGCTGATCAGAACGCGCCTGAGCCGGATTGCGTCGTCGACGGTTGTCACGCGGTTCATGCGTCGTCTCCGAGCGCGTCCTGGCTGCGCATGCCGCGCGCAGACTGTACCGTGTTGTAGAGCAGCATCGTTACCGTCATCGGCCCGACTCCGCCAGGAACCGGGGTGATCGCGCTGCATCGCTCGCTGACGGCGGCAAAATCGACGTCACCCACTATCCTGTAGCCGCGCTTCCTGGACGAGTCGTCGACCCGGTTGATGCCGACGTCGACGACGACCGCGCCGTCACACACCATGTCGGCCGAGATGAAGCCGGGTTGGCCGATCGCCGCGACCAGTATGTCGGCGCTGCGCGTGATTTCGCCGAGTTCACGCGTGCCGCTGTGGCAGACGGTCACCGTAGCGTTTGCAGTCGAGCTCTTTTCGAGCAACATCGTCGCGAGGGGCTTGCCGACGAGCAGGCTCCTTCCAACGATCACGACGTGTCGGCCGGCAACAGAGATACCGGCAAACTCGAGGATCTTCTGCACGCCAAACGGTGTGCACGGCAGAAAACACCGCCGCCCGCGCACCATGCGGCCAAGGTTGACCGGGTGGAATCCGTCGACGTCCTTTTCAGGAGACACCGCCTCCACGACCGCCTCAACGTCGATGTGGCGCGGGAGCGGCTGCTGGACCAGGACTCCGTGAACGTCGGGCCGTTCGTTCAGCGCAGCGAGTTCGTCCAGCAGCGCCGATTGCGCGATGTCGGCGGGGAGCGTGACGTCGACCGGATTGATGCCGAGGTCGGCGCACGCCCGCTGCTTGCTTCTGATGTACGACGCGCTCGCCGGGTTGTCGCCGACCAGAACGGTCGCGAGGCCGGGAACGATGCCGGTGTTCTTCAGCCGCAGGACCGCGGCGCCGATGTCGGTCCGCAGTCGCTCCGATATTGAGTTGCCGTCAAGGAGGTGCACGGTTTCTTGTACCATGTGTCGTCCAACGTGTGAAGGGTCCCAAAGTGTCATCGAGCGTGAAGGTTGAAGCAGCAGAGCGTTTTTGCGCGTATAGAGT
>RECL01000135.1 GCA_007694025.1 Spirochaetaceae bacterium
TTCGGTGTAGAATTCGGTCATTGGTTCCGCCTTCTGGTAGATCCCGGTCGAATCGACCGGACGGGTCACCCTATCACGCCGGGCGGCGGAGCGAAAGCGTGAGTGCGTCATCTGCGTGCGAATCTGACGGTAACTCAACCTCGACAGGAATGTGATCCTCTACCCCAAGGACTCACGCCGGCTAGTTGACATCGGGTGACTCGTATTCTATCGTCTTTGATAGGTGCATAAAGATTTGTATCGTTAATAGACGATCTAAAATACGGAGGATCCCATGACAACGACTTTCAGGCCGCCGGCTGTGCCGCTGGTTACCGTAGACCCCTACTTTTCGATCTGGTCGTGCGCCGACGCGCTGCACGCCGATCGTACTCGACACTGGACGCTGGCTCCGCACGATCTGGTCGGCCTGATCCGGATCGACGGACGCGTCATGCGCTTCCTTGGATCGACGAATGACGGGCCTGCGTGGCGTAACCAACGCCATCCGTCGGGAATGGTCCAGGAGTCGATCGACGTCCGCGCGACCACGACCGTAGCGCGCTTCTGCGACGCCGGGGTCCGGCTTACGGTGTCGTTTCGCACGCCGCTCCTGCTCGACGACCTCGAGCTGTGCTCGCGTCCGTTCACCTATGTCGAGTGCGTGGTCGAATCGGCCGACGGCGCCGCGCACGATGTCGCGCTCTATCTGGAGGTGTCGCCGAACATCGCCGCGTCAGACCACGACGGACCTGTCCTGTGGGACCGCGAAGCGATCGCCGGCTGGACGTCGATGCGCACGGGCGCGTGGCAACAGGCGGTACTCTCTCACCGAGGCGACCTGACGACGATCGACTGGGGCTTCGTGCACCTGATCGCCGAAGCACGCGACGCGTCGCGCATCGCCTCGCGATCGACGCTTCGCGAGCTGTTCGCGACCGACGGATCGATCGCCGGCGACGATGAGATTCTTGTTCGGCGGGGTAGGCCGCTCGACAATGCGCCGGTGCTCGCGGCCGCGTGGAGCCTTCCGGTGCCGGCCGCCGGTACCGCGTCAGCCGCCGGCACCGCACCGACCGCAGCCTCCACGCCGACGGCGCGCGCGCTGCTCGGCTACGACGACGTACGCTCGATCGACTACTTTGGGCGACAGACGAGCGCCTATTGCTTCCGCGACGGTTCGTCGTTTGCAGACGTCACCGGGCGCGCGATCGCCGATTGGGATGGGGTCGCCGCGCAGTGCGATCGCTTCGACGACGACCTGGTCGAAGTCGCCCGGCAGTCGGGTGGCGATGCGTACGCGGAGCTCTTGTCGCTCGCGTACCGGCAGTCGATCGCCGCGCACAAGCTCATAGCCGACGAGGAGGGCAATCCGGTCTTCCTGTCGAAGGAGTGCACCAGTAACGGCAGCATCGGCACGGTTGACGTGAGCTACCCGTCGGTTCCGCTCTATCTGCTCTACCAGCCCGAGCTCGTCGCCGGGATGCTCAGGCCGGTCTTCCGCTACGCGAAAAGCGCCGAGTGGACCGCGCCGTACGCGCCGCACGACGTCGGCACCTATCCGCTGGCGACCGGGCAGACCTACGGCGTCGTGCTGGGGAAGATCGAACTCGAGAAGCAGATGCCGGTCGAGGAGTGCGGCAACATGCTGATCATGACCGCGGCGTACTGCGACGCGGTGAGTGACTACGCGCTCGCCCGCGACAACTGGGCGGAGCTGTCGACCTGGGCCGGCTATCTGGTCGACCACGGTCTGGATCCGGAGAACCAGCTTTGTACCGACGACTTCGCCGGCCATCTGGCGCACAACACCAACCTGTCGATCAAGGCGATTCTGGGGATCGCGTGCTTTGCGCGCCTCTGCGACCGGACCGGGAATGCGACCGACGCCGGACGCTACCTGGACATCGCCCGCCGCTACGCGACGACGTGGCAGGAGAAGGCGCTCGACGGCGACCATTACCGGCTCACTTTCGACGGCCCCGGGACGTGGAGCCTGAAGTACAACCTGGTCTGGGACCGTTACTTTGGCTTCGGGCTCTTCCCCGACTCGGTCGTGAGGAGCGAGCTCGACTACTACGCGACGGTGACCGACCGGTACGGCGTACCGCTCGACAGCCGCGCACCGTTCACAAAGACCGACTGGCTGGTCTGGATCGCGAGCCTGGCCGAAGGAGAGGAGCGCGCGCGCTACATCGACGCCGTCCGGCGCTTCGTGAGTGACACCGCCGACCGGACCCCGTTCTGCGACTGGTACGACACGCACGACGCGCGTGAGCAGTCGTTCCACAACCGCACCGTCATCGGCGGAATCTTCATGCCGCTCCTGATGGACCGACGCGGCCGGAAGGCGACCCAATGAGCGAACGACCCAACATCATCCTGATCCAGACCGACCAGCAGAGCTGGTCGACGCTAAGTCTCTACGGAAACCCGGTGCTCGACACTCCGGCGATCGAGGGGCTTGCCGATCGCGGCGTCGTGTTCGAGCGCGCGTACTGCAACTACCCCGCGTGCGCGCCGTCGCGCTCGAGCATGATGACCGGCCGCTACGCGAGTACGATCCGAAACCACGCGAACCATATGCTCATCGACCCGCGCGAGCAGACGCTGCCGTCGACGCTCAAGCGCGGCGGCTACCAGACCGCGCTCGTCGGGAAAAACCACGCGTTTTTCGACGCACAGGCGGACTACTACCGCTCGCAGAGCGACCCTGTCAGAGAACCCGGTGACAGCGAGCTGCACCGCGCGTTCGACTTCGTCTTCCAGGGCGGACACGTCGCCGTCGATGACGCAGATTCTGATCCCGATCTGGCCGCGGCGATCGAGCACGCCCGACAGAAGAGTTGGGGTCAGCAGCACTCGTGGAGCGTGAACCCGTACCCGGCTGAGAAGTCGGTGACGCACCGCCTGACGACCGAGGCGATCCGCTACGTCACCGACGTCCGTGATCCCGATGAGCCGTTCTTCCTCTGGTTCAGCATCCCCGATCCGCACACGCCGTACCAGGTGAGCGAGCCGTACGCGTCGATGTACGATCCCGATTCGATCCCGTCACCTATAGCCGACTCGCTCGACGGGAAGCCCGAGCGCCAGAAGGTCGCGCACTACCTCGATCACAACCATCTCCACGACGACGCCCACTTCAGGCAGCTTCGTGCGATCCACTACGGGATGATCCGCCAGATCGACGACAACCTCGCGCGCCTGTTCGCCGCGCTCGCCAAGCAGGGGCTCACCGACAACACGATGATCGTCTTCCTCTCCGATCACGGCGACGCGATTGGCGACCACGGGATCATCCAGAAGCACAACTTCTTCTACGACAGTTTCACGCGCGTGCCGTTCATCGTGTCGTGGCCGGGGCGCGTGGCGCCCCAGCGCACAGCGCCCGCCCGAACGACCGAGCTTGTCGAGCTCGTCGACGTGATGCCGACCCTGCTCGACGCAGCCGGGGTCGACGCGCCGCACGGTCTGCAGGGAGAGAGCCTGATGCCGTTCCTCACCGGTGCGACGTCGACGACGAAGGACGCCGTGTTCATCGAAAGCGGCGAGGCGGGCGATCCTCCGAAACTCAGCGACGTCGTCGACGCGGCGGGAAACGTCGTCGACCGCGGTACGTCGTTCGCGTGGTGTGCGTTCCGCGACGCCTGGATCGGGAGAGGGCGCGCGATCCGGACTGCGAAGTGGAAGCTCTGCCTCTACGCGAACGGCGACGGGGAGCTCTACGACATGGTCAAAGACCCCGACGAGGTGACTAACCGCTTCGCAGACCCTACTGCAGCGACGATCCGCGCACAGCTCACCGAGCGCCTGGCGCTGTGGCAGATGGGCAAGGATGACACGATACCCGAAAACCCGACGGTCAAGCTCTCGCTGTAGCTGTTCGGCGCGCCGGACACCGGACGCGAGACGCCGCCGGCCGGGCGACCGGTCGCGATCGATGTGGTAGTATGAGCGCGATCATGGGTACCGTAGTATGGCGGCGCGTCGTTCGATGGTGCGCCGCCGGATCCGCGTCGATCGCCGCGCTCATCTACGTCGTGCGCGTGTGGTCGCAGATGCGACTGCCTGCAGCCGATCACCTGCACTGGGATCCGCGAATCCTGGTCGTGATCTGCGCGGGTGCGTGGCTGGTCGCGGCGATCCTCATCGCGCTGACCGACACGAAGCCGTGGTACCGCATCGCCGCGTGGACTCTGTCGATCACGGGGATCGGCGGGGCATCATCGGGGATGCTGTCACCGGCGCTGTCGGTGCTACTCTGCGTCGCCGCGCTCCTTCCGGCGTTTGCCGACCTTGGAGTGCAGCTTTCCGCGATGGCCGGCGTCACGTCGATCGGACACGCGATTGCGCTCGCCGGGTGGGGACAGCCCTACGCTGCGTTCGCCGTCGCGCTGTCGGGCACCGTGATCGTCGCTTTGACCGTCTGGCTTCACGTCGAGTTCGCCGAGTGGGAACGACAGAACCGCCTCTTCGACCAGGCCCGCTGGGCCGCGAGCCAGTACGCGCAGGTCAACGCGAGCATGCTGAACCGAATCGATCAGGGGATCGAGATTGCGCGGCTGCGCGAGCGCGAACGCATCGCGAGAGAGGTACACGACACGGTTGGGTACGCGCTGACCGCGTCGCTCGTTCAGCTGCGCGCGGCGCGTCGGCTGATGGGGCGCGACCCGGGCTCTGCCGACTCCCGGATGGCGCACATCGAAGAGATGATCAACGATTCGCTGCAGGACGTCCGCCGGGAGGTGTCGAACCTTCGCGACGAGTCTGCAGTGCGTTGCGTCGGAGCGAGCCGGTGGCGCAGGCTGTGCGAGGTGTTCAGCGTGAGCACGGGAATCAGGGTATCGGTTGCGGTTCCGGACGACCTGGAGGTCGTCTCCGAACTGATCAGCGAAACGGTCTACCGGATCATTCAGGAGTCGCTTACCAACGCGTACCGCCACGGCGGCGCCGACCACGTCGACGTGTCGGCCGCGTGGAAGCGTGCGGACGCGATGTTGCTGCTGCGCGTATCTGACAACGGGCGCGGCTCGACGGTACTGCAGCCTGGTAACGGGCTCTCCGGGATGCGCGAGCGCGTCGAAGCCCTGAGCGGTACCGTCGCGTGGCAGACAATGGTCGGCCGCGGCTTTGACGTCGGCGTCGAGATTCCATGGAAAGGAGCGGAAAATGGCCAGGATACGGATACTGATCGTGGACGACCACGCGGTCTTTCTGGAGGGGTTGGTGACGTTGCTGCGGCTGGAGGACCATGAGATCGAGGTCGTGGGGACCGCACTGAACGGCCAGGAAGCGCTCGAACTCGACGCCGAGCTCTCTCCCGACGTCGTACTCCTGGATATCCAGATGCCGATTCTCGACGGCGTTGAGGTCGCGCGCCGACTCAAACAGCGCCGACCCGAAGCGAACATCCTCATGCTCACTACCTTTAACGATCGATCGCTGATCAGCGACGCGCTCGCCGCAGGAGCCAACGGCTACCTGCTGAAGGACGCACACGCGGTCGACGTCATCAACGCGATCAAAAGCGTCCACGAAGGGCACATCCTGATCTCCGCCGACGTCGCGCGCTCTCTCAGCGAAGGATCTCCGGCGCGACCGACGGCGCAGCGCGCGTCGATGCCTGAAGGAGCCGCCCTGGAAGGGCTCTCACCGCGGGAGATCGACGTTCTCCAGCTCCTTGCCGAAGGCAAGACGAACCGTGAGATAAGCGAGTCACTCCACCTGAGCGAGAAGACGGTTCGCAACTACGTCAGCCACGTCTACGACGTGCTCAACCTCCACTCCCGCACCCGCGCAGCGCTCTGGGCGACGGAGAACCTGAAGTCGGATCGATCCGAAGGTCCTTTGTAGCGGCGGTTCGCCGGACCGGCATTGGGACAAGTCCCAACACAACGGACAAGTCCACGCAAACTTGTGACGCGAGTCTCTATCGTGATCTCCGTTTCGGGTGTACGGTGGCTACGACGAAGGGGGTGATGTGTCGAACGCGTTGCGCGAGTTCCCGCCGATACTACGCAAGGACAGCCGCAGACTTGAGTGGTCACGATCGCTGAAACGGAACTACGACCTCTACCTGATGTTCTTGGTGCCATTGACCTGGTATATCATTTTCCGCTATCTGCCTATCTACGGCATTCAGATCGCCTTCAGGGACTTCGTCGCGTCGCGTGGAATCCTTGGGAGCGATTGGGTTGGGTTGCGCCACTTCAGACGGTTCTTCCAGTCGTTCTTCTTCTGGCGGTTGATCCGAAACACGCTCGGCATCGCCTTCTATAGTCTGGTCGTAGGCTTCCCTGTTCCCATCGTACTGGCGCTGATGCTGAACGAAGTCGGAAACCTGCGCTTCAAGAAGCTCGTGCAGAATATCACCTACATGCCGTACTTTCTGTCGCTCGTAGTGGTCGTTGGGATGATTGTGAACTTCACCAATCCAAACTACGGTGTCATCAACACCATGATCCGGGCGTTCGGGGGAGATGCAATTCCGTTCATGATTCGACCGGACTGGTTCAAGTCCGTCTTCGTGCTATCCAATGTCTGGCAGAATGCAGGATGGGGAGCGGTCATTTATATCGCTGCGCTCGCGAGCGTCAATCCTGAGTTATATGAAGCAGCGACCGTCGACGGAGCGAGCAGACTCCAGAAGGTCTTCAATGTGTCGCTGCCTGGTATCACGCCGACGATCGTCGTGCTCCTGATCCTTCGCGTAGGCAATCTGCTGAACGTTGACTTCCAGATGATCCTCCTTATGCAGAACTCGCTGAACCTCCAGTCGAGCGACGTCATCATGACGTACGTGTACCGCGTAGGAATCCTGGAAGGAAGCTACAGCTTCTCAACCGCCGTCGGCCTTTTTCAGGCGTTCCTGAACGTCTGTCTCCTTTTCGGTGCTAACTCCACCGCGAAGCGTCTGCAGGAGGCAAGCCTGTGGTAACCCGCTTGGCTGTTCGGTCGGACCCGCTCGGCAATCCAGAGCAGCGCGAGGCTCGTGCTCGCCTTGACGGCGATACGGTTTTCCTTGTTGCCGTCTACATCATCCTTTCTGTGGTGGCTGTGGTCGCGGCGTATCCCCTTGTTTATGTCGTCAGCGCGTCGTTCAGCAGTCCGCTCGCGCTCGTGTCGGGGAGAGTCTGGCTTCTCCCCGTCGAACCAACGATTGATGCGTACATCCATGTCTACGAGAACCAGTCGATCTGGATGGGCTACAGGAACACGGTCTTCTATACGGTTGTCGGTACGACCATCAATGTGATCCTTACGATCCTGGCTGCGTATCCTCTATCCCGGCGTGATCTCAAGGGACGTGGGGCGCTCATGATGGTCATCGTGTTCACGATGTTCTTCCGCGGCGGGCTCATACCCGAGTACCTTGTGGTTCGCAGTCTTGGCATGGTGAACACGGTCTGGGCGATGCTGATTCCGAACGCGATTATCGCGTTCAACGTGATCGTCATGCGCACGTTTTTCCAGACGAACATTCCCGACGAGCTACGAGACTCCGCGTTCATGGACGGCGCTACCAACACTCGCTTTTTGATCTCGGTCGTGCTTCCGCTGTCGGGTCCCGCGATCGCCGTTATCATTCTCTTCTACGCGGTGTTCCACTGGAACAGCTTCTTCCAGGCGCTGATCTACCTGTCTAACCGACAGCTCTATCCATTGCAGCTGGTTCTCAGACAGATACTGATTCAGACTCAGGTGGACGAGATGGTCGGATCCGATGCGGGGTTCACCGAGCGGGTGCTTCGTGGTGAAGCTCTGAAGTATGCGGTCATTATCGTCGCATCGCTCCCGATGCTGATGCTCTATCCTTTCATCCAACGATTCTTCGTGAAGGGTGTGATGATCGGAGCGCTGAAGGGTTAGCTATGGTCTTATTCCCCCGTTGGGGGTGCCTTTAGGCAAATGCACTACAGGAGGAATCCATGAGAACAAGACGTATCGCACTGGCGATCCTTGTCATCGCAATGGTGCCGATGGCCGTGATGGCCGGAGGGACGCAGCAGCGAACGCAGGCTGAGGTCGGACTAACACCAGTTGGAACGTATCCGATCGTGACATCTCCGCTGACGCTGCGGGGCTTCGGAAGGCTCGATCCGCAACACGGTCAGTGGCGTGACATGACGCTGTGGCAGATGATGGAGGAGCGAACCGGGATCCGTGTCGAGTGGGAAACCCCGGGGATCGACGGCATCAACGAGCGGAAGAATCTGGTCCTCGCGAGTGGCGATCTGCCGGACTTCTTCATAAAGGGGATACTGAACGACTCCGACGTTATCAGGTACGGAAGCGATGGAACCCTCGTCGCGCTCGAGAGCTACATCGACGAGATCATGCCCAACTTCGCCGCGCTGCTTGCAGAGTTCCCGGATGTCAGAGGGAGCATCACTGCGCCTGACGGACGGATCTACAGCCTCCCGCGGGTCGTAGACTTCCTTCCCAACACGGTCTGGCGGAGTCCGCTGCTCAACATGGTGTGGATGGAGAGGCTCGGCCTGGACATCCCGACGACGTCCGATGAGTTCCGCAACGTCCTGCGTGCGTTCCGTGACCAGGACGCCAACGGGAATGGGAATCCCAACGATGAGATTCCATTCACATCGCACAATGCGTTTATGGCAATGAATGGCATCGGCGGCATGTTTGGCGTTCGGTACGACCTCGTTGGTATCGGCGGCCAGTACCCGGCGTCGGTCGACAATCAAGGCACGGTACGTATCATGCTGGACACGACCGAGTATCGAAACGCGGTGCGGTACTACGCGCAGCTGTTCCAGGAACGGCTGATCGACAACGATATCTTCACGCACACGAATGCGGACTACTTCGGGAAAGGTGCGGGTGGCCGGGTTGGGTTTACGCCGCTCTACCAGCCGCGGAACTTCGCACAGTTCGCCAATGACTACGACGCGATCGTACCGCCGCGCGGCCCGGATGGTCACCAGATCTGGAACTACCGAGAGGCGACGGTCGCTCACCGAACTTCGCTCGTGATGACACGGGTCAACGCGCACCGTGAGGCGACTGCTCGCTGGTTCGACTGGTTCTACAGCGACGAAGGGACGACCGCAGTGATGATGGTCAACGAGGACTTCTACGACGTGATGCCTGACGGCAGCCTGCGCTACAAAGAGCATGTGATCGAGGCCTCCATCGGCTTCGAGAACTTCATGGGCGAGCACACCATATTCCCTGGCGGAGGTGCGCCGGGGCTGTTTCGCGGAAAGCACATGGCTCCCGGGATGATGGGAACTCCGATGCTCACCTACATCGAGAAGACGCAGCCGTACCTTCCGAAGGCGATCCGTGTCGGGCTGCGCTCCGAGTCGGAATCGCGGCGTGAATCGGAGATCAAGAGTGACTTGGACATTTACGTCGAAGAGACCTTCGCGGCATTCGTGACCGGTCGGCTCAACGTCAACAGCGACGCCGAATGGGAGCGATGGCGGCAGACGCTTGCGAGGATGGGGCTTCGCGAGCTCGAAGCGATCTACCAAGCGAGTATCAACCGGTAACCGGTCGGGCTCCGATTGGATGATGACAGGGGCGGCGCTACGGCGCCGCCCCGCTTATCTCAGACTCTCGTTCTTCTGTGACTGGAGACACCCTATGTCTGACACAACCCGTCCCGCTATCGTTCTGATCACGGCCGATGAGCTGATACGCGAGGCGATAGGATGCTACGGGAACGCGGCCGTTCCGACGCCGAACCTGGATCGGCTGGCACAACGCGGGACCAGGTTCGATCGCGCCTACTCGTCCAGTCCGTGGTGCCTTCCGGCGCGGTGGTCGCTGCTGAGCGGCAAGTTACCTCACGCGAGCGGCGCGTACAGCAACTTCCGTCCTGTTACGACGGATCCGGAGTCGCCAAACCTCTATCGAACGGTCAGGGATCATGGGTACACCGCCGCACACATCGGGAAGTGCCACTACTACCCGGTCCCTTACGGTGAGACGCGCGCAGATCGGACGCTACCGTACGATTCGTTCCGCGATTCGTACCTCAGACTCGGCATCGACCACCTGGACCTGCAGGACGACAAGCAGGTGTCGGTCTGGTTCTACGATGATTACGCTAAGGAGCTCGACGCAGCCGGGTATCTGGGGGCGTACCGAGATGCCACATGGCAGCGATTGGAGAACGGGCGCGTCTTCCCGTTTCCCGGTCCCGACGAGTGGCATCCCGACTCCTGGGTCGGCCGAAAGGCGGTCGACTACATCAATGGCTATCGATCGGATCAGGGCCTGTTTCTATGGGCCTCATTCAGCGGTCCGCACTATCCGATCGACCCACCGGCTGCATACCTGGACAGGGTCGACATGAGTCGCGATCTGGAACGGGTCGTTGTGCCGGGTGAGTTCGACGACCCGGCGCGACTGCACTACCGCAGCTTCAACGGCCCCGGCGGTATCGACGGGTGTGCGGGCGCGCCCGAGGGCGCGTGCCGCAACTACACGGACGACTACTGGGTGTCGTTTCGTCGTCACTACTACG
>RECL01000167.1 GCA_007694025.1 Spirochaetaceae bacterium
CCCCGACGGGTCGATCCGGTACTCGGCTACCAGGATCTCGCTTCGCAGCGCAGACCAGCTGACCGCGAAGTAGCGAAACGACACCTCGTCGGTGACCCGAAACTCTTCCAGGCGCCGGAACTGGTTGATCGGCGCGCTCGGGTCGGTTGAGTAGTAGTACTCGTCGGCGTTGCGATCGCGGACCGGTTGCACGAAGATCGGCTCTGCGTACGTCCCCGGCGGCGGGTCGAGCTTCGGGTTCGGAACTGCTCCGCCGAAGAGCAGCCGATCGCAGCCGGTGATCAGACCGATCGAAGCGATGAGGAGCGCCACCAGGAGCGTGCGTCGAACCGTCATTCCGGAACCCTCGCGCGCATCACCACCAAGCGCTCAAGCGCGCGTGGATGCGTCTCACTTGGGGCCGACGCCTGGATCGCAAGCAGGTGCTCCGCTCCCCACCCGCCTGGAATCTGGCGCGAAACGGACAGCGTCTCGAGTGTGCCCGGCCCCGTGAGCCACGCGGAGATCTCAGGTACCCCGGCGTGTGCCAGCGCGACGATCCGGAGCACCCCGTACATCGGAAGCGCAGCAGTGACAACGTCGACGGAGGCGTGATCCGCCCCCGGATCGGTAGAGTCTGAGATCACGAGTTCCATACTATTGGTCCCCGGATCGATCGCGAAGCTCACGGCGGGGCCGAAGAGCGTCGACGTATCGGACGCCGGTGAGGCAAGGACGATGCGGAAATCGAACACGTCGCCGCTTGCGATCGTCGACATTTCGCCCGACAGGATCTCCCACGATACCAGGATCTCCAGGTCGCCGCGCAGGCGGTTTTCGTCGTGGGAGGAGATCAGGAACGTCCGCGGACCGGTCACCAGGAACCGACCGCCGTCGCGCGGTAGGGAAAACGACGGATCGTACCCGTCGGTCGCGCCAGGTCTCCACCGATTCTGGTTGTCCCGGAACCCGTCGAACAACAGCAACGTACGTGGCTTTTCAAGGAAGTAGTAGTCGGGGTCAGCCAGGTTACACGTCGTGAGCAGCGGAAGCGCCGCGACGATCAGCCATGCGATCGCACGGCGCCGGTTGCCGCGTGCGGCGACCACCGGATCACTCGTCGCGTGGCTTGGTGACGGTTGTGTCGCCGACCGATGTCGTGAGCGTCTCTTCATCGTCTTCCGCGTACCGTGCCGAGATCGTCTGGATGCTGGGTAACACATCGAAGAAGACATCGACTATCGCCGGATCGAACTTTGTCCCGGAAAGTCGACGGATCTCGCGCAATGCGTCGTCCTCCGACCACGACTTCTTGTAGACGCGGCTGCTGCGCAGCGCGTCGTACACGTCGGCGAGCGATACGATCCGGCCCATGACCGGGATCTCTTCGCCCTTCTTGCCGATCGCGTTGCCCTGCGAGTCGGTCCTGGTCGGCTTGCCGGTCATGATATCGACGTGACCGGGATAGCCGTTGCCGTCCCACTCTTCGTGGTGCGTGAGCGCGACCACCTGAGCGATCTCGTCAAACTCACTCTGCTTGTCGGTGAACAGTCGCGCGCCGTGCCACGTATGGCTCGTCATGACCTCCCGCTCCTCCTCGTTGAAGCGCCCTGGCTTCTTGAGGATCGTATCGCTGATCGCGACCTTGCCCACATCGTGGAGCATCGCCGCCATTCGAAGTATATCGCGCGTTCGTTCGGCCTGCTGCCGCGGGATTCCGTTCACGCTCGCCCATCGCTCGTAGATCTCGAGCGCGTACCCCGCGACGCGGTTGACGTGCCGGCCGGTCTCCTTGGGATCGCGGAGCTCCGCCATCTTGGTCATCCGCAGCAGAATCGCCCGCGTCATCTGCGCGCGCTGGAGCGCCATCGTCGCGTTCGTCGCGAAGTGCTCCGCGATCAGCTCGTCGTCCTTGCTGAACGCGATCGTGCGGCCGCGCGAATCCTTCTTGTTGATCAGCTGCAGCACGCCGAGCGTCTCGTTCATGTTCGTCTTGAGCGGGATCGACAGTGTCGATACCGTCCGGTAGTTCGTCAGTTCGTCGTAGCTCGGGTCGAATCCGTACGGGGCGCCCTCTTCGATCTCATAGACGTTGCGTACGTTCACCGTCGCGCCGATGCGCGCCGCGTACCCCGATTGCGTACCGCTCCCGATCGGAATCCGGAACACGTTGTAGATGAGCTTCTCGCCAGGCTGGAGTTCCTTCGCCTTCGTGTCGTTCTGCGAGTACGCGATCGCGAGCTCGTCGCCTTCCTTGATGTAGATGCTGCCCGCATCGGCGCTCAGCACGTTGCGCGCCTCGGAGAGGATGCTTTCGAGCAGGATGTCCAGATCCTGAATCTTGTTCAGAATCGAGTCGACCCCGATGACGTTCTTCAGTTTTTCGAGTTTCGTTGCCATGGTATCTCGCTCATCAGTCGACGCCTTCTCTCAACAGTATCGGCTGAACCCGGGGAAGTGGCCAATTATTTCCTTATCCGTTGCGCTGGAGATGCCGAACAGCCAGGTCCCACTTGTACGTACATCCTCGTGGGTCGGGGAGCGACACGCTGAACAGGTCTTCGCCGGAGTAGAACTCGAGCCGCTCCTTGTTCTGCACGTTGATGCCCCTGATCTCAGCTATCGGAAACTCGTGCGCTTCGGTCCCGTCCAACACGGTGATCCGGTCGGCGTATAGCTCCATCCTGCCGAGCGCAAACGGCTCGAGCGGGTTCTCGCGGAACCCGATTCGAACGTCGGCGGCTTCCTCGGTCAGGAGCGGTGCATCGGCTCCGTTCTGCGCGTACCGGTCGACCACCGCGCGGAACTCCTGCGTCTGCCATAGGTTCCATCCGTGCATAGTGTCGAAGCGGAGCTCCCCACGAACCGGTTGGAACAGCCCGTAAATGGAAAGTCGAACTCTATACCCGCACTCGCTGCAGCCGAGTTCGTTGCCTTCCGATCGCAGTGATCCGATCGCGCGGCAAGACGGGCACATGAACAGCGCTATCTCCGCGTACTCGGCCCGGTCTCTGCCGGTGAACCGTTGGCGTACCACGCGGTTGCGCTCGATATCGTCGTGATCGAGCAGCGTGACGATGCGCTCGTTGATCTGATCGACGCTTGCGGCGCGGATCCCCTTTGCGTCGAATGCAAGGTCGAAGCGGACGGTGATCTTTCCGTACCGTCGGCGCTTTGACCAGCGGGGCAGCGTCAGGAACGCGCCGTTGATCCGTGCGACGACCACGGGGACCTTCAGCACCTTGATGAGCTTCGCGGTCGAGTAGTACATCGGCAGCGTCGCGCCGTCCCAGCTGCTCTGGCCCTCAGGGAAGATCCCGACGATGCCCCCGCTGCGCGTTACGGCCATGATGTTCTTGATGGTGTCCAGGTCGGACATCGCCTTGGTCTTCGGGATCGCACCGACCAGCGCCAGCCCGAACTCGACGATCCGCGAACGGAAGTTCGAGTCGGAGACGACGTAGTGGACAATGCCCGGTACGAACCTGTTCACGAAGAACGGATCGAGCACCGACGTGTGATTCGGCAGCACCAGGTACGGCGGGCGCAGCTGTCTCAGGAACTCGGCGTTTTCAGAGCGCGCGCCGTAGCGTGTCGTGAGATAGTTCCCGAAGGTGGCGCGCAGGAACCGGTGGAAAAGCTTCGACGCAGCGATCCTGCGCCGCGCGCGGCGGCCCTTTCTCCGGTTCTTCCGACGTACCGTTCCGACCATGACAGCGGCCAGTATACGCGATTGCCTGCCGGCGGGCAAACGAATAGACTTGGGATCGATGACAAGATCACCGACGAGGGTGATCGCGGGCTTCTACCTCGCGGTTGCGCTCGCAGCGACGTATATCCTGCTCGGCAGTCCCCTCGCGATCGACGGAATCGGGTGGGCCGACGCGCCGCTGATCGTCCTGATCGCGCTGCACTACGTCTGGGGGATAGTGCTCGTGTTCAGCTCCAGCGGGAGCCTTCCGTTTCGCCGCTCGTTCGTACGGCGGCTCGTGTTCGTTCCCGAGGTACTCGGCGCGTTCGCGCTCCTCCTTTTTCTGTTCAGCTACATCTTCGCGCTGAACGCGAACATGGACTACGTGCAGCGGTTCATCGCCGCAGGCGGCAACCTGCGGCTCGCGCTCGACACGCGCGTAGAGCGGTTACTGGTCTGGGCGCGCGTGTTCCCGTTGGTCGCGCTGAATCTGGGAGTCTATCTCCTGGTGCGCGTGAGCCGCTATCGCGCGGTTCGCGAAGCGTGCCGACCGAGCCACGAGCCACGCGACGCGATCGTGCGCCCTTGGAGCCTGGTGCTCGTGCTCCTGTCGAGCTTCCTGATCACCATCGCGCAACCGTCGTTCGTGAGTCTGGACGGGATCGCGATGCTGGGGTGGATCGGCTTTGTTCCGCTCTTTCTGGTGCTTCGCTCGGTGCGATTCGGTCACGGAGTCTTCTACGGGATCGTGTTTGGCGTGTTTTCGACGCTGCTGACCAGCTACTGGCTTGGGACGTTCAACCTGGTGTCGCTTGCGATCACGGTTCTCTTCTTTTTGATCTACTACGCGCTGTTTACCCCAGTCGCGCTCCTGGCGTACCGGCTCGTCGGCAGGGCCAGACCGCTCGTGTTCCCGCTCGCGTTCCTGGTCCTGGAGTATCTGCGGTCGATCGGGTTCCTGGGGTATCCGTGGGCGCTCGCGGCGCACACGCAGTACGCCGTGCTGCCGCTGATCCAGATCGCCGCACTGACCGGCGTATGGGGTGTCAGCTTCGTCGTGCTGCTGGCAAACTCGGCTATCGCCGAGTTCATCGGCGCTCAGATCGATCGCCGTCGCGCCGCGACCGGAACCGTTCGTTCACGGTTCGGCTGGCTGGTGGCGACCGCCGGCGTTGTCGGAGCGGTTATACTGTACGGAACCGTAGTCATCGCCGTAGCCGACGTGTCGCAAGCGTCGGGCCGTAGCGTGCGGATCGCGCAGATCCAACAGAGCAATGATCCGCGCAAGAGCGACTATGAACAGACGTTTGCGACGCTCCGCCGGCTGACCGATGAGACCATGGCGTCCAGTCCGGATCTGGTCACCTGGTCGGAGACCGCGTTCGTCCCGAACATCCGGCACTGGACCACCAACACCTCTGTCCGCCGGTTCCACGTGCTGGTGCGCAGCTTCCTCGATTATCAGCGCTCGCTTGGCACCTGGCTGCTCACCGGTAACGATGACTACGAGGTGGAGCTGGACGAGCGGGGTGCCGAGGCCGACCGGACCAACTACAACAGCACCGTCCTGTTCGACGACCGCGGGGTGCGTCGCGCGACGTACCGGAAGATCCGGCTGGTACCGTTCACCGAGCACTTTCCGTACCGCGATCAGCTTCCGTGGGTCTACGACCTGCTGAAAGAGTTCGACGTCTACTTCTGGGGGCAGGGGACCGAGATGACCGTGTTCGAGCACCCGCTCGTCCGGTTTTCGACGCCGATCTGTTACGAGGACGTCTTCCCGAACTTCGTCCGCGGGTTCGTTCTGGCCGGCGCCGAACTGCTGCTCAACGTATCGAACGACTACTGGTCGCTTGCGGAGGTTCAGGCGAAGCAGCACTTCGTCGCGGGGCTTTTCCGCGCGGTTGAGAATCGCCGCCCAGTCGTCCGGACAACCGCTTCGGGCCTCACCGGTTCGATCGACCCGTACGGACGCATCCTGGCGACGATCCCGCAGTTCCAGGAAGCCACGCTGATAAGCGACGTACGGATCGCCGACGATCAGCCGCTCACGCTCTATACGCGGTGGGGCGACTACTTCCCGATTGCCACGGCCGGGGTGCTGCTCGTGATCGTGACCGGCGCGGGAGTCGGCCGCCGACGCCGGCCGCCGACGGCGCAAGCGCCGGACGCGTCCGTGAAGGCGCCCAAGCGTGCCGTGCCGCCCCCGCCGGCTGCTGCGGCTCCGGCGACGCCGACGGCGCCGCCGAAGGCAGCGGTGCAGCCGACGCCCGCGGCTCCGCCGAAGGCAGCGACGATCCGTGACGGCTCTCTCCGGGAGGCGGCCAAACCGAACGCCGAACGGTCGCGGCGAAAGAAGCGGGTCAACTGGCGCGCGATATGGGACGAATAGGTGTCATGCTCGGCGAGTGGTGGTACACTTGCCACGGAGGGTCTATGAGGACGGTTACCAGGATCGCGCTGTTGGGCGCGCTCGTGTTGTTTGTGGTTGGTTGCGCGACCCAGGACCCTGCTCCGGCGGTCGAAATCGTCGAAGACGACGACGTACTCGATGTGGCCATCTGGTTCGCCGCGGCCGACGGCACCCGGTTCGAGTCCGGTACACAGGTGACGCTGCCGACCGGCGGGCCCGCGTCCGGACGGCTGGTTCCGAAGTCGGCCGATCCCGATGTGACGCTCTTTGTGACGCGCGACGGCAGCATTCCGACCCCCGAGAACAACTGGGGTGGTCCGATCGATCCGCGCGACCCCTTCGTGATAACGCGCTCTCTGGAGGGGCCGGCGACCTACCGGCTTGCGGCGGTCTCAGACGGCGTGATCAGCGAGCCGATTCAACTGGCCGTGAACTGGCGCCACGAAGAGTCGCCGCGGCTCTCCGCGCCCGCGTTCACTGTCGGTGGACGAACGGTATCGGGAAGCATCGACATTCCGGTGTCCGACGGCAGCGACGTGGGGACGCGACTGGCGATCTCCTGCGACTATAGCATCGCAACGCTCTATATCACGCGCGATGGAAGCGCGCCGTCGGAGCAGAACTACTGGCGCAGTCAGATATGCGACGGCACCTTCATCTGGTCGCCCGAACCGACGGCGGCGGAGTACCGTGTGATTGCAGTATGGCAGGGCGCGCGCAGCCCTGTGGCCGCGCTCAACGTCGAGTGGGTGTCACGGTAGCGCCCGGATTTCCACCCGGCGGTTCTCTGGTTGCCGATCCGGATCGAACGTGACCGGATCGGTTCCGCCTGCACCCACTACCGTCAGCTCGCCGTCATCGATCACCGCGCTCAGCACCTGTGCTATCGCATCGGCGCGGCGCACCGAAAGGTCTATCCGTGACGCCTCGGAGCCGAACAGCGCCGTGTGACCGGTGATCTCGATAGTTCGCGGTGTGTGCGATCCTGCAATCTCGGCGGCGAGCTCGTCGACCCGGCGGCGCGCATCGTCGGTGATCACCGCACTGTCGGGTTCGAAGTAGATCGTCCACCGGCGCGTGATCGCGTCGGCCTCGGCTTCGGCGTCGGCTTGAACCTCCGCGTCGGCTTGAGTCGGCTGGTCGAACGCGCGCACGGCGTCGCCCGGCGATCCCGACACATCGGGCAGGGCTGCAGTCGGCGTGAGCACCGTAACGATCCGGTCTCGCATTGCGGCGGTGAAACCCGGGGCGGTCTGGTCCCGGCCCCGGCTGACCCACCAGATCGTCCCGGCCGCAAGGAGCAGGATCAAGAGCGCCAGAACGAGCCAGCCCGCTACCGCCGGTCGCAGCGCGTCGTCGGGGATCGCGATGCGGCGCTCTTCGCGTAGCTCGCCGTTGACGCGAAGCGCGACGGTCACATCATCGCGAACGTGCGCAGAGACGACGATTCGCGGCCGCTCGGGCCGTGAGGTGAGATCGCGAAGGTGAAACGTGTGGATACGCTCGCGCACCTTTGGCGAACGGACATAGACGTGAACGACCGCCTGGTCCTGCCCGGCGAGCATCGTCGTCAGATTGAGCGCACCGCCCGCGCCGTGCCGCAGCCGCGCTATCCTGACGAGCTCCCTGTTGTCAACGAGTACCGCGAGCCATCCGGCCACGCCCCATTATCGCGCACTGCTTCTTCGGCTGCAAGCTCGTTTGCGTCCGGAGTCGGCGTCTGGCCTGACTATCGTGAAGCCGGGCCAGACTCGAAGGTCTGCACGACCGGTTCGCGCCGGTGCAGCAGTCTGCAGATGATCAGCACGATCAGCCCGCAGGCGGTCATCGCGAGCGAGTAGACGTGCCCTTCGGTCAGGTGCAGGAGCGAATCGGTGAGCGCGACGTGCGCGTCGGCGCGGCCGATCGCGAGCACGAAACCGATCTCTTCGTTGGTCTGACGGAAGTACTCGGCCAGAAACCGGGCGACGCCGTAGCCGAGCGTGTAGAGCGCGATGAGCGATCCGCGGAACATCCGCCGGTTTCGAAACACGAACCAGAGCACCAGCCAGAGAACGAGCCCCTCAAGCACGGCTTCGTAGAGCTGCGATGCGTGGCGCGGCAGATTCACGACCGGCATACCGGGTGCGATTGCGATGCCGGCCGCATCGGCGATCGCGACGGCAAACGGTGAATCGACCGCTACCCTCCGGCTCTGCGGGAAGAGCACCGCCCACGGCGCGGCGCTGATCCGTCCGAGCAGCTCGCCGTTGATGAAGTTACCGATCCGACCGAACGTGTACCCGAGCGGAGCCGACACCGCGAGCACGTCACCCCACTCCAGAACGTTCTGCTTGCGCGACACCGCGTAGCCGATCGTGCCGACTATGACCCCAAGGAATCCGCCATGATAGCTCATTCCCTGGATTCCGGTGAACCGTCCATCGTCGAACGGCCAGAAGATCGTCCATGGACGTTCGATGAAGGGCTGCGAATCGGCGAACACGAAGACGAAGAAGAGTCGCCCGCCAAGCAGCGCACCCGCGATGATCCACGTGAAGAAACGCGAGATCTCATCGCGGTCGTCGCAGAGGCCCGATCGTCGTGCCTCGTGGCAGAACAGCGCGTACGTGATCACAAACGCGACGACGTACATCACGCCGTACCAACGGACCGGAAGGCCCGGCGATACCCGCGGCGTCAGCCAGTCGGGGTACGGCAGGTATGCACTCATCGTTGACTGGCGCCGCCGGCGGCGCGCTGTTCGATCTGTCCGGTCTGCGGGTTGAACGCGATTACGACGTTCTTCGCGGGTGCCGACACCTCAAGCGTCCGGCCGTGGGTTTCGACGAGCACCCCGGGCCAGAGGTTTCCCTTGATCAGAAGCTCCGATTCGTGGTGTTCCTCGAATCGCTCCCGAAGCGTGAAGATGCGCAGGCCGCGCTGCTCGAGCTGCTTCATCATGTGGAGCTTCTTTGTGTGCAGCGCGTCCAGACCCGCGCGACCGCCGGATCGCTCGGCTTCGTGCATCGCCTGATCGATGCGCGCGACTTCACGCTTGATCTTCTCCATCTCGCGCTCTTCGCGCTCGATCCTGTCGGCGATCAGGTAGTTCTGTCCGAACTCGACCCTGGTCTTCACGCCCCGTTCGGAGCCCAGGTCGTGCGTCTCGATCCCTTCGCGCGCGCGGATCCGGCCACCGACAATCCTGCACTTGTCGCCGATCATTCGCACCTTACCGTTGGTTTTCACGTCGCAGTGAACGATCGAGTTTTTAGCCTGCACGTTACCAACAGCAAGGATCGTCGTCTGCTCGGCAAACGTAAGCCCGACAGCACCTTTCGTGCGCAGCACCGCCTTGCCGCCACCCTTCACGCCCTGGTTCACGACGATGTCGCCGTCGGCGCTCAGGAGCGCCGCCTCCACAAGCTCTCCGATCTGGATCGATCCGGTCGCCATCACGTAGAAGCCGGTCCGGACCGATCCCTTCACGGTAACGGTTCCCGGAAACCGGATGTTCCCGCTGTGCAGGTCGACATCGCCTTCCACCGAGTAGCCTGCGCGCACCTCGAACCGGCCATCCTGTACCGACAGCTCGCCGTCGATGTCCGCTACCAGCGTTCTGCTGCCGTCGTTGTTTTCGCGGACGCTCACGTTCTTGCCCGCGTCGACCGTGGCTTCGGTCGTTCGTGGCGCTTCGAGGACGGTGCCGCACACGTCGTAGCCGTCTTCTCCGTCACCGTCTACGGGGCGTACCCGCGCAATCTCCGTTCCTGAGCGCACCGTTGTGATCCGGTCCTGGTTCCGGAAATCGGCGGTACCGTCCGATCGGAGCGTCACGTCGGCCCCCGACGCGAGGTCGATCAGCATCTCGATTTCACCCGACGAAGACGCAGCTGGATAGCGTCCGCGCGCGAAGATCAGATCGCGGATCTCTTCGCCCGCTTCCACGCGCGCGAACGCCGCGCGCAACAGCTCCTCGCGAACGCCGCTCGTGAGCGCGTGCGACTTGACCGCTTCTTCCACCGACTCCCATCGGAGCCGGCTTCCGGTTCCTGAGGCCGGCAGCATCGTGATCGACGCGGCCATCCTGCTCTCGTAGAGCTTGACGCTGATCTTCGCGTCGGCGTGCGGCACGACGCGGAGCTGGATCGTCTCATCCTGCCACGCTTTGTGGAGAAGTCCGCTCAGCGTCGACACGACGACGTTGCCCTTGCGCTCCAGGTGTTCGTGCAGCGCGATGCGCGGCTCCGGCGCGTGCGACCCCGGGATCGGCTGGCCATACACGTCGACGCCAGGCTTGCCCGACACCTCCGGCGCGATCGTGAGAACCCTCTGGTCGAACTCCACCCGGCCCGTGTCTTCGATTGCGTCCGCCGGGAACGACTGTACGCTGGGAAAATCAGCCGGAT
>RECL01000188.1 GCA_007694025.1 Spirochaetaceae bacterium
AAGCTCACGAAGAGCATCACCAAGACGCTCTTCGCGCTACCGCCCGACACCAGGCTCTTCCCCGGTCACGGACCGAATTCGGTGCTTGAGCGCGAGATCGAGTTCAACGATTTCACGCCGAATCCGCAGATGTGAAGCGGCCACGATCACTATAGGGGTTGGCATCAGGCGACAAGGTCGAAGAGTAACCCGGGCTCGATGATGCCTGCGGCAAACGATCCGGAGGGAGTCGACACCGACGCTATCGTCGCGCGAAGCTGTTCTGCAAGCTGATGAATCTGGCTGTCGACGTCCTGGTCCGGATCGGCCACGACCTCTCCAACCCCGTAACCGCGCAACTGAACGAGTCGATCGACTATGAGGTCCATCATCTGAAGCTTCGATAGCGAAAACCCGCGGCTGTCGCCGCTCGGGACGCCCTTGACGTGTCTGAGGCTAACGTAGAGCCCGTCGCTGAGCGGAACCGCGATCTTGCCAGAGGCGTACTGCGCCCGCACGATGCTGCTCAGCTGAAACGCGTTCCCTGCCGTTCCTGGTGCCTGCACGACCATCTCGCCCTCTGCTTCGATGATCGGACGAAATGGCGTGCGAATTGAGCTGAGGGAACTCTATCGGTTGCGGCGTTCCACTTCGTTCTGGTACTCGATTCGGTAGAGCGCGTACGGGATCGCTTCCAGGCGTTCCTCGGGAATAGGGAGGCCGCTCTTCAGGCAGAGGCCGTACTTCCCGTTCTGGATCCTGACCAGCGCGGACTCGATGAGCCGCAACCGCCGCATCTCCTGCGTGCCGAGCGCCTCAAGCGTCGTCTTGTCGATATCGGTGCTCGCGATGTCCACAAGATCCTTCGAGTCGTCCTTTTCGACGATGTCGCGAAACTCTTCGTCCTCGGAGATCAGATTCTGGAGGATCTCCGCCTTCAGCTCAAGAAGCTTCTGCTTCATCCGTTCGACAAATGCCTGATCCATACCTGCCTCCCAGCCCGAAGGTGCCCTAATGTTGTGCATTCGTACTGAAAAGTCAACACGGTAGGATCGGCATGGTGGAATTGACATTCATGCCGTGTCGTACGTACCATGCTGTGAGGCAAAGGAGCTGCAGTGGCAAAAGAGGAAGCTATCGAGGTCGAGGGCGTTGTGACGGAGTCGTTGCCGAACACGATGTTTCGGGTCGAGCTCAAGAACGGGCACAACATTCTGACGCACTTGTCCGGCAAGATGCGAAAGCATTACATCCGCATCGTGCCGGGAGACAAGGTAAAGGTCGCGCTGTCGCCGTACGACCTCACTCGAGGTCGCATCATCTACCGCGAGCGGTAGCTCATCGCTGCGGGCGCTTGAGTAACAGCCACAGCGCCCCTGTGCCTCCTTCGTTGCCTTTCGAGTAGCCGGTTCTCCCGACGCGCGGATCGCGTTCCACGTACGCACGGATCTCCCGCTTCAGCACACCGTTACCTCCCGCTCCTTTTCCGTGGATGACGACTATCTTGCGGTACCGGGCTGCAGAACACTCGTCGATGAAGCGGCGGGTCGCGGCAAGCGCTTCTTCAAGACGCATCCCGTGCAGATCGATCCGGGCCTCCACCGGCAGATCAGTCGGATGGACGGGTACAGAGGTGCCGGTATCGGCGTCGCGGTCCTTGTCGACCGGCGGGTAGCGGTCGAGCCAACTCTGCTTCAAGCTCCTACCCTCACCCGCACCAGCGAATCACGACGTGGTCACAGATCATGGCTGCGATACCTCACCAGGTCGTGCGCCGGATTCCCGACCCACAGGACTTCAGCGACCTCTATCCAACCCTCCAGCTCCAGAGCCGTCCTGACGAGTACAAACCCTCCGTGCTGCGATACAACCCGAACCGCGGATCCGCGGCTGATTTCGAGCCACCCGTCGGAAGCAACATCCGGGATTCGCTTCATCGTGTAGTCGCTTCGCAGCACCGCGAGTTGGCTGTTCTGGTGCGCGGTCGTGACGATCAGCCCGGCCAGCGAGCCCGCACTCACGATCCCCGCCACAAGCCACGCAAGAATAACCAGGCTTCGACGCCTGCGGCCGAACAAACCGATTGCGATGAGCAGCGCGTTGACCGCACCAACAAGCGTCACGAAGAAGATGTTCGGGTGCGCAACATGCGGCGGCGGCACCGTTCGTACGAGCCCAGAAGCGTGCTCTATCCGGGCGAGCAGCTCTCGCGACCACGCGACATCGGGGGCGAACCGCACCGACTCTCGCGCGGCGTATACCGACCGGGCGGTCTCACCCGCGATGAAGTAAAGCACGGCAAGATTGTACTGGATCCCGGCAGACTCGGGTGCGGAGCGTGATGCGTGCTCGAACTCATGAATAGCCATAGCCAGGTTCCCGTCGTCGTACAACCGGAGTCCGCGGTCGATGCGTTCCCACGGCAGACTCTGCGGCAGCGAATCGGTCAGCGCGAACGACGCGACGATCAGCAGCAGCACGTGCGGCTTGCGCGGCTTCCAGATCCGCGCGACGACCAGGACAAGTAGCCCTGGAACCAACCAGCCGAACAGAAGCGGGTTTTCATGCCAGGTTTCTCGATGGACGGCAGCAATCTCCTCACGCGATAGCAGCGCAATCGGCTCGGCCACCGATCCTTCGACCGACAACTGCCGTGTCGACCGTGCCTCGATCGCAATCGCCCTCGCTGTGGCGCGCACCACGGAACGTCGGGCCGGATCGTACCAGACGAACGGATCGACGCTGATCCGGTACGGACCGTCGGTCCTGGCGCGAACGACTACACTCTCACTCACGTGCCCGGAGTATCCGCCGCTCACCGGGACCAGAACCGACTCGACCTGCCGTTCGACCACCTCGAGCCCTTCGAACCGCATTGCCGGCAGCTCAAGAAAACCAAGATTGCCGACGCCCGAGACCCTCTGGATCACCCGGGTCGTGTCTCCGGTCGCGAGCGACGACGACCCCACGGTCACGTCGTGTACGAAGGTCCCGACTGCACCCGTCGTGTCGATCTCAGGGGGAGCCTGGCTCACCGCTACGGAAACCGCCGCCGCGCGCGCGGTAAGCGGCCCCGCGGCGATATCGGCGGCCGGCAGCGTAAGCGTGCCCGCGCGGGTCGGAGTAACCAAAAAGACCGCTACCGGGATGGTATGCAGCGTGACGCCGTCGACCCGGCGCCGCGCGATCCCGCCGATCCCCTCGACCTCCTCGACTATGGCCCCCTGGACCGCACCGATCGACACGGCCGACGGGTAGACGAAGTCTGCTGCGTTGTAGATCTCGAGCGCAACCGACACTGTCTGCCCCACGACGAGCGGCCCAGGCGGCTCTGACCACCGGGCGAGGAACGGAACCGCATCGCGGGCGCGCCCAGCGCCGATCTCGATCACTCGCTCTGAGGAGCGGAAAACCTGCCCGGCAACCAGAAGCTGCACTTCCGGAAGCACGTAGCGCCCGGGGGTAACGGCCTCGAACACGTATCGGACCTCTACCGCACGACCGCGCCCCGCCTGGATCTGAACGCTAATCGGTCGGACCGACGGGCCATCGATACGTCGCAACCCTGCAAACTCGATCTCCGGCGCGTTGACGTCCTCGGGTTCTTCGTGATCGACCGTGACGACGTAGGTCATCCGCTCGCCGACAAGGAGGTTGCGCACCGAAACGTCGGTCGCCACCTGGGCCGATACGATCGGACCCACGAGAACGAACAACGCTACCAGTCGCGCTGATCGGAAAGCTGGTCTGCGTCTCGATTCGCGTGCCATCGCTGAGCTTCCTTGCGCCTGATGTATTCGAGGATCCTCACCGTCTGTGGCGTATCAACGTCGCCCTGCCGGGAGTCGGGGCTGACTGGGCCAAGACGTCGCGCCTCCTCGGCGGCGCGACGCCGTAACAGCGCGAGCTCTACGTTGGTCTTGGCCGCGACGCTTCGACTGTTGACTTCCAACGCGTACCGGAACTCATCGTGCGCTTCCTGGTAGAGTCCGCGCTCGTAGAAGAGCACCCCACGGTTGAACGCCGACGCGTAGATCAGCGCGGCGGTCTGTGCGGTTCTGGAACCGTTACCCGACGCTCGCTGCATCGCGTCCTGCCACGAGGCAAGCGCAGCGTCGTGCTCACCGAGCGCGTAGTACACGTTGCCGATGTTGAACAGCAACCAGCTCCGGTCGCCACGGCGTTCCTGCGTGTCCAGGTAGTGCACGAGTGCGGCCTGATACTCGCCTCGGACGTACGCAAGATTTCCGCGTACAACCGAAACCATCGGTGAGACGGCCGAACACGAGCCGAGCACGATCACGAGCAGGAACGGACTGGCCTTCAGAAGAGCCTTTGCCATCGGACTATCCTTAGTATAAGCGAAACGGCGAGCGCGGCGAGTGCGACGCCAAGAAAGAGGCGATACCTGCGATGCGGAACCAGCCGAAACCCCTCGCGCTGCCGCAGATCCACGAACCGGCCGATCTCACGGATCAGATCGGGCACCGCGTCGGGATCGGTCAGCAGGAACGCGCGCCCGCCGGTCGCGAGCGCGATGCTCTCGAGCATCGCTGGATCCGCGCGCGAAACCCGCGGGCGTCCGGCCTCATCGGTCAGCGGAGAGCCATCGGGGGCCGGTATGACGGCGCCTTCGGCGGTTCCGGTGAGAACCGTGAAGACGGGTATACCGAGATCTTTCGCTCGAGCAGCCGGTCCGCGAGCGTCTCCGGCGAGCGCCTCTCCGTCGCTCACAAGGATGACCGCGCGATGCGCAGACGAAGCGCTCGGAAACCGGTTGAGCGCGTGCGCGAGTCCGACCTCGATGTTCGTCCCCGGTGTCGACACGAGCGCGGGTGTGAGCCCTTCGAGCGCAATTTCGACGGCGAACGGATCGCTGGTCAGCGGCATCAGCGTGGTCGCCGATCCCTTGAAGACGGTCACCGCGAACCGCGCGAGCGGCAGATCGCGGACGACCGTTCGCACGAGCGCGGCAGCGCGATCGAGCCTGCTCGGCTCGATATCGGCGGCAAGCATACTCCTTGACACGTCGATAGACACGACCACGTCGAGCCCCGAGCGATCCTCCTCGACCGAGACCTGCCCCCACGAAATCCCGGCCATCGCAAGAATAGAGAAGACGACAAAGACGTCGAAGGCGAATGCGGTCAGAAACGACTTGACCAGATAGAGGCTGCTGAGAGCCACGGGATCGAGGTGCGCACCGACGATGAGCAGATCGCGCCGTCCGAGCACGAACGCCCGAACCTGGAGACCGACGACCGGAACAAGGATCAGCAGAGCGCCAAGGAGCGCCGGGTACTCGACGGTCATGGGAAGACCTCGCGGAGCAGCAGCTTGCGCACGAAGAAGTCGAGCAACACGAGAGCGAACCCGATCAGTATGAACAGCTGGTCGAGTGGGGTGCGTTCGACCCGCAGCATCGAGCGCTGCTCAACGCGCTCGACGGTGTCAATCGAATCGAACGCAGCCTGCAACGCAGTCGCAGAGCCGGCAAAGAAGTAGCGCCCCCCACCCTGTTCGGCAATAGCGCGCAATGCCACCTCATCAAATCCGTCACGGATCGTGCCCCGCAGGAGTTGACCGGTAGCCGGGTCGGTAAGCTCGATCTCAACCTCCGACTGACCGCCGATACCGATCACGTACACGCTGACGCCCAGCTCGTTAGCCACCCGCGCCGCTGTCACCGGTTCGATCTCACCCGCGTTGTTGACACCGTCGGTCAGCAGAATCAGCACGCGCCTGGGAGCGTCCGAGTGACGCAACTGCATCGCCGCGATCGCTATACCCATTCCAATCGCGGTACCGTCGCCCATTTCGAGCAGATAGAGCTCGTCGAGCGTCTCAAGCAACACCTCATAGTCGAGCGTCGGCGCAACACGCAGGCCTGCCTCCAGCCCAAACCCGACCAGACCGATCGGGTCGTTTTCGCGGCTCGCGACGAATCCGCGAATCACGTCCCGCGCAGCCTCGAACCGGTTGGTCGGCTGGAAGTCTCGCGCCGCCATACTCGGCGACTGGTCGATCGCTATCACGATGTCGACGCCTCGCGTCAGGAAGCTGCGAACCCGCGCGACCCGATAGGGGCCTGCAAGCGCGATGATCAACAGACCAGCACCGATCCAGAACGCACCGGTCGCGACCGCACGGACTATCGTCACCGGGACAATCCGTCGATCGAATCCCGGGCTTCCCCACGTGTCGAACGGGAACGAAAGCGATCCGCCGCGCTTTGGCCACACATGCCTGAGGTAGGCAAGGGCCGGAATCGCGAACAGGAGCGCGAGCACCCCCGGATGATCAACGATGAGCATCCAGGCTCCTCGACTTCGATCGTCGTCGCTTCGAGGCACGCCGTGCGCTCTCGAGTCCGTCGAGCACACCGACACACGCGTCTACATGAACGCCGCGCGCCTTTGGCCGGATCGACCGACCCGCGAACTTCGCGCCGTCGGCTGCCGTGAGGACCTCCGCGAGCGGCGCGGAAACCGACGGATGAGCGCCGCACATCGACGCGAGCGCGGGCAGGAACGCGGCAAGCTCGGTTGACGTGCGTGACCTGCAGTCGAAGCCCAGTCGCGCGCTCATGTAGTCCTGCAACGCCCTGATGAGCTCGGTGTAGCAGTCGCGGGCGGACATCCTCTGCTGATCGCGCCCAAGGCGCGCGAGCTCTCTGGCGAGCCTGCGATCGGGGCGACCGGTGCGAAGGCGAGCGAGCACGGCGGTGAGCCGTTCGCGACCGCGCCCGGCGACGAACGCACCGACCGATACCAGCACGACCGCACCGATCAGCGCGATGGTCGCCGCCGACCGGGTTCCCGGCAGCACGAGTGGCCCGTACGCCGGAGCGAGCTGCGCGTCGTCGTCCAGAACGCTGTTGACAACGAAACTCAGTCCGTCGACGTCGACCTGTCCGAGTCTCAGACGGGGTAGTGCGATCGTACCCGGCACGAACGGCGTCACGACGAACCGGACTTCGTACTCGTTGCCAAGGGGTAGGACCGCGACCGAATCGATCCTGCCCCAATCGACCGACGGAACGGACTCTGGAGGCTCGATCAGGAGGTCGGTGCGGACGACGTAGCGTAACTCGACCGTGTCTCCGACGTACGATTCGATCGGCGACCGAAACGAACGCGCGATTGTGTACGGTTGCGCCGGCAGCGAGGATGCGATCAGCGCAAAGAGCGCCACCGCGAAACCGGTCATCAGGGCGCCTCTCATCGCCCCTTCCTCCGCTCGAAGTACCGGATCAGCTGGGTAGCGACATCCTGCCCCGTGTCGATCTCCAGCGTCCCGATCCCTCGCTTGCGGCACTCGCGTCGCCAACGCTGCGACTCTTCCTCCCAGTGCTCCGCGTACGCACGACGGAAGCGTGGCGATGCCCCCGACGCAAGGAGCGTCCGCCCGCTCTCCGGGTCTTCCAGACGGATGTTCCCCGTCGCAGGAAACGCGCCATCCAGAGGGTCTGCGATTCGCACCGCGATGACATCGTGCCGGTGACTCATCAGCGTCAGGTCGGAGAAATAGCCGGTCGTCTTGAAGTCGGAGATGACAACCACCACGCCGCGACGCTTGAGCGCCTCTCCGGTCGTGCGCAGCGCGAGCGCAAGGTCCGAACCGCGCCCCTCGGGTTCCACGCCGACAAGGTCGGTGATCAGTCGCAGCGCGTGTCGCGTTCCCTTGTGCGGAGCGACCCATCGCTCGATGCGGTCGGAGAACAGGACGGTTCCGACGCGATCGTTGTTGACCGCGGCGGCCAGGCTCAGGAGCGCAAAGACCTCGGTAGCGACCTCCCGGCGCGTCCGGTCCGGCGGCCCGAACGCGAGGCTCGCCGACACATCGACCACCAGGAACAGCGTGAGCTCGCGTTCCTCGCGGAACGTCTTCGTGTACGGCGCGTCCATCCGCGAGCTCACGTTCCAGTCGATCATCCGTGCGTCGTCGCCTTCCACGTACTCCCGGACCTCGTCAAACTCGATCCCTGGCCCGCGGAACACGCTGCGATAGTCGCCGGCAAGTAGCGTTTTGACCAGACGCGTCGCAAGGAGATGAATGCGCCGTACACTCGACAGCAGTCGTGACCGGTCAATCATGATCTATGGATTACGGAACGCTCACCGTCGACAACAGCAGATCGACAAGGTCGTCGGCGGTGAGCTGTTCCGCCTCCGCCTCGTACGACGGGATGACGCGGTGGCGCAGGACCGAAGGAGCGACTGCCTTGACATCGTCGGGCAGCACGTGAGACCGCCCGTCGAACAGCGCGTGAACCTTCGCGCATCGATAGAGGTAGATCGTGGCTCGCGGCGATGCGCCGAGCTCGATGAACCGGTGAAAAGACCGGGTCTCACCCTGCTTACGCGAACTGAGAACTATGGTCACGATGTACTCTTCGATCCGTTCGTCGACGGTGATACGCGATGCGACCTCCTGAAGCCGCACGATATCCGAGTTGAACAGAACCGTTCGCAGGCGCTCCTCGCGCTCAACGCCGACCCGCCGCAGCACCTGCAGCTCCTCCTCCGGAGACGGGTAGGAAACAGCAAGCTTCATGATGAAGCGGTCGAGCTGCGCTTCGGGCAGCGGGTAGGTCCCCTCGTGCTCGATAGGATTCTGCGTCGCGAGCACGAAGAACGGCCTGGGCAGCGGGAACGTCGTCTCACCGATCGTGACTTGCCGCTCCTGCATCGCCTCGAGCATCGCCGACTGAACCTTCGCCGGAGCGCGGTTGACCTCGTCGGCAAGGATGATGTTCGAGAAGAGCGGTCCCTTGCGCGCGACGAACTCGCTCGTCTGCTGGCGGTAGATCATCGTGCCCACCAGATCGGCCGGCAGAAGGTCGGGCGTGAACTGCAGCCGCTTGAAGCTCGCGTCGATCACCTCTGCCAGACTCTTCACCGCGAGCGTCTTCGCGAGCCCCGGAACGCCTTCGAGCAGAACGTGCCCACCGGTGAGGATTCCCATGAGCATCCCGTCGATCATCGACCGCTGACCGACGACCGCGCGGCCGATCTCCACCCGACACTTGTTGAGCAGCTCGCTCGCGCGGCTTATCTCGGAGTCCAGGCTCCGGTCGGAGCCGTTGTGATGTGCGTTACTCATCTACCTTCCTACGAGCGGTAATCCGCGTTTTCGTGCACGTACTGGTCCGACAGATCCGAACCCCATACAAGCGCGGTGCCGGCGCCGCGTCCGCACGAGACGCCGATATCTACGATTCGCTGATGCGGAGGGAACCCGACCGAACGAGGGTTCATCGACGTCGATTTAAGATAGTCGGACAGTCTCACTTCCTTGTCGCGATCGATCGTAAAATATCCCTTTTCAAACACCGTCTCATCGCCGACGCGGATCACAAGGTCAGCCGGGTCGGCTTCGATGCCATTCGACCCGAGGTAGTCACCGAGCGCGGCAAGGATCCGGCCGACGTTCGGGTCGTTTCCGTAGATCGCGGTCTTGACGAGCGGGCTGTTGACTATCGCCTTCGCCGCCGCGCGGGCGATCTGATCAGACGGTAATCCGGTCATCCGCACCGCGACAACGTGAGAGGTGCCCTCCCCATTGCGTACCACATCCTGCGCCAGAAATCCACAGAGTGACGCAAGCGCCGCCTCGAACTCGTGCGTCGGAACCGGGGGCACTCGTCCCGATGACATCGCGAGCACCGTGTCGCTCGTGCTCATATCACCGTCGACCGATATCGCGTTGAACGTGGCATCGACCGTTCGCGCAAGGATTTGCCGCAGCTCGTCGCGTGCGACGGTCAGGTCTGTCAGGATGAACACGAGCATCGTTGCCATATTCGGTTCGATCATCCCGGCGCCCTTCGCGATGCCAATAATCGATCCTCCACCGACTTCGACGCGGCGGATCTTGGGGTAGCTGTCGGTCGTCATGATCGCGCGGGCTACGTCGAGCGCACTACCCGGATTGAGGCCCGCGGCAAGCTTCGGCAGCTCGGCCTCCATTTCGGGCACCGGCAGCGACCAGCCGATGATCCCGGTCGACACGCTGAGCAGCCGCCGTTCGGATACCCCGGCTGCACGACCGAACGCCGTGGTGAGCCTGCGCGCATCGTCGAGCCCGGTCGCCGACCGCACGTTCGCGATCTTGTTGTTGATGAGAACGCCCTGCAGCGACGGCTCGCAGAGCCGCTCGCGACCGAGGATAACCGGAGCACCCGGGAACGCGTTGCGGGTAAACACCGCGGCAAACCGCTCGGTCGGTTCATCGGCGACGATCGCGCCCAGGTTCATCGCGTACGGCTCGCGGGTCGGGCGCTCCTTTGGTGTGAACGTCAGGCGCGTGGTCGCCGCGCGAAACCCGTGTGGCAGCGCGGCCAGCGTACCAAGGAAATCGGTATACGACGCCGCGTCGTTGAAATCGGGAAAGATCATTGCCGAATTATGACCGATTTTCCCTCTATTGCAACGCCACCGTCGCGGGTAGTGTACGCGACGCCGGCCCGGTCGAGATACGCGCGCGT